>QBWB01000008.1 GCA_003284185.1 Prochlorococcus sp. AG-315-C08
GCCTGTGCAGACTCAGACCGTAAATATTGTTGCTGAACCTATATAAACGTGTTTATCCATTAATGGGATCGTAAATAATACCCAAATTAAGATGTTCATGTCGATAACTTTGAATTTCTTTGTTCACCATGTGAACTAACCAGAATCTTTGAAGAATATTGACTATATTTACCTGTTCAATGAAGTGTGGGCTTTTGTGTCATTTTTTCTTTCCCTTTACTCTTATTCTCTTTTGCTTATATCAAATAAGTTGTATTTGTTTCTTCTTTAATCAACGAGCTATCCTTTTTTTTATTTTTATTCATTGAGATTAAGGTTAAATCGTAAGTAGATAATCCAACCTCATATTCAAATAAGTATTTTTTGATGATTACTTTTGGATTATCCATTTTTATCACCTTTATATACATATTTATAAAAAATTATAAATGTCTAATTACAAGAGATATAAAGACACTTTGGTAATTGATTTTCTAAAAGTAATTATTCTCCAGATCTTTTCTTCCATTTTTGGGAGGTGGGCAATTAAAAATTTTTGGTAATAGGTCTTTAATTTTTAAGTAGCATAACCTCAATTGAAATCTGAGCTTTAATTCTTATAATCCGTCTTTTGTTTCAGTAATTTTGAGTTTCCTCACCCCTTACTTGAGATACTTCAGTGACCCAGTGATAGAGTTCTTTTCCCCAATTTGTCCAATTATCTCCCTGCTTAGGATCTGGTTTATAAATTATACCTTCATCTTGATCCTTTTTTGATGTTTCTTTAGTGTTCAAGAGTTAAAAGAAGGTTTGAATATCTTTGTGTAACCAGATTTCTTACTGTAGTGTTTTCTGGTTAGAAAAATATTGAGTCGAACTTGCAAGCGTTTTATTAACCCATCCTGCCGTTTTTACAATTTCATTTCTATTCGCTTAGAAATTGGAAGTCACATTTTGTTTGAATCTTACATAGCTATAAAGGTGAACCTCTGGAAAATAACCATCTCAATCAATCTTTCAACCAAAGAGATAGACCACCTCCTTTTCCTCTAGCTGAAAGCCATGCGCCATTTTTTTCTATTGCAATTAATGCAAAGAATGGCTTTTGTTTTTCTTCTGGCTCATCAAGAGATCTTCTAAATAACACATTTGAATCAGCTTTTAGTTCAATAAGGTTAAAGAAGAAGGGTAATAATGGTTGTTTCCCTTTCAAATAACCAGAACCAGAAAACTTTATAGAGAATAATGCAAATTGAATGGAGTTAATAATCGAAAACTTTAGGGTATCCTCAGTTGAGATTTCTTTTTTGAGTTCTAAGTTTGCAGAGAAGACTCTAAGTAATGAACTAAAAATTGAATCTTTATTGCCGTTACCTTTCGTCCAGACAGAGATAAACTTCCAATCCCCAATAAGTGAATCAAATTCAATTCCACTACCTTCACTTATTGCAAGTTTTTCAAGTTTTAAAAGTTTTTCTTTATCTGGAAGTTTGATAGAAGTCTTTTCTAATAGTTTTTGAGTAGTTAAATTTCCGAAGAAGGACGACCTTTTATTTTTACCATTAACAAAAAACAGTATAGGAATTATTGCAAGCACTAAGGCAGCATCAATTAATAGGAATTTAGTAGGCACATTATTTAAGACTCCTGTGTCGAAAAGTAGTAAGAGGTTGTTCATTTAAAGACGTTTAATGGATTTTGCATCGAGTTGAACTTGTAGCTCCATTCTTCTCTTTTCAAGTCTTTTTTCGTTGCCAATAATTTGAACACCAATCCATGCCAGACCTAAACCAATTAACGCTGGTAATCCAATATTTCTAGCTTTGGTGATGTTGCTCATTTGATTTTGTGAAGAGTAAGAATCGATTCATTATTTCTATAGGAAGAGCATTTTCAGGTCTCTTAAGCTTCCTTAATGATAAGAGCCTGTACTTTTTGTGATAATCCTTATAAATTTCCCATGATGACGGTAGCTCTTTTTTTTTTATTGAACTTTTGTATTTTGTTAGAAAGAAGATTTTAATTCTTTAATAACCTTTACATTTGGAATTATTTCCCCATTATTTAGAAGCGATTTAATCTTAGGCCATCGCTGAATCTTCTCGTATCGATTTCAATTACTAGTAATAGTCAATTAACTTGCGTTTGAAAAGTTACATAAATCTTCTTTTAGAATGGACACTAGGTCTTTAGAACTTCTGAATGTGTTAACGATTTGTTAGTTGCATCCTTAATATTGGTGGCCACTTAATTAAACACCTGCTAGAAACAGTATCAAACAATACTTACCAGGTCTAATCACATGATCAATGAGAACCTTGTTGAGATCCTTCTCGCTGCCATTCTTGTTTCAAATACCTATGACAAGAGCCAGCCTGTCATTAAATGGGGTGGAATAGTAATCGCCGTTGCTGGTGTAGCGTCAGCTCTATTCGGATAGAGATTTAAATCTTATGAGTTGATTTTGCATGATTTGCCTAATCAACAATATTTCTATTGGCTGCAATTTATTTGCAGCTTTTTTTTTGAGAATCAAAATATGTGATTCGCGGAGTCTTTTGGATTACTAGGTTTCAGGTTCCACTCCTGGTGCTCCGTTAGTGATAGTAAGGAATTTAGAATTCTGCTTTTATATTTCTTTGGCTGACACACTCCTTTTGTCATGAATGAAATCAAAGCTGATTGCCACTACTTCCTTTCCCAAGCAAACATCTTTGTCTGAAAGCAAAATATCCAATTAATCCAATCAATAATCTAAAGGCAATCAGTTTTGGAACGATACCTCCCATAATCTGAGCCTCTTCATAACTTATAAAAGAAGTCCCAAGAAAAACCTAGCCAAGTTATCAGCAAGTTAATCTATCTATTATTTTAAAGAAGTTGAGAAGTTAAGGAATAAAATTTGTTTTAAGCGGATGACCAGACTCGAACTGGCGACATTCAGCTTGGGAAGCTGACGTTCTACCACTGAACTACACCCGCAGATCTACAAGATAGTCAAATAAAAAAGAACTAACCTAAGTTAGCCCCAGGTATCAATCGGCTGTCAACCCTCTTTAGTTTCTTTGTCTTTTTTAGCTTTATTGATTAATGGAGCCTGTGAAAGAATAAGGTAACCAATCGTCCAAAGAGGTAACTACTCAACAAGATGAATGCACCTCCTAAGACGTAAGGCATTTTTGATTGATTACTTCTAGCAAGAATCGGATTTATTTTTATTGGGTGTAGTTCCTAACTAGATCAACAATAAAAAATCAAAATCCTATTGAAATAATGACTGGTAAGATTTGATTTTTCCGGGAATTTATAGGGATGCTTGGTTTCTCAGGCTTCTTTTCTTTTTAGGTGTCTTAGGAGGTAATAACACCTGTTCCTTTCTCCTCTTAGCTTCTCCCCTTGGTTTCGCAATATATCAGCCACCTACCATCATGCCAAAGGAGCTTAAATTTCAATTTAAACTACCTTTTCGCTTTTACTTTTCGTGTCTGTGATTTTTCATTAAATCACAATCTATGGGACTGGCTTAGGCCAGTCCTTATTTATTAAAGAGTGGCGACTTTTGGATTTCTAATTTTATTCTTTGTCATGGTTGAAAAAATGTCTAGGATCTTTATATTAATGAGTTTTTAAATGTCTTATCCTTTATTTGCAATACCTCTCAACATGGGATTAGGAACTTGGGTCGTAACGATTATTGCGGGTTTAGGCTTTGTTGTGATGTTCGGTCTTGCCTCAGCAGGTGGTGACTATCAAGGGTTGATAAATTCAACATTAGAAAATGATGCACTTGCCCGTGAAAAGAAGAAGAACAATAAATGATGATGGGTATTTAAATGCTTACGGCTTACTTCATCGCCTTACTGTTGGAGTTATAGTCTTTTTCGATTGCGATAGAATTTGTCATAATCATCTTGAGAGACTGTTCTGAGGATTTCATAAAATATGATCAATTAAATGGGGTTTGAATAAAGAAAAAGAGCTTGAATTCTACGTTATGAATATTGAGCAATATATTCGTTCAAGAGATTTTGAGAATACTATTAATTAAAATTAGAAACCTTATCGGTATCCCCCACTAATCAGTAGTGTCAACCGATCTGAGTGGTGGAGACCGAATATATTTCTTCGGTTTATATCCTTTTAGATTTTAAATGGTCGGGGCAAAGTAGTTATGTACTTCAAAGGAGACCTGATGTATTCCTCTTTATTTGACACTATTTTCTCTGATTCATTCTTTGCCCCTCACCGAACTGTTTATGTTGTCTCTGATAGCCAATTAGAAAAGCTCAAGCGCACTCAACACCAAGAAGAACTCGATAATATCGAGACTTCTCGTAAGAGGTTGGAGGCTACTTACCAATCACGTATCAAGGTTCTTGATGAGAGAGAGTGTGAACTTAAAGAAGAGCTTAAAGCTATTGCACCAGCGGTAAAATAGAAAGTCACTATTGCTGTATAAGTATCTCCAGTGATTTCTCTATTACAGTGGAATCTTCTCTTGCTTCTTAGTCATGTTTTACTTTTGGGGATGTTATTTGCTTTGATCGTTTTTATAAAGTGGAGTAAATAAGGGTTTAGTAGGCTTATTCGGAGTCGTTATTTCTTTCGTTGCTGTCACTCTAATTGTTATTTGGGCAATTTTAGCTTTAGAAAAATGTTCCGATTAATACGAAAATTTAAATAGTATCCTCAAGACGATATTCCTCAAATATGAGAACCGAATGAAGGCTTAATTGCAAAATATTTTGATTATTTGAATGAGATGTGTTATATATCATCGTCTATAATCTAAGTGCCAAACAATTTAAAAAGAATAGATTTCAAAATATTGATAAATTTTAATGATTTATTAGGTGATGAAAGATTAAGGAAATTAAAACACCCGTCCATATTCCCTTTAAAAGCATTTGGTAGTTGGTAAATGAAATCTCATTTAAGATTGTTGGTTGGATTGTTTGTTTATTCATAAACATATCAGTCTTCGTAATTATTATATACATTTAGATATATATATGATTGACTAATGAATACAAGATTAAGTTATTATTTATACTTTATTATTTTATAGCTAATTCCTAATTTATAAATGCATTCCTAAAGGCATTTATATGAGAAATCAATCTTTCTATAGTTGATGAGTATAATAAAATTTATAGGGATGAATATTTTTATAATCATCGAATCACTTCCTAATCAGTTAATAAGTATCATTTGGGTTACGAGATAAGTTATCAATGTATACAATATCTGGCTAAATCTTAAAGATTATCTATTCGTAAGTATTTTATAGCTCCTATAAAAAGTAAATATAGTATAGAGTTAAAGTGTTATTTTCTAAATATGTGGCTTGCTTAAAAAATAAATAGGATAAATCCGAAGTTTGCGCTTAGACTTTTCTTGCTTATTAAAGCTTAAACTAACACCCTTTAATGCTGGAGCTTGAATAATTATGGTCTTTAGGAGCTATTAAAATGACAAGGAAAAGAAAAGATCGACCAAATAAGACACTATTTATTTTTATATACGAATCTTAATCGATTAAAGATGTTTAAGCTCTTCATCAGTTAAGGGGCAGAAGCCATTTTTACAGTCATAGAATTTATCTAAATCTTTAATGGACTCTGATCCGCCAATGATTATATTATGTGTTGACATTTTATAAAAGTGTTCATGAACTGAGTTACTAAATCTATTTTCTTTCTCATAATTTAAATCCATAGGATCAATATTTTTATCAAACCACTCGTCATAATAGATATAATTTGGCTTTGTATAAGTAGTCATATGATCCGCGCGTTTGGTTGGAAGTGTTTAAGTAAGAAATCTTAAGCGATTAAACTTTAAGAAGAGTTGATTTGCTGATCAAAGATTTTTAGTATAGGTAAAATTTATAGTTAGGTGCAAAGGCACTAATTAAAAAATTTAGATTAATAACCAAAAAGCTTATGTAATTAAAATACTATCACTTTATTTCCATGATTCAACTCTTGGAAATAATTTTTGAAGGATCGGGCTATCTATAAATGCATAGGATAAAGAACGAAAAAAGAAAGCTAACAATCTAGTTGATAAAAAGAACAGGATAAATAAAGTTTATTCTATTAGTGGAATTTTTAAAAATATTGGCCTTTAAAAGATCTAGAATTTACTCAGAAATTATTTATAAAAATAAAATATCTCTCTGTGATATAGGTTGCAATTTTCTGTATACAGAATAATGAGTTGATAAATTTCACCCCTATTATTTTTTAAGTAAAATGATGAAATTCATTTAAGCACAAGTTTTTGCTTGTAACTCGAGAAATTAATCAGTAATTTCTATAAACCTCATTATTTCTATTAACTCTTTCTCGTTACGTCCTAGTCATTAGATAAGTGAAATAAAAGAACAATCCAATTACAGCAAGTTTGACTAGGCATTGTTGATTGATATTCCCATTATCTATGGTTTTAAATTTCAGCGGTTAGAGCTAGTAGGTAAGAAGCTATTCATTTATTATCTGAATCTTCCAAAAGATCTGAGTATTCTGGTGTTGCTTGTTTGGGTAATTCAGAAGCGCTATTAGTGGATCTGACTAACAAAGCAGTTAATTCTGTTGTTCTTTTGTTGTTTATTGCATTATTTCCATGAGCCGAAATAGCTGCACCAGCGATAAGAACTGATATTGGCTTCCACCATGGAAGAGTCTTTAAGTCATTTTTTTGAGCTTCTGCCCAGAAAAAACCAAGTCCAAGCAAAATGCCAAATACAGCCCCAGACCACTTGCATATTTCACCTGAGATGGATTTTGCATTTTCAGCAGCTGTAATTTGATCTTCCATTAGATTTAGATAGTCGAAAGCGAAGGACGTGTGTCCTCTATCGACATTACCAAGCATTTATAAAAATAAATGAGAACTGTGATATGTGTAATGGTGTTGATTGATTGTGGGCCGAGTTATTTATTACTGGCAGGATTCCTAGAAATCACTCATTCTAAGACGTATGACTTTTGAAGAAGGACCTGCAAGGAAGTAGGTAATACTTATGGAAGGTTTTTCTTTTTTATTGGGAGGCAAATAAAATTTGCCACCGCCTGCATATAAGTTTTATTGACAATTTAAAATGAGCGCAACGAATTCAAAGATAGTAAACTCTTTGATTGAGTTATTTCACCTCTCAGAATTTTTTGAATTTAACCAAATTTAGATTTCCTCTCTCTCAGGCCAAAAGCTCTACTATCTGTACTTATCTGACCATTGACAGACCTTACTTGAACTGGTCTTGGCTTATTATTTTTCTTTGTAAATGCAACCATTGAATCATAGAATCTGACACCACCAATTTCTTTGGCAAAAGGATCAAAAGGAAAAATATCATCTTGATCAGTCCACCAAGAATGCATTTTATCAACTATTCTTTTCGAATATTCTATGAAGCTAGATTCATTTTTATAACCTCCTCCAAAACCAGGCCAATAACTTGAATGTGTATCTTCAACTAGATAAATTCCATTGTTTTTAAGATAAGGCCAAAGTGTTTCAAATGAAATAATCTGATGATTGCACTTGTGACTACCATCATCTATAACAATATCAAAAGGGGCATAATCTTCAATTAATTTATTCAAGAATGTCTTGTCTGATTGATCGCCAATTAAAATCTCCGTGTCAGACTCCTTAAATCTTAAACAACTTTCATTAATATCAATAAATATAAGCTTGGAAGCCCTTTTGAAAAAACCTTTCCACATGGGTATTGAGCCACCTAAATATATTCCAATTTCTAAAAATGTAACTTCTTTGTCTCTTAAATCTAAAAGCTCTTTTTCATAAGCCTCAAAATATTGTGACCATTTAAATACTTCTCTATGATCTGTATTTTTTAAGAAATTAGAGAAATAGCTCATCTTTCAGAATCTTAAAACAAATAGGGTAAGAATTCTTCCCTCTATGGACAATAACCAACATTTCAAAATTTAACTATGAACAGTGACATGTGTAATGGTGGTGTTTGCTATTTACCTTTTTGTGCAATGCTCTTTTTTGGGGCATTAGAAACTAGGTTGAAAAGAATTAATCCATATTGCTCCTGCGGTTGGAGATGGGAAAAATATTACTGATATATATGGAGTATCAGCAAGTACAGAAAGTACTTGGGTGATTTATAAAGTTGAGTTCGTGAAATTCAATATATGCCCATCTTTAAATGTGTTATGTGCACTATGAATAGTGAAAGGGCAATCTCAACTTATAAAAAAAAGAAAGGTCATGTTGTCTGTTCAACTTGCCGAGACAAGATTGAAAACCAAAAAGTAAATGCCTAATAGTCTGTTGATGTTGGATTGAAATTAATGATCTGGAGTCCATCCATAATTCTGATACTAGTGCCCGTAGAATTTGTCCATTCAGTCTATTAGTGCTGATAATCGCCGCTGTCATAAGCATTTATTTCTGAATGCTTTGAAGGAGAGCCAATAATCACGGAGAAGTGTCCAGCTTTAACCTCAACTGTTTTTGTTTGTAAATCTTTTACATAAATAAAACCACCTGATTATTGGAACAATCTATGTGGCAAAAAACTTCCACATATCCAATACAAGTTCATTTGTCACAGTTGTTGTGACAATCCACTATCGTTTTTCGATCAGTTAGAAAAAATTACGATCTAGAACTATTTCATTTAGGCATGAAAAAATTGAATTATTCAGCTTCCAAACTTATTATCAAAACTATACAGAACTTTTGTTTTAACAAGAGCGTCTTTGATATTAGGTGATGTGTAATATCCATTTGGGAGTAGTAAGCTCATAGATGCTAATCTAATTCCCTCGATTGGAATCTCAAAAGTAGAAAGAAGTTAGAAAACGATTGATCTTTATATCTTTTAGTTTTACTCTAAGTATCAATCTTTTTGATCGACAGACAATCCTAAATATAGTCTTACTGAATTGAGTATTTCTACCGATCCACATAAAACGGTATCAATTGCTACAGTATAATTACGTTCGTTTCCTTCTGGGAATGCATGTTTGGGCAGCAGGGAACGGGGTTGCCTGTACAGAGAAACGTTATGAATCACCTTCCTCTAATTAGAAAGAGTCTCACCAAAAAGGATTTACGTCATCAGGCCGCATTGGTTTTAGCTTCAAAGCCGAGTCATTCAACATCAGCTGAATTAAACATTCGTTTTATAAAGCAAAATGCCAAAAAAAGAAAGTTACATCAGGCAGAATTGCATTTAGCCTCTAAGTCTGGCGGTACTTCCTCTGCGATATTGAATAGTCGTTTAGCAACCAAAGCAACTCATGCTAAAAGACTTCACTCAGCACAAATCATCTCAATGATTAAATAAGTCATTATTAAATATTTCTAACCAATCAAGCTAGCGAATAATTCCAAACATATTTTGACAAGAAGAAAGAATTAAAATTACCTATAATTTAGGCAGAAGGCTAATCATTAAAACAAAGTGAGCTAAAGCTCTAGGGTCAAACATCATATTCTTGACTCCTAGGAGTGACTTGGAATGAACATTGCCAGTGGGCATGGGATATCTTGATGTAAGTGTTGATGGGCATTACAATTGGGCATTCGACTAGGTTAGATTAAGTGACGTTGCCAGGACTATTATGTCGATTGGATAGTCGACGATATACTCTCATCCACTGACGTTCCATCCTATTTTGAACAATAAAAAGCTTGAGAGAACTTTTGTTTTATCTGGTTTATTAGATGGATCTCATCATAGATACCAGCTAACCAACCTCTCATGTTCTGTTTATTTTTCCTCTCCTTGTGCAAATTCATATAGAGACCAGATACTGTTAAATAACCGTGGTGAAAATTATAAATTTCTTTAAATTTTGGAGCAGTATAAAATTGGAAGTAAATATAATATTTCCTACAAAATATTGGAGTAGAACTACTTGTTAGATTCCTTTGCTATAAATTCAATGTATTTTTTCAATGTATAGCCATGACAATCGTGGGGATGGTTAGAGTATTGCAGACCAATATGCTCATAGTTACCTCTAAATCTTCGACAATCACATATAAGATCAATATTATTTCCTTTTAAATATTCTTTTTTTCTAGCTTCAAACCAATCACGAGCTTGCTCTTCCATTGCATCGCACGCATGCCAAGAATCCCAAAGTAACTTATCAAACATTTTTATTGCCTCTTCTCTGGTTGTGAAGTCTTCGCAGATGTTTCTCACTGGAGAATCCTTTCTATTTATGAAAAACTTTATAGGTGGTTTAGCTAATCCTTTTACGTATCTGTTCGGCTTAGTATGACCATTGAGTAACTTCTCAGGTTCAAACGCATCGATAATTTTCCTTGCATCAAGCAAACCTAGGACCTCAATTTGCTCCCATTGCTTCTTTGTATGTATTCCTGGTTTATTAGTCATCTCAAGTCAACGAGACCAATTAGAAAAAAGCATTTTATTTATTGAACATATCTCAATATTTTCTTAGTATATTAAACGTAGTAGGTGATGAAGAAAAACATCAGTTAGAGCCAAGAGTTAAAAACTGCGCATGAAATAAACGAGTCAAAGACGAAGAATCTATTATTTCTCACTTCACAATACCAATTATTAATAAAAATAATATCCTTGCACCCTTAATTGGATGTCTTCATATTTCCTCTTATTGAGTTGAATTCCTGACACTTAAAGATCTAGCAAGCTTGATTAATTAGAAAAAAGATCTAGTTAATTTATTTTAGATGGCACTCTTCAAACTTGATTGGACTTTTCCTACTCAGGAATTAGGTTATGCAGGTGGAGAGAAATTTCTTGAATTTTTAGAAGCTGGTGCTCCTTCTGACAAATCTGAAGGGTTTGAGATTTTATGGCGTGTAACAAATCCATTAAATGGAACAGGTACATTTGTAGCTGAAGCGACTGATATAAGCAAAATGTGGGAATATGCAGCACCTTGGATAAAGGGCTATGGGTGTGAGTGTGAAGTAGAGGCAGTATTCTCTGATGAAAACTTTATAGCTACTGCAAAGAAAATATACGCTGCCGAATAACGCAATACATCTATTCAAATTGAATAAATCCTAAAATAGAATTTCATGAAGATTGTATCTTTGGTACTTGATTCATTGTCAATGGATTCTTTTACGCATTGATAAAGATCTCTTAGTAGTTACAAGTGTGTAGTTGCAAATGAAAATGATTAGAGCTCGTATGACTTGTCCACCTATGCCCAAAGGAGCTACAGAGGTGAAAATTGTCGAGAGGGATTGGGGGATTGAAAGGTGCTATGTCTCTCCTGATGGAGAACAGATTTGTACCCCTGCCCCCTTTTTTACTAATAATCGAAAGATAAATTGGACATGCTTAACATGAAAAAGTTAGTGCTATCAATGTTATGAAGTGATTATGGCTTGGTGATTCTGGCTATTTGTTCTATTGTCATATATAAACCTTTGATTAATAGATACTTGATTTTATATTTGTTTACTTATTGAATAAAATAGGTAGGTTTTAATATGGCGTTTAATAAAACCACTTCAGCTAAATTATTAGTTATTTGAATATCCCTTAGTTAGTTCTATTCATGGGCTTGAGTATTGTTTAAATAGGATCATCCTGAATTGTTTATTAATTATATTAAGTGTGATATATATTGCCTGAGGCTTTTATTCATTTTTACTATCTCCTACTTGGTTGCATATTATTCGTATTTCGTTAATGTCATTCTTTCTTGTTCTTATCTCTCTACTAGCTGCTAAATATAGGGAACATAACGACCCAGGCTCCTTGCACTTGTAAAACAGTAGCTAAAAATGCTCATCGTTGTTACGATGCCGGCGATGCCCCTTGATTGGAATAGTGGTAATAAAAAATATCATTCTAAAATTCTAATTTTCAAATAAACCTATGAAAGTATTAAATTTAAAGTATAAATGTACATTTGTTTTCTCTGAATGTATAAAACGCTAGTTCCATCCTTTATAAATTTATAATTAGTCATTTATGAAATAATATATGGTCTTATCTGTTATTAATAAAAGGATTATTTTGATCATTATGATGAATTTTACATTCGCTGGGCTTTTAAGCACACCAGCACCTACGGCTGTTCTTTTTGGTGTTGCCTCTATTGTTGTATTTGCAATTGTTGGGGTTGCAGTTGGTCCAGATTATGATGGAATCAATGCTCCTGAAGTTAAAAAATAGTCATTTACTTTAATTATTATTTGATAATGCACTAAGGCTTTAAATTTAGTCTTAGTGTACTTTTTACTTATTTACTTTGTTTAAATTATCTATAGTTTTTACTTGAAACTTTTTAGACTGTCTCCATACCGCTGTCATGAGTAAAGCTATAAACCCCATAATTGGTAGAAATTGAAGTAACTGCATTGTGGAAGGGGCAACAAAACTATACTTAAATGGATCACTAAGAGAAACGGGAACAACTTCCATTTGCTCTAGTAAATATTAATAGATACTTGTATTTTTTTTAACTATTTTACCTAATCTAGATATTCACCTTCAAAATCTATTCTGAAATATTACATATAAGCGTGACATATATTTCAAGCAGAAAGTTAATCTGATTACGTTAAATGGTGCTATTTGTTTTGCCAGATTTTCAGAAATTGATTATTAATATGTTAAACCTTATTGAACTTTCTCATGACTGATATTAATCAATTTAGAGAAATGATTAAAGACTTGAAGATAGAGATTTTATCTGAGATTTGTGAACAATTCTTATTTGACCATGAAGGAGCAATGAAGATATTAGCA
Source organism: Prochlorococcus sp. AG-315-C08 (assembly GCA_003284185.1). Classification (GTDB taxonomy): domain Bacteria; phylum Cyanobacteriota; class Cyanobacteriia; order PCC-6307; family Cyanobiaceae; genus Prochlorococcus_B. Next base: position 12,737 of record QBWB01000008.1, read on the forward strand.
GAATGCTGCTATAATTTTGGAATGGAGATTAATGATTCTGAAATCAAAAAGCACATGTCGACTATGCATGCTAATGGAGATTTTGATCGTGTAATTTGTTTTGGCATAGAGCTATCGGAAAATCAGCTATACAAAAAATTTCATCCAGCATAGATATGTTTTTATCATCTAATGAATTAATATCTTTTTTTAATAGGAGTCAATATTTCAGTACTAAAAAGTTGCATGAATTAGAATACTATTGGAGATATAATAGTACACATTCTATACATCAACAAATGTATAGAATGATTGAGATTGAACTAGTTAGACGAGGCCCAAAATTTTATAAGTATCAAAGATTTGATATAATCAACTATTTAGATAGATGTTGGTCAATTTCAAATCCCATGGGGCGTTTGAGTGCAAGAATAATAGGATATATAAGTCAGTTTGTTTAGCGGGAAAATATTGCTAATCTAGATAAAAATAAATATAATGAATTTAGAAAAAACAGCACTATTAGAAGCTCGGAATCAATGGCTAATTGATATTCAAGTTTATAAGGACTTTCTTGAGAGGGGATCTCAAACCTTTGAAGGGAGACATGGAACTGAGCAATATATATCTATGGCTGACAATAGACTAAAAGATATTAATCAGAAATTAGAAATAATTGATAGTAAGATAATATAAAATAATTCTTTTTCAAGATTCTATTCCTTAGACCATGAAAGTAATTCATAATATATCTCGAATTTATTTTGCATTATAGGCGATTAAAAAACACATACTAAGCACATGGATTTTCCTGTGGCATTGTAAATCGTATTACTAATGATTTAGTCATACATAATCTTTGTTTGTTTAACCAGATAGAGGCTTTTAAATTAAAAAGGCTTATCATCCTTTGCCTAGCTTTATAAGAAAATAAAATGGTAGATCTAATAAAACAACTCTTGAACTAAAAAGAATGCGATTAATCCTTTAGTCACTGACACCTATTTCGATAGCTGTTAAAGCAATAGCAAGAGAATCTATTAGAAGTAAAATTTGTTTATTTTTTTTTCAAGGATTATACAGAAACTCATATCTCTTATCAGGTTGTAAGAATAAAATTAATACTTCTATTTTATCTTTTCTATTATTTTATTTCGCTTCCTTTTTGATGTCTACTTTCTCTATATATTGTCAATTTCAGTTCTAAGTTCATTTTCAAGCGCTTTTTCTTATTTCCTGATTCTTTTTTTAAGGCCCTTTTAAGCATCAGCTTCTTTCTCTGCAGTGATTTCTACGGCTAAAAAAACAGATTCTTCAAAGGCTATTTTTCTTTCTCCTGTGTGAAATTCTCGAACCTTTGCGTCATTAAGCTTTTGCTGCATTGCTAAGTCCCCCAGAAATGAGCAAATAGAATTGCATTACTTTTACGAATATATAGAAAAAGAAAAATTTCGATTAAGTTTTTTTGCGAAGGTATGGTCTTTGAACTAAAAGTAAGTGATTTTCTATACAAATCGCTTTATCTACATGCTTTTTGCAGCGTATGAACCAGGTCAAGCAATGGCCATTGCCAATTTTTCACTAGCCATATTTTGTGCATTTACAATTTGCCTACCTTTTTTGCTAATAACGCGAGGAGATAAAACAGAAGCCAATCGAGAGTTCCTTGTCTCAACAGTTAACCCATGGTCTCAGATTGATCCAAATTTTGATTTAACATCAACCCCTGATTCTGGAATCATTCAAGCAAACGAAATTCCACCTAAACTAGAACTTTTATCTGACTCCAACATCACCGCCGTTGCTGAGACTGATGTAGAACTTTCTACGGAACCTAATGGCTCTGAAGAGTTGGTAGAAGCAGCATGTATTGCATTACCAACAACTGATGAAGCTATCGCGGCTTAGTTGATCCATATATAGCAACGTGTGATCTGGGACTGAAATCTTAATTTAATTTCTATCAGTAAAATAGACTGACAAAAAATTAGTCTGTTTTACTGATTTAGGACCTGTTCGTTCTCATCATTTTAAATCCTGAGCCACATGGGCTTCCTTCCGCTCCTTGTGGAGTGCTAATTAAAAAGCCACCACCACTCAAATCACTATAATGATCAAGTCTTAAACCTTTCAATAAATCAAGTTGATCTTGCGGAGCAAATAAGGTTATTCCATCAGTCCTGGCAACAGGAATACCAGATTGCTTTCCACATCTTATTCGAAGATACAACCAGCCTTCATCAAAACCATCGGGTAATAAATCAATATGCATTTCGCCTGGAGTACCTCCAAATGCAGATTGTCTAAGTAGTTCAGCAGTGGCAGATTTGCTAATTGTTAAGTTGAAAGCCATCATGCGGGTTTACTTATTGATATTGAGTTTATAGAAATAAGTTTTTTCCCAATTCATTATTACATTTTAACCTTAAAGCTATCATTACTAAGAACTTCTTGATGTATTAGTTGGATATACATAGTTTAATTAATTATTTAATGGATATAAGACTTTTTCTTCTGTCAATAAATAGTAGCCATTTATCAGTATACCCAGCTAATAAGTAGAACCAATCGATCTGGGTAGTACAGACCGAATATCATCCTTCGGTTTACATCATTATTATTCTTTTTGTATAAGTCAAAGTAGTTATGCCCTTTGAAACAAGATGATTTATTCGTTTATATCTGATTCAGTTTTCTTTGATTCTTTTTTCTCTCCAATGAGAATTGTATATGTTGTTTCTGAGAGTCAGTTAGAAAAAATCAAGAAAAAGCAGCATCAAGAAGATCCCAAAAATAATGAAGCTTCTCGTAAGAGACTTGAGCCGACATATCAGGCTCGTGTAAAAGACCTTAATGAGCGTGTTCATGAACTACAAGAAGAAATGAAGGCCCTCGATCTCTCTGCTAAAGAAAAAGCTAAAACTTAATTATTCTCAAGTACTGGTTTATAGTTTGAACTCGATTGACAGTCGATTTCTCTGGGGCAATTTGTCCCCCTTTTTTATATGATCAAACATTTTAAATATGCATTTGTCAGTATTTGTTTTTATATACTTTGCTTTAGTGTGAATCCATCACAAGTAAATGCATTTACAAAGGACCTTCCTGAATGTGTAGTGGTTTCACACTGTGCAAGAGAAGATTTTAAAGTCATTAACTTAGAAGACGCATTTATAAAAGCTATCGAAATTGTTTCTAGTACTCCTCGTACAAAAATAGTTGAGCAAACTAATTTGTATATTCATGCTGAAGCCAAGACAAAATGGAGACGATATACTGATGATTTTCTCCTTAAAGCAATCCCTGAGAAAGGGATCATTCAAGTTAGATCAGAATCAAGAGTTGGTATTGGAGATAACGGGGTTAATAAGAAACGAGTTAGTGATTTTGCCTATCGCCTTATGATTGAATAGAACTTCTTCTTAAGTTTATAATGTATAGATAAGCTAAATAGCTGATAACAGGAACTTTTTATTAGTTGTATTTATGTGGGCAAGGCTCTATTAATCAGCCTTTTAAAATGTAACGCAAAGAGAAATAAAATCTTAAAAACTGTTATTGTTATTAATTCCATCTTAAAACGTTATTGATTTATTCAGTTGGAATTATGAGTGGCGATAATTTGCTTGGTGAGCAGCCAATGAATTTTTATTCAACAGAAATGAGTGAAACTAAGATTAAATTAGTGCATCATTACTTGAGATTTATTTATCAAAGTAACTCCACAACTGATTTAGATCGTAAGCACAAAGAATGGGGACAGGATATAGCTAGTTAAGAGGAGGTATCTGCTTTAATCTTTGCCTCAATCATCTTCAGGTATTTCTTTTTTAATTTCTTTTTTCTATCTTTCAAGAATTTCTTTAGTTGTTGAAGCTTCATTAAAATAATCTCACCGAATTGGTTGACCCAGATCAAATCCTAATGATTTATAGTTTAGTCCTATTAAATTATGGATATAATCACTAAATTTATCCAGAAACTTTTACTGTTCCTTGCAATTCATAAAACTACAGCAGCGAATTTATTATTTCCTGGAACATTTCTTCATTACTATTCCTAGCTAGTGGATTTTTAATTTGTATTTCAGTAATCGTAAAAAAGTAGGCATCTTGTATTTTATTTAGAATTATTTTGGATATATCTAGTAATCCTTTTTTTTGTTATTGCTTCATTATCTATTCAGTAACCATTGCATAAATTGAACATGGAAATTTTTGACGTAGCATAATAATTTATGTGGGAATTTTTGATCAATTTCATAGCCAGGTAAGCGCTTTAGAAAGTATTTATTTTAATAGTTTTTTCATACCAATAGTTAAATTTGATAAAAAAAGTGAAAGCAGATTCTTTATCAGATTTATAACTGCAATCCAAATAGTTTAGTGAATGGAATGGAGTTTGCTTAATTTTTCTTTGAAGGATACAGTCTTGCAATTTTCTTTTTCTGCGCATCTTTAGCCGCTTGCTTCCTTTCCCTATCGTGTAAAGAATCTGAATCATTGTTGACTTTATAAAAAACAATCCCCATTAGAACGCTGAAAATTATCCCGGTAATAATGATGATTATCCCGATACTCCCTGTGGGACTTAAATACTCGAAATTAAAGCCAAATGTATACATAGATCAGATTAATTCCTTTCTCTTAAGGTGGAGTTTATGGTAGGTCTATTTATTGGAGATGGGATGTCTCCATATCCAACCCATATAAATCCAATTATTTCTTCTTCACTCGGACTTATTTCAGCTATTTCATAAGTACGCATGTCGGTAGTTATTTTGCCTGTTGACCACTTACTCCCCACTCCATCTTCAACAAGTGAAAGAGATAAGTTTTGAATTGCACAAGCACAGGCTGCATAATCTTCGCGTTTTTGATCTTGATTATTCGTAGATAATTGACTTGCTATCAGTAAATGAGAAGGGTTGAGTAATTTAGCCTTAGTTATATCAATCTTCTTTTGATCTATAGGCTTATCATCAAACTTTATTTTCAGCTGCAATTGAAGAATGAGCTCTCTCTTCTTTCTTCCAATGCTTGTAAAACGCCAAGGGTAAGTCATTCGATGACAAGGCGCTTGATTAGCTGCATCTATTGATCTTTCAATTATTTCCTTAGGAACTCTTCTCTTAGAAAAAGAATGAATTGTCCTTCTTTCTTTGATTGCTTGCAATATTTCCATAATTGTTTTGAAGCTCTTTAACCCTCATTCTTTAATTCTACTTACTTTTGATTTCTTTGAATCAGTGGAGTTTCGCAAGAGACTCATGCTTTCTGGTAATTCATTTCTAGGCTTTCATGGATTAATTCTTTCTTCTGTCCAATCACTATCTCTTAGCCAACGCTTTCTTATGTGTACTGGTTCTTGTAAAAGTAATTGTTCCACTTGATTTACTACTATCTTTATTAAAATAAAGTTATTTAATTTTGCTGTTTCATCTGTTATTTCGCTAGGAGAAAAAGAATCTATTTCATATATATCACCTGGTCGTGGCCAAGCCCATAAAGATTTAGCATTTGGCGAAAGATTTTCCCAGTGAGCTAAAGCATCATTACCTTCATCTATCTTTGATACGCCTCGAAATCTAAATTGACATTTTGATTTGGGAAATAGCCAGCATATTTCAACTTTATTATTCATCTCTATTTCTTTGAATTTTTCACTTCTTTTGTCTGTCAGGATTTCTATTTCATATTCTTTATTCCATCCTCTAAAAACAACTGTTCTTACTCTCGGAGAATTATCCCTGCCAATTGTTGATAATTGAAGCCATCTACAGAAATTTTTATGTGACTCTTTTTTCTGAGTAGTAATCACTTGCTGGACCCAAGGAGGTATCTTATCCATTGTTTTTTTTCTTCTTCTTCTTTGTCTCAAATCCCTCTTTATAGTCTGCACCAGATTTATTAAACCAGGCAAGGAATACAGCAATAGGTATACCTATTGAAAAAGCAATGCCCCATTGAGATATTTCGTGCATTACAAATTCATCGATTGCCTTTTTGGTTGATCATACAAGTATCATCTTACACCTAAGTTGAATTGGATGATAAGAATTTTTGTTTAATATGCGTATACAATTTAGATTTTGATGTATCAGGAAAAAGCCCTTGCTTGATTATGCTTCAAATAACTAATTTAATGAGACGTTATATTTATCGTTTTAAATTAAGACTATTTTACATTTTTTAAAAATACCAATGAAGCAATACAGAGGACACTGATAAGAGGCCCAGGTGACAAATTTAAAATTATCGCGAGAAAAAACCCTAGAAGCGATATTACAAGTCCAAAAGATGATGATCGAGCCATCGCAATCCATAAAGCGGGAGCTTTTTGTAAGCCTAATAAAGTTGGGGTAGAGAGTAAGGCAATTACAAGAATTACTCCTACTGCAGACATTGAGCTAACTATGACAAGAGCAGTTGTAAAACCAAGTGCTAAATTTAAAAAATCTACTTTTATTCCATTTGCAACAGCACCTTCCGGATCTAATCCAATATGAACAATTTTGTTGTAAGTGAAAATGATCAAAAAAATAAATGTAGAAAGAGCAAAAATAGTTCTTAGTAAATCTCCAATATTTGCTGTTAGTAGATCTCCAAATAACACAGCTTCTAAATCAATCCTGATTCCAAGTAGAGGGATAAGGAGAACACCAAGGCCAATTGATCCAGCAAGAATTGTATTCATCACTGCTTCATAGTTTTCATTTTTCTTATTGGCCAAACTTTCTGCAGCTAAAGCTCCCAATAAACCACTGGTGACTCCTCCAATAGAAGGATCCACACCAAGAGCCATCGCCAATGCTAATCCTGGTAATACACAATGAGAAATTAAATTAACTTGTAAAAGTCTTTTGTGCGTAATTAATACCGTCCCCATTGCAGGGCAAAGTATTCCTGTAAAGATTGTTATGAGGAGAGGAATGATCCACCAAATTGTATTGATTAAAGACATCAATCAAATGATTCGTTATGGTCAGTAGAGAAAGATGAATTGAAGATCTTTTTGATGAATAGAAGCAAGCCTGAAATCACCAAACGTCAAAAGCAACTGCTAGATGAGCTCAACAAATGTGCGGATGAATTGAGCGGTCAAGAATTGTATAGATCTTTGCATTTAAGTGAATTTTCTATGGGTTTGGCAACGGTTTATAGGAATTTGCAAGTACTTGTAAAGCAGGGACTACTTCGTTCTAGACATCTGCCAACAGGTGAAGTCCTTTATGCTCCTGTTGCAAGAGACATCCATCATTTAACTTGTGTTAGCTGTGGAGAAACTACTCGCTTGGAAGGTTGTCCAGTCAAAACAACGAATACACCCAAGAAAATATCTAAAAAGTTTGAGCTCTTGTTTCATACTCTTGAATATTTTGGACTTTGCCAAGATTGCTTGCAATCTATGGATGCTTGATGAAATTTGAAGGATATTAACCACAGCAGTAGCTTCCCCTCATACAATCAATTGAATCAAGTTTTGTTTGTACTTCCTGGGGCGAGCCATTAGCTAAGACAGTTTTATCAAGAGCAACAACCTTGTCATAGGAATTTAGAGATGAGCCCCAATCGTGACTGCTAATAAAAAGTGATAACCCTGCATCAGCTAACTGACGAATGATTAACAAAAAGCCTTCTCTTGCTGGAGGATCTAATGCAGAACATGGCTCATCAAGAAGCAAGATTTTTGCTGGTGACATCAAAGTTTTGGCCAGCAATGCTCTTTGTTGTTGACCGCCAGATAATGAATCTAGTCTTCTTTTAGCTAAATGAGATATTCCAACTCGTTGAAGTGCAGCCTCTAGTTCACAACAAGATAATTTTGAATGGTTCACACGTCCTAAAGAGACCAAACCTTCAACAGTTATTGGGAAATTCCAGTTCAATTTTCCCCTTTGAGGCATTAGAGAGACTTGGGTTCGATTATTAAATAACGGTTTACCATTAATAGTTATTTTACCTTTGTCAGGCTTGCTGTGTCCTTGAAGTAAATTTAATAATGTGGACTTACCGGCACCATTTGGGCCAACAAGAGCCGTCAAAGTGCCCGGTGTTAGAGCAACTGAGACTTCTTCTAAAACAGGATTACTGTGCTTTGAATAAGAATATGTCAAATTTTCAGCAATTAAACTGGTCATCAATTACCTGATTCCCTTATAAAATAGCAAAAAACTTGCCAGATGGAATGAAAATCATTATCATTTTTATTATTATGTTAATACCGTGGTCGATGCCATTTTTTTCAACTATGCCATGTCATAGAAAATCATTTTTTAATGCAGCAATTTTAAATAATTCCCTTCTAGCTGGAGCAGTATTTTTGACAGGAATTAATCAAGCGGCACAAGCAAATTCAAAAACAATTATTGCTGTTGAACCATTAACTTGTGATTTGGTTTCTGCGATTGCACTACCTTCAACACCCGTTACTTGTTTAATTGATAGAGAACAAGATGTACATGGTCTAAAGATTTCACCTAGGCAAGCCCAAGCTTTAAAGAATGCAAGTCAAGTCTTTACTCTTGGACAAGAGATGACTCCGGCAATAAGAAAATGGCTGAATAATCCTATAACGGTTGTTGTTGGTGTAAGCGCAATAGAAATTGATGACCATCACGACGACCATGATGATCACGACGACCATGATGATCACGACGACCATGATCATGGAGGTTTAGATCCTCATATCTGGCATGATCCACATAACATCATCAAGATAGGAAATGTCATTTCTAAAAGTATCAACAATAAAATTTCATTCTTTGATAGAGAAACTAAAAAAGTTTTAAAAGAAAGAACTCAATCTTTTAATTCTCTTTTGGAAGAGCTAGATCAATGGACTCAAAAGCAAGTCGCCACAATTCCTTCTGACCAAAGGACAATAGTTTCTAGGCACAAAGCTATGGAATACTACGGAGATGCTTTTGGCCTTAAAATTCTAAGCTTATTAGATGTTCTTGGTCATTCATCGAGCCTTAGGCCTCAGACCATTTCTAAAGTATTAACAGAGCTAAGAGAAGAAAATGTAAAAGTTCTATTCGCTGAGCAAAAACCTCCGTCAAAGCTTTTGAGGAATTTAAGTAGACAAACTTCTACCCCTATAGCAGAACAACAAATATTTACTGATGGTTTAATGCCAACGGGAAATACTATTTCTGTTGCTGTTCATAACACTTGTACTATAGTTAACTCTTTGGGTGGTTCCTGTAATAAGAAAACAGGCACTCAACTAGAGAATAAATGGGATTCATTAACTAAACGTTAATTTGAAAATCCTAATCTTCTTTTGATTTTCTCATTCAACTGGAATTAAAATGGCTAAAGTCAAAGGAGTAGAAACTTACAAAAAATACTGGGAAGAACAAGCAAGTTTCATGGATCAATCACCATGGAATTTGCACAAGATCTTAAAATTAACTTTCTCAAATGATTTTGAAAATAATATTAAAGAGTTGAATTTTTCAAATCACTCCATTTCAAAAGAAAATGGGCAGTTAACCTTAAGGTTAAAAGTACCTTACAACTACTTTGATCTAGATGAGTTTGAGTTAAAGGCTATTGAACTCTTGGGCATAGATAGGAATTGGTTAATAAATATGAGCTTGGAAAACTTGAAATGTACTTATAGCTTAAAAAAATAAAAATGAGTACCGAACAAAAAGTCCCATTTATAATCCTTACAGGTTTCTTAGGCTAAGGCACTATGTCTCTCATTGAAAGGATTCTGCGTGAAGATCATGGTAAATGAATTGCCGTAAGAGAAAGTGAATATGTCGAAGTTGCTATTGATCAGGGGCTGGTCATAAATGCTGACTAAGAAATCTTTGAGATGTCCAATGCTTGCATTTTCTATACCGTGCTTGAAGATATGATGATTGTCATCTGGCTGCCGTCAATGCAAAATGAGTTATTACTGTTTGGATTTTAAAATACTAAAATATCTACCAAAGGTTCTCCTGGGAAGTTATATGCTTAGATGAAATGTACCCAAATAGATAGTTTATAGATCAACTCATTATGGGTTGTAAATACTTCTAGTTATATTCTTTTTCATCAGGGGGACATCTCTGCTATTTACCGAGAAACATTGTCTTATTAATTAAGCTTGCAATCAAAAAGCTATCGCTACAAAAATACTTATACTGTTCAATATTCCTGTTCTATTCCTTCTTGATGGAGCCTTCCAAGTTTGGTCTTCAGTAATCGTTTAATAAAACCAATTAGTTTATTAGATTATTTTCAATGATAATTATATTTAATACTAAGTTTGGGGTGATGAATGTTCTTTTGTAGTCAAAATGTCTTACCCTGAGTTACGTTAAAAGTATTCTTTTCTTTATTCATTCCAAATAAGAGAAATAAAAGGTTTTCTGTTATTGCGGAATTTTTATTAATCTTAGAAGGTAAAATTAATAAATGATTCCAGACTTCTTTCAATCACCTGAACCAGTAAGACATTTTGGCGTTTGGGGACCCGTAATAGGCATAATTATTGTCTTATTTGGAACTTGCGTGGGGGTTGAGGTCAAAATGGGAGAAGATGACGAAGAGAATTAATGGAGAGAGAAGGCTGGTTAATTAAAAAAGATCGAGTCTGGGCAATGCGCTTTTTCCCCGATAAGCATCCTGATTGTGATGGAACAACATATATGCGAGTTCACTATGCAAGCTGCAAACATAGATTCCTTAATGGAATAACACCACATGTTCAATTAAGAGATAGTGAAAAGATGACCAGAAAAGCAGCAATTGAACTTTGGAAATCTTCTGTAGAAACTGAGTGGGAAGTCAGTAAACCTTTGTGGAAGACTGTCTAGCTATGACTACAAGTTTTAGTAGTTATCAATCTAATACTCTATTGAAATAGAATTGACATGTTATTTAATAAGTAATAGTTCTCATTCATCTTTTTAAAAATGAGCGAATGCATAGTTATAGCTATTCACATTTTTCGCAGCCTTAGATCACTAGAACATTTTCAATGTAAAACTATTAGTCAAGATATTAAGTATTAGCAATACTTTTCAAGTGCAAGTGAGGTGTTCTTCTTTAGTTAAGTCTGCAATACTCTCTATATATTTTTGGTCTTTTCCATAGCATTGAATAAATTGCTTCAAGTGCCTTTTGAGATTTAGGAAGCTTACAAGCTGGATAGGACTTTTTTGTAATCATTTGATTATTTTGTAGTCGCTATTTTCTTTCTAGAGACAAATCATGCCTGTCGTCAAGAGTGCAAATGCCAGAGTAAAAGAACTTAGGAAGTAATACCGAGTATTAAAAGAGGAGTGACAATTAACACTCCTCTTTACTGTTAAACAGGTAATTTTCCCTATTGATTTTTTAAATTGAGAGGAGTAAAAACAATACAGGAGTCCAAGCACTTCAAAGGTAGAGGGATTAGTTTAAAAGATAAGTGCTTGACTCAAAGGGGGTGACCAAAATCTCACCCCCTTCTTCATGTCTATTTAAATTCGCCATTACTCATCCCAATAATCCTGTTGCTCGCTACTTGATAGGGAGTTAAAGAAACACCTCTATTGATTTTCTTCTGAGTTTGAGTCAATAGCGTTTAAAGATGTCTGTAGATCTATGCTCTGTTTTTGGTTAGATGATTTATCGTTTTATGATTTGTAGATCAATTTTTTCTATTCGCTTTGATATTTATTTTTACTTGCATCTTTTAATTAACGTGCTTGCACGAAGGCATTCGACTAATGTTTGTTGAAAGACAAAGCTGTTGAAAATTTGATTTAGGAATACTCGAACTGCCAAGATATTTGAAGAGATGAGATAGCTATTGTCTGAGAAATTTACTAAAGAGTCTTTGAAAAATGATCAGGAGGATGCTCGATGGGCTTACGACAAAGCCAGAGAAAAATTCTTCTACTCAATGTTGGAATTAGTTTTTCTAAAAATAAAGGCCATTCTAAATGAGAAAGGAGTTAAGAAAGTTTCTGAGATGGATGAAAAGAGGAATAATAACGAAAACTTTGGAGTGGAATTTAGTCAAAAAACTTGGACAGCTTTAGCTGAAGCTTGGAATCCCACAGAGGCAGATGCAATGTCGAAGATTGCTGAATTGTATGGATTAATTCCATCTGATCTGGACATGTCCAAATTTCCTTCTTTTGATGATGACGATATTGAGAAGAATTTGCATGATTTAGATGATTTGAAGTGTTAATTCTTAAAGCATTTAGTTCCGACTCATCTATGGGGTTTATTGATAGAAAAGTATCTACTAGTTATTCCACAAAGATATATCGGATTGACCTGAGGATCTTTGCATCCAAGCTATTTTCCAAGTTACTTCAATTTTCTTAAATATTGAAGTGACTGTTGGGAGGTCATCATTTGGTGTGCCTTTATAATTGAATTTTGAGCCAAGAGTAAAAATACACATAGCAGCATTCTCTCCTAAAGAGTCAAACTTATGAACTTTAGTGATTTCAGCATTTTCCAAAAAAAGGTCTCCTGAAGACCACATTGCTTGAAATCCTTTTGCATCTATTGGATTACCACTTGGTCTTATAAATAAAAAATCAGAAGTTGCGTTTTCTATAAAGAAAGATCCCATTCTTTCTTTGGAAGCAAAGTCCTCAAGAATGGAAAGTATTTGATTCTTATCTGACATTTTCTGAATAAATTACATAAAAAAATCATTACATATTTTGTTTGATCTTTATGTTCCAGTGGTTTTTTTTTTAGCTTTCTCTGAGACATAAAAATATCTTCTGCTTACTTTTTTTTCTTGTCACTAAACTAATATCTCATAATGTCTTTTAGGAATATTAAGTTTTTTTAGAAAGAGATCCAAATAATGACAGTTTCGCTTGAGATGATTAGTTCTTAAGAGTTGAAGTCAATCTCAGTCAAAGTGAGAATAGTAAGAACTTTTGTAAGAAATAGAAAGAACATAAGTCTACTAACCTGAAATGAGTATGACTTCTATCTGTTCATTTTTTTTTTTATCCATTCTTCAAATTCGTTTTTTATCAAACAATCATTTTTGCTATACATACCTAAACTGGTTTGCGCTATCTCAACTGTCTTATCGTTGAAGATTCTGAATAATACCATCCAACTGTAAGAAAAAAAAGAAAAAGACTCTTGACGCCTCTTTCTTTAAATTAGTTAAGTTGCTTTTAAGCTGCTTGATTAAGGAGTGGATTTTGGAATAAGGAAATAACCTTCCCTTGAGGGGTCTCATAAACACGCTTAACAACCTCTCCTTCATTTATAATTATTTTGGTATTTATTGATCCAACCGGTAAGATATCAGATCTTGTTTTGAGAGCTTGTTGTAATTCTGGATATTGATCACTAGGTTTTAGAGCATCCTTCAGGTCTGGATATTGATTTAAAAATGTGTCATCAAATTTCTTTGTTGATTTAGTCTTTTCTGAACTCTTTGATTTTTTATTGGAACCCATGACTTAAAAAGTTTATATGTATCACTTGTAACTAATTATTTGTATATCGTAAAGGCTCTTTAAGTCATATCTGAACAAGCTTTGATTTTTTGATTTCATATGTCCAATTAATTTTATTTGTAGAGTTAGTCTATAAGAGTTGGATAGCTAGTTTAAATTAGTGGACACCATGATTTTAACTGAATTAAACTGGATTATTAGTTGCTCCTACTAATAAATGGAACTTACTGAATTAGTAGAAGACTTTGTGGCTACAAAACTTCTTTCAAAAATTGAGCTTGATTTTCTAGAAACTGAACTATGGGAAACAATTCAACACCTTGGAGAAATAACTTCGTTATCTAGTGCTCCAAATAGTATTTGCGAAGATCTTAAACTTCAAAAAGGTTCAAGTTGGATGATGTGTTGTGCAGTTGTACTTGATGAAGCAAGACCAGAAGAAAAATCTAGAACTCAGAATTTTTCTAAATTAATTAAAAAATATTCTCTTGGTTAAATTTTAAATATAGTCTTCATGAGGACAAGCTATTGATTTTTTGCTAATCACTAAGGAGCTCTCTTTTTTAAAAGTCTACTTTTTCATTTGGTGTAAAGACAGAGCAATACAACTTGATAAACAATTCTGCTTCCTTTTTGTTTTTGCCTTCATATTTAAGGTTTAGGTCATTTATTGCTTCAAAAGCATTTTTTTCTTTAAGCCTATATCTTGCGCAGCTATCTAAAACTTTAAACATTTTTGTTGTTACTGCATCTGAGGGGGTGATTAGCACCAGAAATAGAGTCGCAAAAAGGAGGCTTTTCATCATTCCATAATCTCGTAAGGAAGTAGAAACATTGTGTCTTGTCAATTTCAGCATGTGTTAGAAGAAATATATGCTCTATTAGTTTGAAATTTTGTTTTAAATGGCAATTTAGGTAACCGTTTTAGACGTCAAATTGAGCAATATATTTAAGGATATTCTACTTATATGAAGGCACTTGAACAACAGGCAAAAAAAAAATGAGTGTTAAGAATCTATATATTTCTATTTAAGTAGGGGCCAAGAGAGTAACCATAATATTTGAAGATCTTAAAATTTTTTCTTATAATATTTCCTCAAAGCTGAAACTAAGCCGATTGACCAAGCCGCTGATCATAGATATTTATCAAGGAAAATCATTAGTAGTGGGTGAACAATTGTCCTAATTTTTGAAGTCTAATTATCAGTTTTAAATATAGGTCAATTTAATTTAAGTAAGGCTTGCCTCCCTTACTTAAATAGTCCATATATTTATCGGATTCTCTTAGGTAATATTCTTTTGATTGTCCTATATATTTTGCTTCTATTAGAAGGTCAGTTATCTCAGGCCAAAACGATTCTGGCACAAGCTCTAATGGATTTATCGCTTTAGTGTTCCAATTCAGTTCACTCAAGAATAAAAACCAAATTGTCTTGCATTTTTGAAATTCATTCTCGACCATAGGTTCCAACCATAAGAATATGATTTTAGGAGTTATTAGCTGCTACTGGAAAATAAATACAAATCTGTATAACCTCAGAACATTATCTCTTGGGCATTGAAGGAATTGAGAAAAAAAAAGAAAAACAAAAAAAAAGTTGTCAATGATCTAATAAAGGAGAAAAATAATTCTCTTATTTTTGGTGGCGTCCTTTTGGCAATGGCCTCAGTGGCACTGTTGACTTATATCGTAAGTGTCAAAAATCTGCAACTTAGTTAAGAGGTTTAGTTTTCTTTCCTAGCGCTAAGAACAACTTAGTATTTAAATCCAACGAAGAATCCCAAAGGTTTATGGAAACTTCCAAAAACTGAAATTTGATTGATGTCTAGTAAGCAAATAAAATTAGAAATTCTGCGTTCCTTCTAACTGATTGGAGAGTAACAATGACTTTGTTAAAGGCGTAATTAAAAACCCTATTTACCTGGATATTTATTCAAACTAATATTATTAGACATATATATAAGGTGATCAGTATTTTATGAGATTATTTATCCGGTTTAGTATCCCGAAATCTTGTTTAGCAGATGAAAGAGAATAAACAATATTGTAATGAAAGATTTAAAAATAAAACGAAAAATACTTTTAACTCTTTGTTAAAAGTGTTAAATAGAATTTAAAACTCACAATTTCAGGTGAAACAAAGTTTTTTGCTTTGAAGTATATAAAGGGTGTCGAGGATGACCCTCTTTCGTTAAACCAATAACGAAAGGCTTTTTTTTCGATTCTTTAAGTCTTTTGAGAAGAAGTATGTCTCTATTTAATAATCTCCCATTAATTCCCCAGCCAATCCATAATTCGCATGAATCCATTGTTTCCCAATAACTAATCCTTTTATTTAATTCAATGTTATTTCTCCATCCAATTGGGTCATCACAGGAAGCGAGCAATTTAGGTGACTTAGTAATTCGTGCAAAAAGATTAACAACAATAAGGGCTCCATATCCCCAAAGTTCTGTGAAGCCAATGAGTCTCCTTAAAGTTGGATCATTTTCAGTTTTATTTGCCAATGAAGGATTTAACCCAATGAAAATAAGTGTCTTTGGTGTGTTGTTGATATATCGAGTAAGATTCCATCGATAGTCTTTGCAAGTACTGAATAATGCTGATGATTTCATATCTTTTTAAGGGGCAATCAACGGATTAATAATTTATTAGATCAGGTGCATTAAGTAGTTCTATCTTTTTCTTGATTCTATAGAGATCCTTAATATAAAAGCAGTAAGATATTCATCGACTATTCTAAAATCTATTAACGACTTGGCATGTTGCACTTAACGTAACTCTAATATTATTTGCTTACTTGGGTTTACTTCATTAGATGTAATGTTTTCTCTTTTTAAGAAAGAGAGAAATCAATAGCAACCAATATGCTTATTTTTTTAGGATCGCTAATGTTTGCTTAGTGAATTGTTCAAGATGGGATTCTTTTTTTTATTTCTAAAGCCATTACTATTTCTAATGCTAAAAAAGTTTTTCAAGAAGCAAATGAAAGTATTTATTGTTGCCGCTTTAGAATGGTTAGTTCAACAAACAGATAATGATCTTGATGACAAAATTCTATCTAGGGTCAAAAATGGGATGAAACTTGGAGTCGTTTGATGGCTATTTACTTGAAAATCACTAACGCGTCTGACGTTGTGGCGAAAAACACATCCAAATGGTTTGAGAACATAACTCCAGATCGCATTGATCGGAAATTGGTTGAGGATCAAATTATTAAAGGAATTATTGAACAACTACAGCTTGAAGGTATTCAAGGCGAAATATCAGCTATTAATGGTATTGAATTACAAGATAAAACTTTAGTTACCAAAAATAATTTTGTTATTAGAGACACCAAATCATTTTAATTAAATCTATGGTATCTGAATCTGTAGATTTTTCTTGTGAATTCATGGCATCGCAGAGGAATGGCTAGTAAATATCGATAATTTAATTGGGTCTCTAACACCCGAATGAAAACTAAAACTAGACACGTTATTAATAAATTAAAGGAACTTAATTTTACATTTGATAAGATTTTTAATAGTCAATACCTAAGAGCTTTGGAAACTGCGCAAATCGAATTCCTACAAGGTATTTGGGAAAGTGTAGAAGTAAAAGAAGAATTAACTCCTAATAATTCTTTTTCTCTTCAGAAAAACTTATCGGAAAAAATTTATTTGTAGGGCATTAACCAAGATTAAGAAACCTGGCTTGGGTATTTCTGAATGCATCTTCAGGATCAATTCTTAGAAAAAATGCTGGCTTTATTCACTTGAGATGGGAGGAGATTTTTCATTGATGCTTTGTCTGCTTAAACCATCATTACTTTCGTATTTTAGCTAATTATTTGATTTTTCTAATTCCGTTAATAAGTAGCCAACTCTATTTCCATTAACGCCTAGATCACTTCCTCCAAACCTGGAAGCAGATTTGATTTGAATTTTACTATCAATTTTTAGAATCTGAAGGTCATCTGGAAATCTGAAAATTAAACTTCTGCAAACACCTTTCCAATAGTTATTGGTTTGCTCTATAACTTCTGTTCTAGGAATATTTTTAGCAATTTTTATAAGTTTATTAAAAGTATTATCTACATCTTCAAATTCTTTTTGATAGAAAACGCAGTTAAGAGGATTTATGCAAGAAGAAAGACCAGATTGAAAAGATGGCATACTTTCTATGGTTCATACATACACCTATCATGCCTTAGAGGGGGGAGCTACTAGTTAGGTGAATTAATAAACACCTATGCAGCATCTTTTGCAGAGTCTTTCTTGAAGTCTCTATAAATTGACAGGTCAATAGGTCTGGTTGCGTCAGATTGAAAACTTACAATCTCTTGGTATATCTCCGTAGGTAAAGGTTCCATTTTGCTTCTTGAATAGGTCTTGCTTTTGATAGAAAGCCTTTGGCTCAAGCGGTCAAAGATAGACATAGTTAGCTTGCAGCTTGTGTCAGTTATATCGACAGAGCAGTTTTAAGCAATGGGCAAGAACTACTAGGAGAGGTTTATTTTCTTAAAGGGATAGTCACTGGTTGTCCTGTAACTCCTGCATTTGCAACAAATATTACAGCTGCTTCTTTACCAATACTTTGACAGTAATGAGGAGTATTACCAAAAGTTGTGGCAAAGCTATCACCAGTAGAGAAAACTTTCGTATTAGTTGCAGTTACTACGCATTCAAGTTTTCCTTTTACGATATGAGCAACCCCAGGTTGAAGGTGAGTATGAACAGGTGTTCTAAATCCGACTGGAGCAGTAATTTTCAAAAGTGTTATTTGAGCCTGTCCTTCAGGGTATGAATATGTATCTCCATTCCATGATTCGGTTGCTCTGACAAGAGTTTCAACCACCACAGGCTCATCATTTGCAAATATTTCTTTTTTTGAACTACAGGAAACTACTGGTAAGGTAATTCCAATAACTAGTGCAAAGAGATAGAAGCGTTTCATTTTTGTAACATTTTCCTTTATTGTAAAAGCTTAGATCTAAGAACTTATGACAGATAAATCTGCCCTAGTCTATATGCTTCTTATATCTCTATCGCTTTTATTTCCATTTATTCAGTTACTTAGGAAAATAGTGAGAAAACAGATTGATGATCAAATGAAAGAGATGATCCCGATAAAAGCTATAAGAAATTGTATAGGTATAAAAATAAAATGGAGTAAGTAGCTTTACTCCATTTATTTAATGGAATGCGTTAAAAATATTAGAAATAACTTCTATAAGAAGGATTGACTCCTTACTTAATGAGTAAGGAGTCAGGAGTCATATTTAGCTCTGTATTAATACTATTACGAGCATCAGCTGAATTCCCAAAAGCTATAACTGCGAGACTAACAGCTCCAACAACGGTAGATAATGTTTTTATCTGCCTTAAAAGTTTTTTAGAGCGCATGATTTTTTTATTGATACATAACTAAATTAAGTAAACCTAATACACTTGTTAACAGTAGGTTAACAATCATACATGAATACTTAGCTTTGTTTTGGGTAATGCTCTATTTGTTTAGACAGCAACATCTTAAAATTGATTTGGATAATTTAGAAAAAGGTTTCTTTACCTTTTTAAGTCGTAAAATAATTATTTTCTGAGTTTCTCTTGCTCAAACTTTCTGTATAAAAGGTATCCTGATATTATAATTGTAAAAGATTTTGATAGATAAAGCTAAGAAAGAGATAAGTAAATATCGGAACAAACAGTATTCTTTTGACGGGAATTCTCTCTTTAAGACTTAAATGCTTCC
>QBWB01000009.1 GCA_003284185.1 Prochlorococcus sp. AG-315-C08
TTGCCCATAAATAAAAACCCGAAAAGATCAAAAGAGAGAAAGTGAATAAGCTAAGTCCAATAAATAATATTAAATAAGGTATTTTTGTTAATAACTTCTTAGTATAAATATAATCAATATTTTGTCTCTGAATCAACCAAGATAAAGGCGGACCACATAATAAAGCGAAAGGTAACCAAAGTGGATGGCTGTACCAAGGAAGTTGCATTTTTAATGGAAAAATACTTCCTGCAATAACTATCTGAGTACCAAAAGCCCAAACCCCCCAACGAGTATTCAATTGACGACATGCCCAAATAAAGCCTATTGGCCAGACAACAATCCAAGGCCACCCCCCCTCTAGAATTTCAATTATGGGTACAAAAAAACCTAATTCACTTCCAGAACCCTCTTGAAATAATACTCTTCCTGCACCATCACCCCACCATAACCAAAAAGCACCTGATCCATAAGAAAATATGTTCCATAAGTGCCATGCAAAACCAGGAATTAGTCCATAAATAAACCATTCCCAGGAAAGATTATGTAGAGAATTGTTAGATTTATATTCCCAAAACAAAGGTAATAAACATGCAATCAAGGCCGGAATAACTAAAGGAGCTTTCAGTAATAGCATGAAACTACAGGCAAAACCTGCAGCTAATAAATGGAATTTTGCAGATCTCTTTTTATTAATTGAAACAAAACATAACCACAAAAATGCAATCACACTTAATTGCGTTCCATCAAGCATGGCCATTCTTCCATTACGAACAATAGGCAATAACGTCAATAAAACTGCTGATGTAGCAATGCTAGCTATTCGATCTTGAGGGCGTAAATACCATTGAATCAAACCTCCCAATGGAACGACAAAAGTAGACAAAAGTGCTGGAAAGAACCTTATATAAAACTCAGAAGGTAATAAATCAATATTAGTTTTAAAGTTTTGACTAATTCCAATTGCAAAAGATATTATCCAATGCAATCCAGGAGCTTTATTTAGATATGGTTTATCCCACAAAGTGGGAAGCAATCGATCTAAACCATGTTTTTGATTTAATTCCAAAGCAACTCGAGCAACTGTCCCCTCATCAAAATCTCTTAAAGGGAGATTTCCTAGAGCAAAAAATGCAATTCCACAAGCAATGGACCAAAAAAGAAAAAGCCACCAAATTGGAGGTTTATATCTTTGGGAAATACTCTCTATCAATTACAAAAAATTATTTAATCTCTTTATATCTCTAATAAAGCAATAAAGCTTTTATATAAAAACATTTAAGGCAAATTAATGAGCTCTTTCATTTTGATCAAATTATTTTTTCAAATCTACTGAAAGTTAATTTCCATCTAACAATGACAATTGCTAATAACATCACTTCTTTAGTTGGCCAAACACCACTGGTTAAACTCAATCGTTTACCAAAAGCATTTGGATGCCATGCTGAAGTGATTGCCAAATTAGAAAGTTTTAATCCTACTGCTTCAGTCAAAGATCGAATAGCCGGCGCAATGGTCAAATCAGCTGAAGAAGAGGGAACTATTACTGCTGGAAAAACCGTACTAATTGAGCCAACAAGCGGTAATACAGGCATTGCACTAGCAATGGTAGCTGCAGCGAAAGGATATCGACTAATACTTACAATGCCTGACACTATGAGTACAGAAAGGCGCTCAATGCTTAGAGCCTTTGGCGCGGAGCTTCAACTCACCCCTGGTGCAGAAGGCATCCAAGGAGCTATAGATCTCGCAAAAGAATTAGTAGCTTCAATTCCTAATGCCTATCTACTTCAACAATTCGATAATTTATCCAATCCTGCAATTCATGAAAAAACCACTGCTCAAGAAATTTGGGAAGGTTGTGATGGAAAAATTGATGGATTCATTGCTGGCGTAGGAACTGGAGGAACCATTACAGGTTGTGCCAGATTTCTAAGGCAAAAAAACCCAAAAATTAAAATTTTTGCAGTCGAACCCTTATCTAGTCCTGTCCTCTCAGGAGGTCAGCCTGGATCTCATGTCATACAAGGAATAGGAGCTGGCTTTATTCCTAACGTATTAGACATGAACCAAATTGATCAGGTAATAAGAATTCATGATCAGGAAGCAATGGAAATAGGAAGAAGGCTTGCAAAAGAAGAAGGATTGCTGAGTGGTGTAAGCAGTGGTGCAGCCGTTGCCGCTGCATTGAAAATTGGAAAAAAACTTGAATATTCTAACAAAAGGTTGGTTGTTATATTGCCTAGCTTTGGTGAAAGATATCTTTCCACAGATATGTTCACCTCAATCCCATCTAAACTCTCTGAGGGGAAAGAATATCTATAATAAATGCAAAAGTTAATTATAGATAATGAATATCAATCCCTATGAAATATTAAAAGTTTCTCAGAATTCAAGCTGGTCAGAAATCAAATCAGCTTATAGGAAGCTTGTGAAGCTACATCATCCTGATACTGGAGGAGATCAAAACATAATGCTTGAAATAAATTCTGCATGGGAAATATTAAAAACAAAGAATGAAATACCTTTCTTAAGTAGAGATAATGAAATTTATAGCTCAAATATATACAATGAAAGTTATTCAGAGAACAGAAGGTCAAATGATAAAAATAAATCATCAGAACCAGATGAAATTAAAAATTGGTTTAAGAATATATATATACCAATAGATAAATTACTTGGACAAATTATAAACCCTTTACAATCCCAGATTAGATTATTATCAGCGGATCCTTATGATACCCTTTTAATGGATTCTTTTTGCTTATATATCAATCAAAGTCAAAGCAAAATAGAAAAAATAAATAAAATCTATACTTCTAACAAAAGTCCAAATAAAGCTAAAGAATTCAGCCTAAATCTTTACCATTGCTTGTCGCAAGTTCAAGATGGACTGAATGAGTTAGATAGATACACTATGGGTTATGTAGATAATTACCTTCATGATGGTAAAGCCATGATAAAAGAAGCAAGTAAAAAAAGAAAATTATTACAAACTCAGAAAAAAGATTGGATTATTTTATAAATTTATTTCCATTCAATCAACTGATCAACTCTCATCCATACATCAGGAACTGGTCGTCTCCATCTGATTTGACAATAATCACCTTTAATTAATAATAATTCTCCTGGTCCCTCAAAAATATAATCCGGCAAATTTAAATCACTAGCATTTGATTCGAGACTATTTAAATATTTGGCTCTATCAACTCTTAATAGATCACCTTTTCTAAATTTCTTGATTTTTTCAGGGGTTGCTGTTGGTTGATCTTCTTTGACAGGTTTTTCAGACATTTGGAAAATTGTTTAAAAACGACTAAAAAATGAATTCAATAACTTAAGAAGAGATTAACAGCATAATCAAAGGTCAACATTTCATTGCTATATGAAAATATAAAATCCTTTAATTTTGATTAGCTGCTTTGCAAGCCTAGGAATGCACAAATCTCTTTAAGCTAAAGAAAATCTATCAGATAAAATCATGAATCTGTTGCTTATAGGCTGTACAGGCTTCATTGGAAAAGAGTTGATACCTTTATTGCTAACCGAAGGACATAAACTAACAGTAGTAACTAGAAACCCAAAAAAAGCTCTAAGTACAATTGATTTAGGAAGAGAAATCAAAATTGTAAATATTGATCCAGCCAAATCTTCATCATGGGAGAATGAAGAACTAAGGAATTGTCTAAAACAAAGTGAAGGAGTAATAAATCTTGCTGGTGAACCAATAGCTGAAAAACGATGGACTAAAACTCATTGCCAAAAGATAAGAAATAGTCGTTTAGAAACAACAAAGAATTTAATCCAAGCAATCAAAAAAATTCAGAAGCCACCAAAAGTTCTAATTAATGCTTCTGCTATTGGCTTTTATGGCACACATCCTAATAACCAGTTCAATGAAGAAAGCATTCCTGGAAAAGATTTTTTAGCAAGTTTATGCCAAGAATGGGAAAGTCTTGCTTCTGAAAGACCAAAAAAAACTCGTCTAGTAATTATAAGAATTGGAATTGTATTAGCCAAGGATGGAGGTGCACTAGGAAAAATGCTACCTATTTTCAGATCTGGCTTAGGCGGACCAATTGGCGATGGAGAACAATGGATGAGTTGGATTCATAGAACAGATCTTTGCAATATTATTAAAGAAAGCATCCGAAACTCCTCTTGGTCAGGCGTTATAAATGGTGTCGCTCCAAATCCAGTAAGGATGGAAAAATTTTCAAATTTACTTGGTAAAACACTTGGCAGGCCAACTCTTTTGGCTGTACCCGCACCAATACTTACATTAATACTTGGAGATGGTGCTCGTGTCGTTCTTGAAGGTCAAAATGTACAATCAAAACGACTCAATAAACTTAGGTTTAGATTTCTATTCTCTGAATTAAAAAATGCATTTGAAGCATCGATATCTAACACCAAAATCAACTAGCTTTTCTGAAAAAGGTAAAATTTTTTTAGTCTTTTTTACCGATTTTTTTAATTAAAACTAATATTCCTACAAATAAATTATAGCTCCAACCATTGTTTAATCTTTTTTAATGCCTTCCAATTCGGTTGACGATTGAGTCCATCTTCGATGGACTCTTTTAACTCTTTTTCTAATTCAGGAAGAACTAATATCGCTCTCTTTACAAAGTCAATATGATCCCTAACTCCTTTTGAATTGGTTTCTAATAAAGCAAGACTTAGATTTATCCTTGCTTGTGGATCCTGGCCATTTAGTTTTACTGCATACCTAGAAGATCGTAAAGCTTCTTGAGGGGAATTACAAAGTAATTGCAACCAAGCAAGGCACGTCCATGCCGCCGCATTACTAGGATTAGAAGAAGTGATCTTTTCAAAATCTTTTATCAAATCCTCTGGAGCAGAACCTCCTTTATAACGTTCCATTGCTTCGTCAAAAAGACTTTCCTCAAATTTATCCATTGTTAGCTTAAAAAAATTTTAGTGAATTAAATTCAGACTGCAAAAGAACTACCACATCCGCAAGTTTGAGTAGCATTTGGATTTATAAAGTTAAACCCACCCCCAATAAGATCTGTACTGAAATCTAATTGCATTCCATATATGTATAAAAGACTTTTTGGATCACAGATAACCTTAAAAGAACTAATACCAGAAGCATATTCATAAACCTCATCATCTTTCTGAATATCTGAGGAAGATACAAAATCCATTGTATAACTCATTCCACTGCATCCACCTGAACGAACTCCTACTCTCAATAATTTTCCCGAACCTTGTTCTTTACAAAGTCTTGCTAACTGATCTAATGCAGGACTAGTAATTAATATCCCTTTGCCATCCTGGGCCTTATGAGTTTTAAGAGGTGCACTCGAATTACTCATTGTTCTCAGCTGACGATTAATAACACTCTATTGATGATATTCGATTTTAAAAAGTTCCAAAAAAGAGTTTTTATTCATAGAGTCATTAAGTTCCTCTAAGAAAACGAGTGAAAATTGCGATAATAGGGGCCGGATTAGCAGGACTAACTGCTGCAGTTGATCTGGTTGATGAAGGTCATGATGTAGATCTCTATGAAGCAAAACCCTTCATAGGAGGGAAAGTTGGGAGTTGGGAAGATTCAAACGGAAACCACATAGAAATGGGTCTCCATGTTTTCTTTTTCAACTATGCGAATCTTTTTGCATTGATGAAAAAAGTAGGAGCCATTGATAATTTATTACCAAAAGAACATACGCATCTGTTTGTCAACAAAGGTGGAGATATAAAATCTTTAGATTTTCGATTTATAGCCGGAGCACCATTTAATGGCTTAAAGGCTTTTTTTACGACGCCACAATTGAATTGGGTTGACAAATTAAGAAATGCGCTTGCTCTGGGGACAAGTCCAATAGTGAGAGGGCTTGTTGATTATAAGGGCGCTATGAAAACCATTCGAGCTTTAGATTCAATCAGTTTCCAGGAATGGTTTCTCAATCATGGAGGTAGTTTGAATAGTATTGAAAGGATGTGGAATCCAATTGCCTATGCACTTGGATTCATAGATTGTAAGGATATTTCTGCAAGATGCATGCTCACTATCTTTATGATGTTCGCGTCTAAGACAGAAGCTTCAAAGCTAAATTTGCTTAAAGGCTCGCCTCACAAGTGGCTTACAAAACCAATTCTTGATTACATTCAGGACAGAGGAGGAAAACTTCATTTAGAGAATAGTGTTAAAGAAATTCATACAGAAAGCTCTGAGAAACCATTTGTCACTGGTTTAACGCTTCAAACTCCTACAGGAGAAAAAAATATTCAAGCTGATCAATATATAGCCGCTTGTGATGTAGCTGGAATGAAAAGGATTATTCCAAGATCATGGCGACGTTTCGAAGAATTCAACTCAATTTTCAAGCTTGATGCTGTTCCAGTTTCAACAGTTCAGCTTAGATATGATGGCTGGGTCACTGAAATAAATGACAATCAAGCCCAAAAAGATCTCAACAAACCATCAGGGTTAGATAATTTGTTGTACACAGCTGATGCTGATTTTAGCTGTTTTGCAGATTTAGCTTTATCAAGTCCTGAAGACTATAAAAAAGAAGGTCTTGGATCCCTTCTGCAATGTGTTTTAACTCCTGGTGATCCATGGATTACAAAACCAACTGATGAAATTGTTAAACATACAGATTTGCAAGTAAGAGATCTCTTCCCCTCCTCAAGAGGTTTAAAGCTTTTATGGAGCAATGTCGTCAAAGTTTCTCATTCTCTCTATAAAGAAGCCCCTGGAATGGAACCTTTTAGACCAGATCAAAAAACTTCGTTAGATAATTTTTTCTTAGCAGGCAGTTACACCAAACAGGACTACATTGACTCTATGGAAGGAGCGACTATGAGTGGGCACCTAGCAGCCTCAGCAATACTCAACAAGTCAGTTTCGCTTGCAACAAACTCTTCGGTAGCTTGAAATGGGAAACTGGCTAAATCACACTGTCATTACTGAAATCAATGCTCCAGTTGAAGTGGTGTGGAAATTTTGGAGTGATTTAGATTCGATGCCTCTATGGATGACTTGGATTGAATCGGTTAAAACTGTTGATCAGGAAACTTCCACTCTTCCTGATTTAACAGAGTGGACATTGGCGGCAAATGGCTTTCGTTTCAAGTGGAAGGCTCAGATAACGGAACGAATAGAAGCACAAAAACTTGAATGGAAATCAGTCGGAGGCTTACCCACTACTGGTGCAGTCCGTTTTTATCCTGAAGAGAATTCAAAAACAGTTGTTAAATTGAAAATTTCTTACGAATTACCAAGAATCTTAGCAAGACTAATGAAAGAAAATATTCTTGGAGGAATGGTCACAAAAGAACTTCAAATAAATCTAGATAGATTTAAACAATTGATAGAAGAATCTATAGCAAAGACTAACTAATCAATCAATTTCTATACAAGCATTAACCAATCCATCTAAATCATATGGTTTAGCTTCTTTGTCTGGTTTACGTATGTTTTTCAAACAACTAAGGCTAGTTTGAGGACCAATAGATACTATTTTAATATCTTTAATTAGGTCTAACCAATGTTCACCAAAATACTTTTTTAATAAAGTGCTGGTATTAATTACAGTTTTTCCACTTGTAAAAGTAAGTATATCTATATTTTTTTTCTTCAAAGCATCTAATGTCTTTTCAGGAATTTGGTCAGGACAAAAAGATTCATACGCAGCAACTTCAACTACTTCCGCCCCATTACTTCTAAAAGATTCTGCTAATAGTGATCTACCTCCGCTTTGCACCCTAGGAATAAAAAACTTTAAGCCTTGTGTAATTCCTGGAAAATGTTGGATTAAACTATCAGCCACAAATTGAGGAGGGACAAAACTAATTTTCGCTCCAATCAAATTTAGTAAGTTAGCTGTTTTTCTCCCTACAGCAGAAATCTTAATTCTCTTAGAGACTTCTGATAGAGATAAATCCAACTGATTAAGTCTATCTTCGATATTTACAACCCCATTTGCACTAGAGAAAATAATCCAATCAAATATATCTATTTTCCCTAAAGCATCATCCACAGGTCCCCAATCATCAGGGGGTCCAATAATCAAAGAAGGGAGATCATAAACATCGGCACCTTTATTTTCAAAAAGGATATGTGACTCAGAAAGCTGGTCTTGAGACCTTGTAAGGATTATTTTTTTACCTGACAATGAAAATTCTTTCGACATAATTTATGATTAATGAATTTAAAATTTTTCATAATAATTAATTTAGCCTTACATAAGGAATTTTCTAAATATTAGTCAGTAAAATCTATATTTAATTTTCTATTGACTTTAAAGGGGTGAATGTGATTTTTCAGCATCCTAGAAAGAATATAATTTTGTGCTTCTTCCAACTGACTTGGACTATAAGCTAAAGGTATCGAACTGCTAAGAGATGTTTTGAGTCTATTAAATAAATAAGGGCAGCCATAAATAACTAAACCAGATAGATTTTTTTCTTTTTCTAATTTATTAATAGCAGATACCCAAGATTCTCTTTGATAATTATTCCCAAGAAATGGTTTACCTCTCATAAACAATTGAAAAAGTATTTTCCCCTTACCTATATTTTTCAAAGAAAAAGTATTTTTCTTTGAATTCTCCCAAGGGCTTATTCCAAGTGGATGAACTATTACATTTCTATATCCTGCTTCTTCAGGTAATAATAATGCAGGAGTTAATTTATTTGATACTTGTTCAAAATCATCAATCTGTAAAAGATTAACATCATTGGTACCGATTGTTTCAATTTCTCCTTCTAAAATTAGAACAGATTCTTTTACAACACTTTTGATTAAATTCGAAGTTTCTAGAAATATTTTTTCTTCTTGAATCTGATCAGTTAAATCTATATTTTTAGACTTTAATTGATTACCTAACTTACTCAATAGTTTCTTCTTTCTTTCTAGAGATTGATACAATCTTTCTATAGATAGTCTTCCAGTATTAAATGATTCCACAAGAGAATCAATTGCTTCATCAGCATCTTTTGGCATCATTATCAAATCTATACCTGCGTCAAAAGCCCTTACAGCAGCTTCTCCTCCTGAGAATTTCTGAGAAATAGCATTCATAACTAAAGCATCGGATACCACTAAACCATCAAATTTCAATTTTCTACGTAATAAATCTGAAACTAATTTTCGTGACATCGTCGCAGGATAATTGGGGTCAATATTTGTGAATAACAAATGGCCGATCATCACGCTGCTTATCTCTTGATCTATTAAAGATCGAAAGGGTATGAGCTCGAAATTCTCTATACTTGATAAATCATTTTCTATTATTGGCAATTCCAAATGTGAGTCGAATTCCGAATTACCATGACCTGGAAAATGTTTTGCACATGAAAGAACATTAGTTGAGGAAAGCCCTCGATGAAAAGCACAAGATAATGCACTAACTGTTGAAGGATCCTCTCCCCATGCTCTTAAATTAATAACTGGATTATTTGGATTATTATTAATATCACAAACAGGAGCCAACACCCAATTCAAGCCAATCTTTTTAGCCTCTTGTCCAGTAATGATGCCCAGTTTTTCAGCAATGGAAATTGCTAAATTTTGATCTTTTTTATAAATTTGGGCGATACCCATTGGTGGCACAAACTTTGTTCCACCTTTAAAACGCTGCCCTACACCTTCCTCAACATCTGCACATAAAAGAAGAGGTTTTCCAGCCCATTTTGTTAATACTTTACAACGAATCTCTAGCTCTTTTAAAGTACCACCAAAAAAAATAACTCCTCCAACTCCAGCTTCTAATAGTCTCTTTAATTTAGAATTAGATAACTCTAAATTAGGATATAAACGTTGTGAATCGAGATTATATCCACTAGCTCTTATGATTATTAGTTCAGAGACTTCCCTTCTTAGTTGAGATTTATCCATAAATTAATTAGAAGAAGTTAAAAGTTTTCAATATTTTTAGATTTACGTTTATGTTCCAAAGAAGTCAAAAGATCCAGAACCGAAGAGCCTTTTGTCATGCCTAAGTCAAGTTTGAAGACAATATCTGGAGCGCGTCTCATTTGCAATCTTCTTGCAAGCTCAGCACGAAAAAACCCCTTTGCCTCATCTAAACAAGCTAAAACCTCTTTCTTTTTCTGCTCTTCACCAAAAAGGCTTATAAAAATTTTGCAATGCTGTAAATCACCAGAAACCTCAACTTCGGTGATTGTAATCATGCTTTGATGGATCCTTTCGTCTCTAACACCATTTACTAAAAGATCACTAACCTCTCTTTTTAATAAAGCTGCTAACTTTTCAACCCTTCTTGTATTAGCCATAACTAAGCGATAGATAAAGGAAAAACCATTGCTCTTAATAGAAAAGCTAGTGTCATTAATCCACTTAGTAATGCTCCAAGAAGAGCTATTGCAGTAACAGGATTACTACTTCGCTTCAGTAAAGGAGAAATCGCCGCTGTAAAAACACCAAGAACTATTGTGATGAGATATTTGGGATATCTTGATACGTTAGTAAAAAACTCACCCATAATTATTCACCAAAAGAAAGATTCAATAGCTACTCTGCAAGGCATTTCAAGAAAGAAAAAATGTTGGAACTTCATCAATTTAGGCATTCCCCTTTTTGTTTGAAAGTAAGGATGGCTCTAGCCGCCAAAGAACTTGAATATAGAGCTGTTGAAATAACACCCGCTATAGGTCAGCTTAGTATTTTTCAAAAAACTGGCCAGAAAAAATTACCTGTACTTTTTGATAAAGAAACAACAATTTGTGAGTCAAGCTCAATAATACGATATTTAGAGCAACTCAAGTCAGAGCAAAGACTAATTCCAGAAAATTCCAAAGAAGAATCTCAGGCAAAGATAATTAAGAATTGTGCAGATACTACTTTGGCAAACTCTATAAGAACTCTCTTCATACAAGAAGTAATGAAAGACTCAGAATTACTTTCCTCATTATTTAGTAATGGAATTCCTTTGTCTGTCAAAAATTTCTTACAAAAAATTCCTTTGAATTTAGCTGGAAGAATCTCTGAGTTTGTAAATCACCAAGCAAAAGAAACACTGAAATTAAATCTTGCATTTCTTACAACATTACTTAAAGATGAAAACTGGATCATTGGAAATCAAATGAGCATCGCCGATATTTCAGTCGCTGCACATTTATCGTTACTCAGTTTTCCTGCTTCTTCAGGGGAGAAACTTTGTCAAAAAGGGTGCCCTCTCTTTTCAAGAGATCCAAATTTTGAACTACTTTTTAACTGGAAAAATGAAATTGACAATAAATTAATACAACCTAATCTTGAACCTTACTAAGAACTAATTTAAATTTCTGAGTACGAATGGGAACGAGTTTAAGGTTTTGGCCAGGCTCATTATATATAGCTTGAAATTGTTCTGCACAAATATTAAAATTATTTTCATCCTCTAAATAACATTTTCCAAACTCAGTTAATGTTTCTACTTGACTAACTCTACTTAAATTTTGTGAATGTAAGATTTCTAAAATCAACTCATCTGTAAGAAATATATCTTCATTTACTTTTTCTTGAAGTCTACCAATAATCTTTGTCTCTAAATATCTATCGTCTGTCAATTTTGCGAATTGGCGATTAGGTGAGTTTGGATCATTCTTAACAAACAAAAATTCTTTTTCTTTACTATTAACTGCATAAGAGTTTGTATTATATTCTCGATCAGCAGTTATTCGATTAGAAGAATCAACAAAAAATTTTGCAGTATGATTAATTGACTCTTCTCTGTCTTCACCAACGATACTATTTACAACATCCCATGTACCCTCAAACCAAGTTGGATAGATCAAATCATCTCTAAGCGAAGGCCGCTTCAATGGGGCAGGTAGATTCCAATCTGGCCAGCTTGATTTGCGTTTAATCATCTGCGAGGGTTGAGAGGTATTTAATTTAAAAGTGTTTGCAGCCCAAGAAGGTTGAGCACAACCAAAGATAATTAAATAACATACAAAAATATATAAGAATTGCGATCTCATGTCTGACCCTTTAATAAGAGAACTAGAGAATTATGTGATACTTGAGCCTGGTAAAAATGAGAAATTTCTAAATTCCAAAGAAACTCTTTTATGGCTCGAATGCTGGTTAAATAAATTTGATATATTACCATTAGATTTACAATGTAAAAATTCTCTAAAAGAAGCTGCTCAACATTTACTTGATACATCTTGTGATCTTGAGATCAAGCCAGGTTTCAAAGTTCAGTGGTATGCGGTTAGGTTGAAACCACCGGGTCAATAAGTATGCTAGGCAAACTTTCAATAATCATAATTGCAACTTCATACGGAGACTGATCCTCTACTTCTATTCTTAAATCTGATTCCAAATAAAGTGGTTTTCTTTTTTCATATATTTCATTGAAAGTCTTATTCAAATCATTACTATTTAGTAAAGGTCTTTTATTATTATCATTTTTCAATCTTTTAATTGAGCGATTGATATCTAAATCCAACCAAATTACTATCCCTTGATGAAGAATTCCCCAGTTTTCTGGAAGAGTAACAACGCCACCACCAGCCGCAATCACTAATGAGTGGTGTTGACTAATTCCTTGTAAAACTTTTTTCTCAACATCTCTAAATGCTTCTTCTCCTTCTTGCTCAAAAATATTTGTAATAGTTTGATCTGTAGCTTTTTCAATCACCTCATCCATATCAACAAAAGAATACTTAAGAATCTTTGCGAGGTTTGGTCCGGCCTGACTCTTGCCAGAACCCATCATGCCTATCAAAAATATATTTCTACCTCCTAACCTCTCTTGGATTTTTTGATGGTTCGATTGAGAGTCCATAAAGACAGAAATTACTAAAATTTATTAGGATAGGAATTGATGTGAAGAAAATTCATGCAAGAAATCACATCTCATTTTCCACATGGGGAAGGAAGACGTTGTGTAATCACAAGGCGTGCTTGCTTTAGTTCCAGTCACCTTTATTGGCTCCCTGAGTTATCACAAGATGATAATTCAGCGCTATTTGGGCCTTGTTCATTGCCTCCAGGTCATGGACATAATTACGAACTAATCGTAGCGATGGAGGGGCCACTTAATGAATTTGGGATGGTTCTAAACCTCTCGGATGTCAAACACGCTATAAAAAAAGAAGTAACCAGCCAACTTGACTTTCGATTCTTAAATGAAGCCTGGCCAGAGTTTGATCTTTCGAAACCAGAAGGCTGCTTACCCACAACAGAGAGTTTAGTGCGTATTATTTGGGAACATCTCAAATCACATTTACCTCTCTTATCACTTCGACTGTACGAAAACCCTAAACTTTGGGCTGATTATCAAGGAAATGCTATGGATGCTTATTTAACAGTTCAAACTCACTTCTCTGCTGCTCATCGTTTAGCGAGAGAGGACCTGCCCCAAGAAGAAAATGAAAAAATCTTTGGAAAATGTGCCAGACCGAATGGACATGGTCATAACTACTTTGTTGAAATAACAGTAAAAGGAAAGATCCATCCCAGAACTGGAATGATTTGTGATTTATCTGCACTAAATAGTTTAATTAATGACTTAATTATAGAACCTTTTGATCATACTTTTTTAAATAAAGACATTGCTTATTTTTCAGACTGTGTGCCTACTGCAGAAAATATTGCCCTACACATCTCTGACAAATTGACTAAGCCAATCAGTGCTATTGGAGGTAGTTTATATAAAGTAAAATTGCAAGAAAGCCCAAATAATGCTGCAGAAGTATACACGAATGCTTCAGAATCTAAAGTCGATTTTGAAGAGTCTAGAAATGAAATAAGTCTCTTAAGATAATTGAAAAAGCCTTGGATTAGATTAGTCATAGCATCAAGTATTGATGGTCGTATTGCATATCCTGAAGGAGGTAAAACTCAACTTGGTAAAGGGGGAGATAGATTATTACTAGAAGAATCTCTTGCTTGGGCTGATGGAGTATTAATAGGTGGCCAAACCCTACGAGATCATCAATCAATATGTCTTATTCATGATGAAAGATTAATTCAAAAAAGAATTTCCGAAGGTAGAGAGAAACAGCCCATTGCATTAGTTGTCAGTACTCAGGCAAGTCATCCAATTATTTGGCCATTTTTCCAACAACCCGTTCAGAGATGGCTACTTCAAAATACTGATCTATTCAATGAAAATTTAATACCTAATGGTTACCATAAAAAAATAAATCTAAGTGATAACTGGTTGAATTCATTAAACATATTAAATAATAAAGGTCTTTCAAAAATCGCCTTACTAGGTGGAGCAAGTCTTATTTCATCTTTTGTCGTAGAAGATCTAATTGATGAATTACAAATTACGATTACGCCTCAAATATTAGGAGGTCGTTATTGTTGGGTTTCATGTGAGTTCAAAGAATTAAAAAAAAGTTTTAATCAAGAAGGGAAATGGAGTCTACAAGAAAGTAAAGGAGTTGGGAATAACGAATTACTTATAAGGTATTTTAGGAATAGGAGTAATTAAAAAATTGATTCTAATAATTAATATATTTTCCTAATATTTATTATGAATAATTTAAAAATAAAATGGCACAAATCTATATCAGAAATCCCGGAGAAGGCTTGGAGAAATCTTTTAGGATCTAATTTATCACCATTTTACAGTTGGGAATGGCTAAATGCTCTAGAAACCTCGGATAGTATTATTCCCCTGAATGGATGGCAGCCTTTATTTCTCTCTGCTTGGAATGGTAAGAATATCATTGCGAGCGCACCTCTTTATCTAAAAGCGCATAGCTATGGAGAATTTATATTTGATAATTCTTTTGCAGAACTTGCACAAAATTTGAATCTTAAATATTATCCAAAGCTAATAGGAATGAGTCCATTAAGTCCTGTAGAAGGTTATCGTTTTCTTTTCTCTGCAGGAGAAAATGAAAAAGAACTTACATATATTCTCATTAAAGAAATTGATATTTTTGCTAAAAAGAATGGAATCTTAAGTTGTAATTTCTTATATGTAGATCCACAATGGCAATTATTAGCCGAGGCGGCAAAATGCGCCAAGTGGTTTAACCAAAAAAGTTTATGGAGCTTAAATGGGGAAAAGAATTTCTCTGATTATCTGGGAAAATTCAACTCTAACCAACGCCGAAATATAATACGCGAAAGAAAAAATGTGAAGAATTCTGGAATAAAAATCACTACTTTATTAGGGACACAAATTGATATAGATAATATGAAAAAAATGCACTACTTTTATCAACTACATTGTTCAAGATGGGGAATCTGGGGAAGTAAATATCTATCCGAATCATTTTTTATTGAACTAGCATCTCGCAAACTAAGAGATAACATTATTTTATTTGAAGCTAAAGAAGAAAATGAAGATAAAACTATTGGAATGTCTCTTTGTATAAAGAGTAAGGAAATGCTTTGGGGCAGATATTGGGGTGCTAAGGAAAATATAGATTGCTTACATTTTGAGACGTGTTATTACGCTCCGATAGAATGGGCAATAGAAAATGGAATTAAATATTTTGATCCTGGAGCTGGTGGAACACATAAAAGAAGAAGAGGTTTTGTTGCGAAGCCAAATGCAAGCCTCCATAGATGGTATGACGCAAGAATGGACTCATTGATTAGAGAATGGCTACCAAAAGCTAATAAATTAATGCTTAGCCAAATAAAGGCTACAAATAATGATGTACCTTTTAAGTTTAAAAAGCCAAAACTATCAAATACATAGTAATTTCAGAAAAATAAAAGGACTGATCACAATGACTGCAAAAAACGATCTGGATTCAAAAGAAGAAAAATCCTTAATATCCAAGATAGAGGACGGTTATATAAAGTATCAAAAAACAGGTGAAAAAAGTGTTATTACTATTTTTGGAATTGAGCTCACAGCTCCATCTAGTCTAAAAAATCCAGGGATTGTTTATTTATCTTTTATTGTTATAAACCTATTAATATTTTCATTAGTTTTCAAAAACTTTTTAACTGGGCTTTAATAATAAACAGAATTTTCTAGAATTCAACAAAGTCCTAATGAAGAACTTGTCTATTTACTTATTAATTTGTAAGTTTAAAGAATGGAACGACATGACATTCAAGAAGATTGGCTTCGATCTATACAGTGCCTAGACGCTACGTTGTCTAAACGTAGTATAGAGCTTGATCCTGAAGGTTACTTTTTAATCCGAATTGAGCCTATTAATAAAGAATTAATCCTGGAACATTATATAAATAATATTGATAGCCAAGGACGTGCTGTTGATCCTCAAACAGGTAAACCCATAGCTTGTAAAGCTATAAACACAAAAAAACCAAACAAAATATTTAGAGGAAGAAGCGCAAAAGAAGTAGGTATTCAGATTTCTGAAGGTAAAGGTCCTTTATATTTAAGCCGATTAGATCATGCGCTATACATAGGCCGGGAATTACAGCGAGCTGAACAATGCTTAAAAACAGATGAAGAATATATACAAGACTAAAAGGCCAAACATTGCAGGAATTAGCACTAGATGTCCTATTATTAGTGGAGAATCTAAAATCAAATGGGAATTCTTTTTTATTTATTTTTTGTGGGAGCAGGTCTGACTGCAGCTTTCTTAATTTCAAAAGCACTTAAGGCTATTAAATTAATCTAAAAATAATTATTCTTAGTACTAATTATGTAATTCCCCAAAAATTGTTGATCAGATCTAGTAGAAAATTAAAAAACTAAAAGAACTTTTCCAAAAAAAGATCTTGGAAATTAATTAAAAAAATAATAAAATTATTACTATAAATCAATTTCTTATTAGAGTGTCTCGTGATGGACTAATAATTTTTAATTAATTCAAATGGGAGCTTCAAGGCTAACAAGTCGCCGCCGCCAAGATCTAGGCTCTAAATGGGCAAGAGTCGCAATGGCTATCTTTTCGACTATTGGCGTAATCGATACTGGATCAATAACGTTAAGCAAATGGGGATGGATAGGTAATCTTACTTGTCCTGGAGGATTGGAAGGATGTGACAAAGTACTTAATAGTCCATGGGGAAATCTTCTACAAATAAATAATGGCTCAGTTCCACTGTCAATGCTTGGTTTCCTTAGTTATCTAATAATTTTATTAATGTCTATATTGCCATTAATATCTATTTTAAATGACAAGAAAAATAATATCTCAAGGCTTACATGGTGGGGATCATTTTATATATCTACAGCAATGTTTATCTTCAGCCTGATATTAATATTCATAATGATTTTCAAAATCGAAGCTTTTTGTTTTTACTGCCTTCTTTCTGCTGTAATATCATTTATATTAGTATTATTAAATATAATGGGCGGTGCGTGGGAAGATTATGGAAAACTTATTTTCAGAGGCTTTTTAATATCCCTTGTAGTTATTTTATGTGGTCTTTTCTGGTCATCATCTGTAGATTCACTAAGTACAGATATCAAACAAGATATTCAGGGAGTCCCACCTACAGTAATCTCTAAAAGTTCGCCTGAAAAAGTAAAGCTTGCTGAACACTTAACTCAACAGGGAGCTGTAATGTATAACGCTTATTGGTGTCCACATTGCCACGATCAAAAAGAAATGTTCGGGAAAGAAGCTACAGAAAAACTTCATTTAGTTGAGTGCGCTAAAGATGGTTTGAATAACAAAAGAGAACTATGCGAAAGCAAAGGAATAACGGGTTTTCCCTCATGGGAATTCAATGGTTCAATTGAATCTGGAGTAAAAAGCCTCGAAGAGCTTGCAACTATGAGTAACTACAAAACAACTAAAGATTTTTAAAAAAATTTAATTTTAATTAATAGGCCTGGTAAATAAATCTTTTCCGATACATTGTCGAGTATGGCATTTCCAAAAGGGAACTGAAGAAGGGAAATCATTCCTAAAATGGCCACCTCTACTTTCTTTACGAAATAAGCAAGCCTCCAACATTAATGAACTTGATAGTTGTCTATTACATAAATCAAGAAGCAAATTGAGCTCTCTTCTGGCCATTTCATCCAACATATTGGATTGATCTTGAGACTGAGAAAAAACAAGATTTAATAATGGCTCTTGTAAAAGAGTCTCATAATCTTTTCTGATTTTCTTCAAGGCTTGAGTCATGCCATGAACGGAGCGGTCAACTCCTGCCTCAATCCAACATAAATTTCTGAGCCTCTGAATTTCTCTTCTTAAATATTCAGACCCTTCCATTCCAGAAAAGCGCAGACTTGTATAACTAAAAGTGTGGCTCATGTTAGTTACTTTCTCCATTTGAAAATTATTCAATTCAATATCTTTCATTTTGTTAGCAAAAACCAAGCATTCCATTAATGAATTACTTGCGAGCCTATTCGCACCATGAAGTCCAGTACAAGCAACTTCTCCCACTGCATAAAGACCTTTAATCGTTGTCTGTGACAGCAAGTTTGTGGAGACTCCACCCATCCAATAGTGAGCTGCTGGAGCTACCGGAATTAATTCTTTTAAGGGATCTAATCCAAACTCTTGGCATCGTTGAAAAATTGAAGGAAAGCGTTCTTTGGCATTGTCAAGAGAAATAGAGTTCATATCAAGGCCAAGATGTGTTACATCTTGTTCATGCATTGATTTGAACAATGCTCTACTCACTTGATCTCTAGTTGCTAAATCTTTTCCATGCAAATGAGAGACTGGACTTTCGCCTAAAGAGTCCACCAAAACGGCCCCTTCTCCACGTGCAGCTTCGGAAATTAAAAAAGAAGGAGCACCTTCTAATTTTAAGGCAGTTGGATGGAACTGAAAAAACTCAAGATCTTCAACTACTGCTCCTGCTCTCCATCCAAGAGCAACTCCTTCACCTGTTGCTTGAGCTGGATTTGTTGTATTTGCAAATAAGTGACCACCCCCACCAGTAGCCAAGACTACGGCTTTTGCATTTATCCAAAGTAATTGTGGTCCATCTAAAACTTGGACACCAAAACATCTATTTTGCTCAACCCAGATCTGTGAAACTCTTATACCTCGTTGATGAAGGACATTATCTCTTTGATCAACTTGATCATTTAAAACATCAACCAATGCACGACCCGTCCGATCTTGCACGTGAAGAACTCTTCTATGACTATGTGCTGCTTCAAGAGTTGTAGAAAGTTTCCCAAAATCTCTATCAAAATCCATCCCAATTTTCAAAAGTCTTTCTACTGATCTAGGCGCATTTTCTACAAACATTTTGACGGCATCATGATCACAAAGTCCTGCACCAGCATTTATTGTGTCAGATGCATGGCTCTCTTCACTGTCTTCAATTCTGGTTACTGCAGCGATACCACCCTGTGCCCATCGACTTGAAGAACTTTTACTTGTATTGCGATTTAAAAGTAACACTTTCAAAGATGAAGGTAATTCAAGAGTCGTCATCAAACCTGCAGCGCCTGCCCCAATCACAACAACATCCCAATTATTAGAATAAATTGAAGTTTGATTAAGGCTAATATTTGAGCTCATGAAATTAATTATTAGTTTTAAATCAATCCGCTTAGCTGAGGCTGAATCAAAGTAGTTAGAAAAAACAAACCATCTACCCATAAAGTTGTCGTTAAAGCAGCACTGGAAACAAGCCAGGCATCACTGGAATCTGGATGATTGAGAGATTGCTTCATCATCCAATTTGCAATTATGACTATCAACACTGCCGCCAAAGCAATAGATATCAGAGAAAATGGTGATACTAATTCACTTGCAGTAAGAGTTAACAGTTCAGAAGCCTCTGAAAAAGGAGCTTCAACAATATCAGGCCAAGATTTCATTACACCTGTTAAGACAATCATCACATCAGTAAAGGCTGTACCCAAAAGAGAGGCCAAATAAAAACTCGCACCTATTTTCCAACGAGTATCAAGAAGAGTGATTGCTATTGGTAAAGCTATCGATTCAACAGGCAAATGCCACACTGGATGAGCCCTTAACCAACCCCAAAAAAGGCATCCACCCAACCAACTCCAACTCACTCCAAGCAAAAGTGAACCTATAGAAGCCCATTTATAACTACTAAAGCGTAATAAATAAAACCCCAAAGTAAATATCACGAAGCTAAATAAAAGAGCAGAAAAAGGATAGACATGCACCCATGGAGCCTGCACAAAAACAGGCAGCACAACCATTATGCTGCTCCAAAATTGCAAAGTCCTTGGTTTTGAAAGATAGGACTCGTCTGCTTTTAAGGGATTCTTAGTGAGATTTGAGTTAATCAGAATTAATAAAAATGAATGCTTTTCGCAAAAAGATATATATGAATTTACATTCAAGTCGATACCCTGACCTAAATGTCTTCAAGTTACAAACAATACAAGAAAAAGAGACTGTACTGAGAATCTCTTAAAGACCAATAATGGTCAACCGTTTCCATACCGATCTCCTTACAAACAAGAAAATCAACTAGTTGAAAAATCCAAAAAGCTTCGAATAACTAATAGAATTGGCTTAAACGTTAAAGAGGGGAAAATATTTGACTATTCAATCTCAACTTTATTATCTAAAACCAATACAAAAAAATAAAAAAAATTATCATGTAATTAAAGAGCCTACATGACCAGGATACATAATAATGAAATAAAGCCAGCTGTAATTGAATCCATAGAGGCTGGATCCATAGGTGCAGAAATTGGATTTGAAATAGGAGATAAATTAATACGCATAAATGGAATACAGCCAAGAGATATCATTGATTATAGATTCCTTATTGCAGAAGAAAAACTTAATTTAGAAATTATCGATAAAAGTGGACGTAAACATCATATTGATATAGAAAAAGATAATGATGATGGACTAGGAATTTCCTTTTCAGAAGCTTTGTTTGATGGACTGATGCAATGTAATAATCAATGTCCTTTTTGCTTTATTGATCAACAACCTAGTGGGAAAAGAAAAAGCTTATATCTTAAAGATGATGATTTCCGGCTTAGTTTTTTATATGGGTCTTATCTAACATTGACAAATCTGTCGGAAAAAGACTGGTTAAGAATTGAGCAGCAAAGATTAACTCCTTTGTTTGTATCCGTACATGCAACTGATCCTTCTTTAAGAGCTAAATTATTAAATAATTCCAATGCTATAAATCTTTTAAAACAACTAAATTGGTTTTCCGAAAAAAAACTACAAATCCATGCACAAATAGTAGTATGTCCGACCCATAATGATGGAAAAGCTTTAGATAGAACCTTAAAAGATCTTTTTAGTTTTGCGGAAGGAGATTGTCCAGTTGTACTTTCAGCAGCAGTAGTACCTGTAGGTTTAACCAAATTTCGTCCAAACAATGATGGATTAATACCCGTTGATTCGAATTGCGCAAAAAGAGTCATTGATCAAGTAGAAAAACTGCAAAAAATCTTTCAGAACTCAATAGGCTCTCGTTTTGCATGGTTATCCGATGAATGGTATTTAATAGCAAAAAGATCATTACCTATTTTAAGCTCATATGAAGACTTACCTCAGAAAGAAAATGGAGTCGGAAGTATCCGCAGTTTCCTGAAAGACATGAATCAAGTAACAAGAAATCTTCCTAAAAAAATCAATAAAAAAAGGACTTGTAGCTGGGTAGTAGGAAAACTCGTTGAGAATGAATTGATAAAAACTTCCAATCGACTTAATGAAATTGAAAATTTCACTATTTATCTTCATGGGCTTTCTAGTCCTTATTGGGGGCAAGAACAGGTTGTAACTGGCCTTCTTACAGGTAAAGACTTGTTAGAGGGACTACAAGACAAAGAATTAGGTGAAGAATTACTCCTCCCTTCTGTAATGTTAAGACAAGGTGAAAAAATTTTTCTTGATGACATGACTCTTCAAGAGCTCTGCTCTTCACTTAATGTATCTATACGAATTGTTCATGATGCAGAAGACATTGTGAATGGAGCGCTAGGTATGGCTTAATTGCTTTACTAAATTCAACTCAATTTTTCTTATATCCATGGGGAAAGTGAAAAGGAAATTTCTCATTGTTGCAGGATTATTC
This sequence comes from Prochlorococcus sp. AG-315-C08, assembly GCA_003284185.1. Classification (GTDB taxonomy): domain Bacteria; phylum Cyanobacteriota; class Cyanobacteriia; order PCC-6307; family Cyanobiaceae; genus Prochlorococcus_B. The sequence continues at coordinate 21,872 of QBWB01000009.1, forward strand.
CTATCCGGAATTAATCCTCTATGGGCAACCAACACTACTGCACTAAATCAACACTCAAAACATCTAAGTTTAATAAAGAAAAATCAAAATAAAAATAGAGATTTATCAGAAGGAATCGAAAGAAAAATTTCATATAAATTAGACCCACCAAATAATCTTTCTCTTCCTTCTATGATAAACGAGGTTTCGATAAAGACTTCTGAACGTATTAAGATAGATCAGTTAGAGAGTATACTTATAAATAATAATCCCTCAATCAAAGTTTATACAGAAAAGATTAATCAGGCTAAGTCTTTATTAAAAAAATCACTTTCATCTTGGTATCCAACTTTAAATCTTTCAGCAAACGGGATACCACAATATTTTGAATCTAATAATTATTACGAGTCTAATCTAAATTCAGATACATCTAGTAAAAGATGGAGTTCTACTATAAGTGCAACAATTCAATGGGATGTAATAAATCCTGCAAGAGTGCCTCAGATAGCTTCCTCAAGAGATAGTTTTGAAAAGGCTAAACATAATTATTCTATCGTTTTAAGAGACTTGAAATTAGAAGCCTACAAACGTTATTTTAATTTGCAGAAAGCAAATGAAGAAAGAAAGGTAGCAGAAAAATCTATTGAGTCATCTTCTATTGGATTAAAAGATGCAGAAATTAGATATGAGTCTGGTATTGGAACTAAATTAGAAGTTTTAGAAGCAAAAGCACAACTAGCTAGAGATGAACAACTTTTAAATATTAAAATAGGTGATCAGAAAATCAGTCAAAGATCTCTTGCAGAATTACTCAACCTTCCTGAGAATATAACACCCTTAATTGGTTCAGAAACTCGAGTAATGGGAATATGGGATATAACTTTAGAAGAAAGTATTATTGCTGCTTATTCAATGCGAGAAGAACTTGATAATCTTCTATTAGATATTTCTATTAGTAATAATAATGCTAAAGTCGCACTTGCTGCTAGTAGACCTATAGTAAGCGTCGTCAATACATTTAGCTCGACAATTGCAAATGGAGAATTAAATAAAGTCTCACCCAATATAAACAACAAATCCTCAACCACATCAAACACAATTGGCATTAACGCCTCTTGGTATTTATTTGATGGTGGCAGCGCTAGATCACAATACAACTATAATAAAAGTAAAGCAGAAGAAGCAAAACTAAACTTTGCTTTAAAACGAGCACAAATAAGACAAGGGGTTGAAGAAATATTTTTCAAATTAGAATCAGCCAAATTGAATATCTCTTCAGCTTATTCAGAAGTTCTCTCAACTAGGGAATCTCTTAGGCTGGCGAAACTTAGATATAAATCAGGCATTACTACCCAGCGAGAAGTGGTAAATAATCAAAGAGACTTAACTGACTCTGAAGTCAGATATATTATCTCTGTTACTAGTTACAACAGCTTATTGGCTGATCTAAGAAGAAAGACAGGTTTAAATAACATCAAGCCTTGTGACATTAAAGTCAAAAACTTGGAGGCTCAAAACGTAGAAAATCCTTCAACTCTTAAGGAATCTTCATTAATTCCTTTGTGTCAACTTTAAGATTTTGTGTAAGAAACTATGAGCATGAACCAAATACCTAATTCTCTGAATAACACTCAGCTGACCTCAATTGATGAACTAATAAATCAAGTTGGTCAAAGACAAATGCAGGACTTTGGTCAAATTAATTCTGACTTAAAGCCAGATGGAACATTAATCACTGAATGCGATAGATGGAGTGATAAAACAATTGTTGAGGGATTGGGCACAATTGCTAAAGGAGAGGGAGTCTTAAGCGAAGAAGGTAATAAATTAATTCCGAATTCCTCTGCTTATTGGGTTGTTGACCCTTTAGATGGCACAACGAATTTTGCTGCAGGTATTCCATATTGGGCAATATCTATAGCCCGTTTTACACATGGATCTCCAGAAACAGCTTTCCTTGACATCCCAGCACTAAAAAAAAGAATTTTGGCAATTAGAGGACAAGGCGTATGGTTAAACGATAAACCACTGAAACCAGAAGCTCGTTTCAAGAAGAATAGCGATTGCATTTCGCTTTGCAGCCGATCTATCAAAGTTTTGCAAATGAAACCAGAACAGTCTTTCCCGGGGAAAATTCGATTACTTGGTGTCTCAAGTTTAAATATGACTAGTGTTGCGATTGGTCAAACAGTTGCGGCACTTGAGGCAACTCCAAAGATCTGGGACATAGCAGCAGCTTGGCTCATACTTGAAGAACTTAATTGTTTAATAAAATGGTTAGATACAAATCCTAAAAAAATTCAACCTGGAGAGGACCTCACGGCCATTAATTTCCCATTATTAGCAGCATCCTCAAAAGATCAATTAAATAAAATGCTTCCTTGGTCTAGCGCATTAATTAAAACAAATTAATTTTCAGACCAATTTTCTGAGTATATAGACCTTGATAAATTCATAATTGCCTATTAGGCAAATTGCTATGAAATTCAAATCGAGAAACTAATATCCAAAAAAATCCCTCAGAAGGAGGTAGCGTAATAACAAACTTTTCACAGTCACAGTGGGTTTAAATTGGAGTCAAAAAGCAAGATGTTTTGTTATCAGCCTTTGGCGAGCTTATGAAAGATGGTCTAAGTGTGATTGCGTTGACTTGAGCGCAGCCTTTGCTTATTACACTCTTCAGTCATTTTTTCCAATCTTGCTTATATCACTTTCAGTTGCTTCTTGGTTTTTGGGCAAACAGCAAGGTTTAGATCAACAAATTATTGCTTTAGCTGCTCAAGTATTACCACCCTCAGTCGTTGGTTTAGTCGATTCAACCTTAGTGAAACTAGTTAATCAAAGATTTGGAGCTGGAATACTTGGTGCAATGTTTTTAATGATAACTGCAGGAAATGCATATTTAACTCTACAAAGAGGGGCAGATAGATTATGGGAAGATGTTTTACCAGTTAAAACTCAACCTGATCCACTAAGAACTCAAGCATTTCGATTTATTAGAAATCGAATAGAAGCATTTTTTGTCGTTCTATTGGTTGGTTTTTTAATGGTCATAGATCAAATAAGTGCAAATTTCAGAATGATTCCCGGAGCTGTATTGGAAGAATTATCAAGTACCACCCCATGGTTTGCAAAGATAATGTCAAGCATACCTGTGCTCCAAGTGGGACAATTTGTTCTTCCATTACTTGGCTTCTCAACTATGGCATTACTTCTTCAAGGTTTACTTCCCAGTAGAAGAGTGCCTTTGAGACCATTAATTCCTGGAGCATTAATGATTGGGACTCTCCTAACCATTCTGAATTTGGCCGTGAGTAGAAGTATTCTCTCTTTAGGCTCAAGATTCCAAGCTTATGGTTTCATTGGGGGTGTTTTAGTCTTAACATTATGGGTTTGGATGGTGGGAGTTATAATTTATTTTGGACAATGTTGGAGCGTTGTTCTTGCAAGCAAGCGACGGAATAGATACATCTGATAAAAACAGACAAGTCTAAAAGTAATTTTTTAAATTAGACTATAAAAAGTTTAAGGCACAAGTTAAAAATGAACAAGCCGTCTTCATTACTATGGATGGCACTTTTCTTCATTGTCATTTTACCTACTCCAGCAGGTAAATTAATAATAGATTTAGCAGGTGGGATATTTCTATTTCTAGCACTTATTCCAATAATACTTGGAGGATTTGGATGGTTTACTTGGCAAAGAATTAGATCAAAAGTGCAAACCTGCAATGCTTGCGGTTCAACTTTTCTTAATGATCAACTTAAATGTCCTATCTGTGGAGAGAACATAAACAAAACTGATAAAAGTTTTAACAATGTCCCTGCTAGTTCTGCAACTATTGACATAAAGCCTGAAGAAATAGAATAATATATTATTAATCAAAATTTAATTTTTCTATACTAATTTCTTGAACCTCTTGCTCAACATTTTCAAGTAGGTTCTGACAATGATTAAGTAGAATATTTCCTCTTATATAATGATTTTGGATATTATCTAAAGAAATATTATCGTCCTGCAGGTTCACTAAAATAGATTCTAAAAGTTCTATAGAGTCTTCATAACTAAGAGCCTCAATTTCTTTTTTCCAGGGCTTAATATTATTTTCATTGACGTCTTTTTTAGTTGATCCAAAGTTTTTATTTGAAGACAAGTTTTTATCTAACATAATTCTAAAATTATTTTCTAAAACTATATTTTATCATAATTAATATCCTCTACATTTGTATTTATTTTACCATCTACAACCTGAATTGACAACGTATCATTTTTCTTAACAGCTTTCACGCTAAATATTGTTTTTCCCTTTGAATCAGTAACTATCGAAAAACCCCTTTTAAGCCATCTCGATGGAGAAAGTGCATCAAAAAGGTGATGCATATTCTTAATATAGTTTTTCTTAGCTTCAATTATCATCAAAGGGGAATGAGATTGAAAAATTCTTTTTTTTTTCACTTAATGAATTGTTTTTATTTTTAAAAAACCAATCTAAATATTCTTTCATACGCTTTTTACTCTCTAAGATATTACCTAAAGCAATATCTCTACTCGGCAATAAATCAACTATTGCAGCTGTTGGTGTAGCCGAACTATGATCTGATACAAGATCAACAATTGTCAGATCATCTTCATGGCCAATACCAGTAACTATAGGGATGGGAAATGTAGCTATTTCTCTAGCTAATGATTCATTATCAAATAACATTAAATCTTCTCTGCTCCCACCACCTCTAGCAATAACTAATGCATTTAATCCTAATTTATTTGATGATTTTAATTTACTCAAAATCAACATTATTTCTTTTTGATTATTACCCTGAACTGAAATAGGTATCACATATAGTTTGGTCAAAGGCCATCTTTCCTTAGCTGTTCTCAAAATATCAGCCAGAGCTGAGCTTGGAACACTTGTAAGAATACCAATTGATTTAGGATATTGAGGTAATTTCTTTCGTAATGATTGATCCAGTAAACCTTCTCTCATGAGCTTGGATTTAACTATTTCAAACTGCTTTAAGACAGTGGAAATACTTGCTCTAATATCAAAAATTTGTACAGAAATTCTTGCTTGTGATTCCCAAAAATTTAATTTACCAACAACTAAAACTCCATCATCATTTTTCGGTAAAAACTTTAAAGATTTTACTCTTGAAGACCATACTACTCCATCTATCCTTGAGTTACCATCAGTAAGTGTTACCCATAAATGGCCTTTTTTTATTTGAGCCTTAGAAACTGTTCCATGCAATGAAAATATTGGAGCAAATCCTCTTGCAAGTAAAAGACCAATAGATTCATTCAATTCAGAAATAGTATATCTAGGTAAAGATTCATTATGTGAGTGATTATCAACCAAGTTATTTATATGATAAGAAGTGAAAATTTATAAAAACATTAAAATAAATTAATGAGCATAATAAATTAAAAGAACAATTTCAACCTATTCCCATCTGAGTTAAAATTCCTTGACCTGTTAAAAGTTCAGTAGTTAAACCAATCAATATTCCTAGCATGGCTAAGCGACCATTCCATATCTCAGCAAAATTAACAAATCCAAAACGTGGTTCCAAGTTATTAGGCATTTAAAAACTTCAAGTGATTACATATTACTAAAGAAATGCTCTAAATGAGCAATTAAATCATTTAAAGCATCCTCTATTTGAACTTTTCAAGACGGGAAATAACTCAACGTACATGCTTGGCACCATCAACTGGATGATAATCATCACCAGTAAGTTCTTCGTAAATAATCGCAGGAAGTCCTGTTTCAAACATAGTTTGAAGAGCTTCTTTTAAAAATGGATTCCATCCACCAGTACTAACTTCTCCATGTCTAACTGTCCAGTCCCATGTTCCTTGCAAATCTCTTGGGATCCTACCTTCTCTATCCCTTCTAGCAACTAAATCAAGAGATTCGACTAGTCCAACTTGAATAGGGTCCTTGCCATAGGAAGGGGTAAGACTTAATTCAAGTCTTACAGGATCTTCCTTTACCATTTTAAGTCGGAACCTTGGAGGTAACTTTAAAGACTTCAAAACCGAAGCTACTATGCGTGTTCTTTGTTCCAAAAGAAAAACCTCGTTGAGTTCTATTGAATGTGAAATATAGAAAAAAATCTAATGAAAAATTATTCAGAAGGCTTTTCAAATGATTTTGGAGGATCATTGTCCTTTGAAAAGCGTACTGTAAGTAAATCTTCATCTGTAATGCGACCTTCTGTATTAATCAACTCGGGATGGATAGTTACCCGGCCAGTCCTATCCTCATGTAATTGAGTTGAAAATAATTTTGTTTGTTGATTTGATTGATCTAAAAAAAAGCCACTAAACATTACCCTTGCAGCGACAAACAACAGTAGAACAACTGCAATGCAATATAAGAAAAGGAGAAAATTGCTCAAAATAGTAAGTACGAGAATTGATCAATTCATCACGTATGAACAGAAAATTTTTATTTTCATACATACATCTTTATCAAGTCTAATATATTTTTATTTTAAAAAATTTAGTATGTAGTAAATAGCTACTATGAATGAAGAAAAGTTCCAAGACTAATGCCTCTTAGAGAATGATGAAAGAGCTACAAAACAAACAACCAATCCATAAGACAATCCAGAATCAAAGTCAAAGAAAAATCAAGCTTATTCTCCTACTAGTTTTATTTTCTTATAATTTCAGGTTCAATGCCCCAATTTATTCATTTGAAGTCCCATTAACAACGCAAGAGAATTTAAATAAGCAATCATTTGTATCCAGAGCATTAACTAGAAGTGGGGATGCAGTAGTAACAATAGAGACAGAGAGAAAGGTTTTCTCTTCTACAAAAAAGTTGCTACCTCAAGGAATTCTGACAGATCCATATTTTGAACGCTTGTTTGGACTTAGAGGACAACCACCAATTCCTAGATCCCGAATTGAAAGAGGTCAAGGAAGTGGAGTGATTTTCTCTTCAGAAGGACTTGTTTTGACAAACGCTCATGTTATTGAGAAAACAGACCAGCTTATAGTTGGATTATCTGATGGAAGAAGAGTTCTTGGCCGTGTAATAGGGCAAGACTCATTAACAGACCTTGCAGTTATAAAACTTGAAGCAAAAGGTCCGTGGCCCACAGCGCCGCTAGGTAATTCGAATAATCTTAAAGTAGGAGATTGGGCAATAGCTGTAGGAAATCCTTTTGGACTAGAAAATACAGTAACTTTAGGAATTATTAGCAACCTAAATAGAGATGTAGCTCAACTAGGCATATCAGATAAAAGAATTAACTTAATTCAAACAGATGCAGCTATCAATCCTGGAAATTCTGGAGGTCCATTATTAAACTCTACTGGAGAAGTTATTGGAATTAATACCCTTATTCGTTCTGGCCCAGGTGCAGGGTTAGGTTTTGCAATACCAATCAATAGAGCAGAAAAAATTTCTCAAGATTTAATAAATAGTGGAAGAGCTAAACATCCCATGATT
>QBWB01000010.1 GCA_003284185.1 Prochlorococcus sp. AG-315-C08
CTTAGAAGTTGTTTTTGGAGTTGGTAATGGACCGTATTGTTTTACGGTTAAATAGCGAATAACATCTTCGCTTAATCGCATTGCTCTTTCAAGGACAGCAACTTGTTGTCCATCTCCATTATGACTGAGTTGGACATAGATTCCTTCTTTGTGCTTTGCAATAGGATAAGCAAGTCTTCTTTTACCTCTCATTTGACTATCTAAAACTTCAACATTAGATGTTGAAAGCAGTTCACTATATTTTTTTAAATGACTATCAACTTCGTCTTCGGGGATGTCCGGACGAAGGATGTACATCGTTTCGTAATAAGTTTGTTCAGACATAGAATTCACCGACTAGGACTGTAAGGCTCAGAAATGAGCGACGGAAAAATTATTTTATACTCTGGTGGTGACTTTTTATAGTTGCATCTTTACTGCGTTACTGATTCCTGGTAAATCTGGCTCATTGCCTTGTGAACAGCACCAGCTTGCATAAGTTATTACTGAGAAAATACCTATCAATATGGTGCTAGAAAAAGTTCTGATAATTAATGTACTTATAAAAGGGTTTAAAAGAAGTTGGAATATATAACTAACTATTATTAATCCTATATTTATTAGTAAAGATTGAAGTGCATTAAAACGTAGAAAATATGATATCTTTTGATTTTTCACCAGTCCAATAAAAACAGCTAAAAATAAAAGTAAATTTCCAAATGGGATAGATCTTTCAATTAAAATAATTGGAATAGCAGGTATTTGAATTATCTGAATTAAAGGATATTTGATGAATAAATGATTACCAAATGGAAGAGTATCTGCCCATGGAATCATATAAAGGAGTATTCCTAGTACTTTCTCCCCAAAAGAAATCATAATGAATTTCGATTTTAAACTAAGCTTAATTCATTAAATGTTTTTTAGCAGATAATTTCATTATTTCAATTGGAATATCATCTATGCCACTCCATAGTTTTAAAGAATGGGCTCCCTGATTAACTAACATGTCAAGTCCATCAATTGTTATACAATTTTTTTTCTTTCCAAGCTTTAGCCATTTTGTGGGTCTTGGTGTATAGATAAGATCATATAAAATAGTATTCTCTGAAAGATTATTCCATAGCTCTTCACCAAGTGGTAATTCTTGTTCTCTTTGGCTTTTATTATTCATACCAACTGGTGTTGTATTGATAATTAAACTTGCATCTTCAATGTAAGGTGCAAAAATCAATTTTTCAGAAATACCATGAATTTCTGAAGCACCTTTTTTTAATGAGATAGGTAAATTTTTCATATCTTTAATAAAAATATTTAATGCATTTTTATTTCTTCCAAATATTGTTATGCGTTTAAAATTAAGCATATTTAAACCCATTACAACTGCTCTGGCGCTTCCTCCACAGCCAATTACGACTACATTTTTATTTTTCAATTTTTTATCTTTTAGAGGAGTTAAAAAACCTTCCACGTCTGTATTGGCTCCGATCCATTCACTGTTATTACTTGGTATTAGAGTGTTTACTGCTTTTATTTCACTTGCAATTGAAGTTAACTTCTGGCAAACATGCAATACCTTTTGCTTATAAGGAATCGTGATATTTAAACCCTTGCAATTCATAAGCCTGAGAGCTTTGGCTATGGGTTCTAAATCATTATTTTTGCAAGGTATCGCTAAGTAACACCAATCAAGGCCCATTACCTGGAACGCAGAGTTATGTATTATTGGCGAGATGGAATGGTTGACTGGTTGGCCAAGAAGTCCAACCAGACTAGTGTTTCCAGTAATCATACTAATTGCTTCCTTCTAGTTAATTCAAGGTAGATAGGAGTCTGTTCGGGAACCACGCCTCGCCTCAAAGTGGTTTCACTGAGGAGGATGTCTTTAACAAGAAAATAAAACTTTAGAGGACATTTACTCATGGGGAAGGTTGTAGGAATTGATCTTGGCACTACAAATAGTTGTGTTGCTGTAATGGAGGGAGGTAAACCCACGGTAATAGCAAATGCTGAGGGATTCAGAACAACTCCTTCTGTTGTCGCTTATACAAAAAACCAGGACCAGTTAGTCAGTCAGATTGCTAAGCGTCAAGCGGTAATGAATCCAGAAAATACATTTTATTCTTCAAAGCGTTTTGTAGGTCGTCGAGTTGATGAAGTTAATGAAGAGTCAAATGAGAGGTAAAAGAAGACTTGCTTATCCTATTGCAAAGCACAAAGAAGGAATCTATGTCCAACTCAGTCATAATGGAGATGGACAACAAGTTGCTGTCCTTGAAAGAGCAATGCGATTAAGCGAAGATGTTATTCGCTATTTAACCGTAAAACAATACGGTCCATTACCAACTCCAAAAACAACTTCTAAGGATGAGAGCGAAAAATCTAATACAGATAAAGAAGAATTAAAGCCTTCTGAAGCCAAAAGTGAAGGCAAATCTGAAGCCAAATCTGAAGCCAAAAGTGAAGGCAAATCTGAAGCCAAATCTGAAGCCAAAAGTGAAGCCAAATCAGAAGTCAAATCTGAAGCCAAAAGTGAAGCCAAATCAGAAGTCAAATCTGACGCCAAATCTGAAGCGAAAACACAAGAGTCTAAAAAAGAAGTGACAGAAGAAAAAGATTAAAACTATAAAATTTAGAATTGATAATCAATTTTTTGTTTTATTTACCAATGACCAAACACGACTGGGTAAGCCCCATATGTAAATAAAACCCTTAGCTGACTTATGGTGAAACTTATCTTGATTTCCATATGTCGCCATATCCGGAATATATAAACTATTAGTAGTTGATTTACGACCAACTACACTTGCATTACCTTTATGTAATCTAATTCTCACGACACCATTTACGTTAGTTTGGGAATGATTAATAAATCCATCTAAAGCTTCTTTTAATGGACTAAACCAAAAGCCTTGATAAATCAAATCAGCCCATTTTCTCTCCAACTCAAATTTAGTACTTAATAAATCTGAAGGTAAAGTTAAACTCTCTATTTCTTGATGAGCTCTTATCAACAAAAGCAAGCCAGGTGTTTCATAAATTTCTCGGCTTTTAATCCCCACCACTCTATCTTCAATAATATCTAAACGACCAAAGCCGTGCTTTCCTGCAAGACTATTTGCTTTTTTAACAACTGAAACAGGATCCAATTGATTGCCATTAATAGCAACAGGGTTACCAGAGTCAAAACTTATTTCAATATCCTCAGGTTCATCAGGTGCATTTGATACAGAAGAAGTTATACCAAAAACACTCTCGTCGGGCATAGCAAATGGATCTTCAAGAGGCCCAGCTTCAATACTTCTACCTAAAAGATTTAAATCAATCGAATATGGTGTTTGTTTACTAACTGGGGCAGCTATTCCATATTTTTCACCATAGACAATTGTTTCCTCACGACTCATTCCCCATTCTCTAGCTGGAGTAAGTAATTTTAAATCAGGAGCTAAAGCTCCAATAGTGACATCAAAACGAACTTGATCATTCCCTTTACCTGTACAACCATGAGCAACTCCATCAGCATTTAATTCCCGTGCGATCTCAACAAGTCTCTGTGCAATTAAAGGTCTTGCTAATGCTGTTGAAAGGGGATATTTACCCTGATACAAACCATTTGCCCTGATTGCTGGAAATGCAAAATCCTCGATGAAAGGTTTTACTAAATTGCCAACTATGGACTGAGTAGCCCCTGCCGAAATTGCCTTTTTCTGTATTTTATCAAGCTCATCACCTTGTCCCAGATCTGCTGCAAAAGCAATAACTTCATCTACTTCATATTCCTTCTTCAAATAAGGGATGCAAACACTTGTGTCTACTCCACCGGAATAAGCCAAAACAACTTTTTTAGCTCTTCCCATATGATTTTCTCCTGTAAAAAGCTTCAATTCTTCTAATAAATATAGAGAACAATTGGACAAACTTATGAATTTATTTAGTCAATGAAGACGTTTTTCAAACGAATGGACATAAATAATAAAATCTAAAATTTTTCTAAGAAGAAATATTTCACTAAAAATTCAGTTAGAGCAATTACTCCCAAGGTTGCTTAATTGATTTGCCAGATTTTTTTTCAATTATTAAACCCGACAGCCAAACCCAAGCAAAAGCCAAAAAAGTTAATCCAAATAAAATAAGCACATAAATCAACCAAGTATTAATGTCTCTCCCAAAAATTAAAAAGTTTTCAGCATCAGCATTCGATAAAAAAACTAAAACTAAAAATTTTGAAAGCACTTAATTCTGAAAATTAATTTGTTGAATCAAGCCAAAAAGTTCTCCTAAGCCAAAAGAAAAAAGGAACTATAAAAGAAGGAGAAAAGACCAATAGCCATATCAACAAGCTATTCATCTCAAGTGGTTCAGGGTGCTTGAGTCCTCCAATTCTTAACAAAACACTAACTATCAAGGCCAAAGACCACGTCAAAGCCATTAGCGTCAGCTTGGAAGTCAGCATAATATATTTAAAATTTATCCATAATGCATTATGTTAATTCATCGATTAAAAATTTCAGATGAGCGATCTTGAAAAAATCAACCTATCTGATTTAGACGGAATCAATCCAGCGCTAACTCGTTATCATCAACAAGAGCTCGCACCTGTTCTTCCTCTCAGAGAAGAACCCGATTTACTTTCTTGGCTGGAAGCAAGTGGAAGACTAGTGGCTGATGAAGATTCCAATGATCAACAAATAAGTACTATTGAAGAAGAAGAACTTTCGGCACTAATGGGAGATAAAGAAGATTATAAAGCTGAAGAAGATCAAACAGATGAAGAATGGGAAGACTAAATTAGTTAAAAGTATTTAGCTTAATAAATTAAGACTCTATTTTTAATTAAATTCTTGAAAAATACTACTGATTTATATGTGTATTTTATATTTGTTAGTGTAATCATTACATGTATTACTTTAGACTTTTATTATGGTAATACTGATCTTTTAATCCCGTTTCTAATTTCAACTATAACAACATTCTTAATTACTTATTTAGGAATACCAAAATTAAAGGAAATTAAAATCAAACAAATAATTAGAAAGGAAGGACCAAAAAATCATCTAGTTAAAGAAGGAACTCCTACAATGGGGGGTATTTTTATTATTCCTATAGGAATAATAATAGGAAATATTATAAACATCAATAAGGAGGGATATATGATTATTATTACTCTTAGTTTACTTACGATAGTTTTTATGTTGATTGGTCTAATTGATGATTATGTAAGTCTCAAAAGAAAAACTAATACTGGTCTAAGCCCAACCGAAAAAATAATATTACAAGTTTTTATGAGCTTGATCTTCATCTTCATCTGTTTATTTAACGAATGGATAACACAAGATATATTAATAACAAACAAAATTATTAATTTACAGTATTTAATTTTTCCACTAAGTTTATTTGTATTATTAGCAGAGAGTAATTCAACTAATTTAACAGATGGATTAGATGGATTATTAAGTGGATGTAGCGTGTTGATTTTCACTGGATTCACAATTCATTTAGTTCTCGATAATCAAAGTATTCAGACAACACTTGCAAGATTTTGTATTGCAATGGCTGGAACCTGTATGGGATTTCTTTTCTTAAACAAAAATCCTGCCAAAATATTTATGGGGGATTCTGGTTCCTTAGCGATAGGAGCCTGTTTAGGAGGAATAGGCTTGCTATCAAATAGTTTGTGGACTTTGCTCATTATGGGAGGAATATTTGCAGCAGAATCTATTTCAGTAATATGCCAAGTCAGTATTTTTAAAGTCACTAAAAAGATAAAAGGTCAAGGATATAGACTATTTTTAATGACACCAATGCATCATCATTTTGAACTCCAAGGCCATAATGAAAAAAAAATTGTAGGAAATTTTTGGTTAGTCACATTTTGCTTAATCATACTGAGTCTCATTTGTACTATTAAATCGTAAATTTTTTAATTAAAATGACTTATTTCACATGGAAAGAAACAGGTTTAACAAATGATTGTGAAACTCTAGACTCAATGGCAGCTCGTTTCGAAGAGTCAGCAAGACTCATGAGACAAATGTCTGCAGCGGGCTTCAGAGTAGAAAAAAAGAATCAACGGCAACTAATAACTCACACAGATCCGGAAATTTTCAATAAATGGGGTTTTATTAGTGAACAACCACCCTATAAACAACTTACATTAATACCTGAGAAATAAAAGAATCGACTATTATTAAAATTAATGAGATTTTATCTAAATAAATCAAGATGAATATTTTACCAAAAAAACTTATGGTTCTTGGTAGCGGAGAGCTGGGAAAAGAATTAGCAATTGCTGCAAAAAGATTAGGTTGTTTTGTCATTGCATGCGATAAATACTCTAATGCTCCTGCCATGCAAGTTGCTGACGAATCATTAGTTTTTGATATGCAAAATGAATCGGTATTAATAAGTCATATTTACAAACAAAAACCAGACCTAATTATCCCTGAAATAGAAGCTTTAGCAGTGACAGCATTACAAAGAATTGAACAAGAAGGTTTTAAAGTAATACCAAATGCTAGAGCCGTTACTATTACAATGAATAGAGATAAAATAAGAGATCTAGCTGCTAACAAACTTGGAATAAAAACTGCTAAGTTTGCTTATGTAGCTAATAAAAAAGAAATTAACAATGTAATCAATGATTTTAATTTTCCACTGATAGTTAAGCCCATTATGAGCTCTTCTGGTAAAGGTCAAACTTTAGTAAAAAATATTTTAGATCTAGAGAAAGCATGGGACAAAGCAATTAAAGAAGCGAGAGGAAAATCACAAAAAATTATAATAGAAGAATTTATTAATTTTGATCTGGAAATAACATTATTGACAATTAAACAAAGGAATAATTCAACAATTTTTTGTGATCCAATTGGTCACGAACAATCTAATGGTGATTATCAATCTAGTTGGCAGCCTGCGGAAATTCCAATTGATCAACTAAACAAAGCTAAAGCCATTGCCAAGAAAATTACTGATAATTTGGGAGGTGAAGGTTTATTCGGAGTCGAGTTTTTTATAGCAGGTGATGAAGTAATATTTTCTGAATTATCACCTAGACCACATGACACAGGTTTAGTAACAATAATCAGTCAAGAATTAAATGAATTTGAACTACATCTATATGCCATCTTGGGATTGCCATTACCTAAAAAAATCAATAGTAAAATTAGTAGTAGCAAAGTAATTTTATCAAAAAAAGATATAAAAAGTGTTGCATATATTGGTATTGATAAAGCATTAGTCAATAGTCAAACAAGAGTATTAATTTTTGGAAAACCTAATGCAAAGAAAGGTCGTCGAATGGGTGTGGCATTGGCTAAAGGAAAAGATATACAAGAAGCTAGATTCAATGCAAATCAAGCAAGCAACTCAATCGAAATATTTGAAAATAATAATATTAATTCTGTTTGAAAAATTTGTAATGTTTTAAACCATCAATCACACCATCTTGAACAGCAGAAGAAAAGAAAACTCGTTCTTGTGATCTCAGTCCTTCTAAGCAAGGATCATGCTCTACAGGAACTACAGTAGAGATTAGGCCTCTAATTAACTCAGCATCGCCTTGTTGACTTGCAACAATAAGAACCTCTTCTAAAGATAAATTCCATCGAAGAATCAAAAATCTAATAGCTTCTGAGCGTGAAGCTCTTAAAGGTACAACATCTAAATACCAATGACATCTCAATTGTGGTATAGCAGCAAAACCACTCTTCCTTAGTCTTTTACGCACCAAGGGTAAAATAGCTTGTTCAGGTTCTTTCAATAAATAACTAATTTTAAAAGGTCCTTGCTGTTCAGGTTCTTGAAGCACTAAATAATCTTTTAAATCAACTAAGGATTTTTCTACACCTTTTCGATCCCAACCATCAGTTATTGAGTCTTGCCAAAAATAATCTGGCTGATTATCTTCTCCATAATAAATTTCAGTCCCAGCTCTACAAATCCATACCGAAGGAGATGGCAAATGTAATTCTGAATATCTATAACGAGCAGCTTTTATTGATCGACCAGTCAGCACACCTAATCGATTTTCAAGCCCTGGGGAAGCTTCTTTTAGACTTTTTCTCAAATTTAATAACCCCTGAGGTTGAGAATGCTCCAGGCTGCTATCTAAATCAAGGACTAATAATTTTTGACCGATACGACTCTTATCTTTTTGAATGCCCCGTTTCCAATACAAAGGTTTGAAAGATTTCAAACGCTTCTGCATCAATGCGATGTAATTACATATATGTGCATCCCAGCTGAAATGACGACTTATAGCTTCAATTCCATTATTGCTCCACTTCTTCCACTGCAAATGATTTGAACCTGCATTCTCTAAAGCGTCCTGTAAAGATTCTAAATCTGTTACATCTACTAAAACTCCATTTTCACATCGAGAAAGAATATCTCTCGGTCCACCATCATCAGTAGCAACCATTGGCAAACCACACGCTGCAGCCTCTAACAAAGTCAAGCCAAAAGGCTCTGTCAAAGCAGGATTAACAAAAAGTCCTTTTTTATTCGAAGCCCAACGATAAATAGCAGGTATTTGATCTCTTCTATGTTGTTTTGGATAAGCAACTTTCCCATATAAATTATATTTATCAACTAGCTCAAAAATTTGTTGAAATACGTCTTTTTGCTGTTTTTCAAGATTACGTGAATCTTCACGACACCCCAAAATCAAAACAAGATTATGTCTTTGTTGTAAAACTGGTGAGCGACCAAATGCCTCAATTAAAGCAGGAATATTTTTTCTTCTAACCGCTCTAGATATAGCCAACAGTGGAGAAAGATTTTTGTCTCTAAGAAAAGGCGCTACTAATGCATCTACTTCTAAATTTTCTAAATTCGAATTAATGGGATGAAAACGATTTGAATCAACACCAGGAGGAATAATTTCAACATGTTTAGAATTAAATCTTCCATAACGAGAATATTGCTGCTCAGATTCCTGACGAGTACTTGTAATTACTAAATTGGAATGTGCTAATGCCAGCTCTTCGGCATCAATTCGTTTACTGATTGAATAACTTTGTTCTATTTGATCATGATCTACACCACCCGCCAATAATCTTCTTTGCTTTTCTCGTCCTAATGAATGACCAGTAAAAACTAGAGGTATACCTAGTCTTCTACTTACCAATGCTCCTACATAACCAGCATCAGCATAATGAGCATGAATCCAATCAGGTAATTGCTTTTCGTGCTGAAGTCTTTGAACTATTTGATCAGCAAGATCATCTAAAAAAGGCCATAAAAGCTCCTTACGTATATAACGCTTAGGGCCAAATGGCAATCTAATAATTTCAGCACAATTAGATATTTTTTCAAACGGATTTGAATAATCAGAAGATATTCGTCTATCAATTATTAATCTTGTAATTAACTGCACTTTTTCGACTTCTGGTCTTGCTGCAAGTCCTTTTACTAATTCTAAAACATATAAAGTTTGTCCACCTGTATCTGAATCACGACCAAGCTCAAGATCCTGTGCACGAATTAAACCATGTAAGTTTAAATGTAGAAGTCTTAAACCCAAACAAAAACCTCAATAAATTGAATGATAAATAATTGATTTTCTACACTTCAAATATAAAGAAAGCATAATAAATCTACTTTCTATTGAAGCAAACCAGAGAAAAGATAGTCTGAAACTATATTTTAGGCTAAAAACATGACTGAAAAAATTTTATATAATTTTCAATTATTAAGGAATATATCTAAACATTAACAAAAACCTAATTATTTACTTGGTTTTGGGGGATGAAGCTTCAAAACTTTTTTTAGATAATTTCCTGTATAACTTTGAGAGTTCATTGCAATCTCTTCAGGAGTTCCTTCAGCGATAATTTCACCTCCTTTATTGCCTCCTTCCGGACCCATATCAATAATCCAATCTGAGCATCGAATAACATCTAAATTATGTTCAATAACAATTATAGAATTTCCTTTATCAACCAATCTTTGTATAACGTCCATTAATTTATGAACATCAAAAAAACTTAAACCGGTAGTAGGTTCATCAATTAAGTATAAAGTTTTACCAGTCGCTCTTCTTGCTAACTCTGTGGCAAGTTTTACTCTTTGAGCTTCCCCTCCAGATAAAGTTGGAGCTGGTTGGCCAAGCTTTATATAACCAAGACCAACATCTAATAAAGTTCGTAATCTATCTGAGGCTTGTGGTATAGCAGAAAAAACATCTACAGCTTGCTCAACTGTCATTTCTAAAACATCAGAAATGGAATAATTTTTATATTTAACTTGTAGAGTTTCTCTATTGAATCTAGCCCCTTTACAAACATCACATTGCACATATACATCTGGAAGAAAGTTCATTTCAATTACATTTACGCCTTGACCCCTACACGCTTCACATCTACCTCCTTTTACATTGAAACTAAATTGACCAGCTTGATATCCTCTAGCTTTTGCTTCAACTGAAGCTGTAAAAATCTGACGAATAGGATCAAATGCACCTGTATATGTAGCAGGATTTGATCTTGGAGTTCTTCCTATAGGAGACTGATCGATAACAATAACTTTATCAATAGATTTAATACCCTTCAGTTCTTTTAAACCTTTAGGAAAAGGCACTTTTAATCCTAAAGAGTGATTTAAAGCAGGATGCAATAATTCATTAATTAAAGTGCTTTTTCCACTACCACTAACACCAGTTACAGCAACTAATCTTCCTAGCGGAAAATCTACAGAAACATCTTGTAAATTATTCTTATTGCAATCAATTAAACGTAATTTTCTCGTATTCGAATCTCTCCTCTTGATAGGTGTAGGAATTGATAACCGCCCACTTAAATAAGCACCAGTTAATGAATCTTTTGATGCTAATAAACCATCTAAAGACCCTTCTGCAACAACTTCACCTCCATGAATACCAGCTCCTGGACCAATATCAACTAGATAATCAGCAGCACGAATTGTATCTTCATCATGCTCAACAACAACCAAAGTATTTCCTAGGTCTCGTAATCTTTTTAATGTAGACAAAAGCCTATCATTATCTCTTTGGTGTAAGCCAATACTTGGCTCATCTAAGACATAGAGAACCCCTGTAAGACCTGCTCCTATTTGTGTCGCAAGTCGAATTCTTTGAGCCTCTCCGCCCGATAAAGTCATTGCAGGTCTATCTAAAGTTAAATAATCAAGTCCAACATCTAAAAGAAATTTAAGGCGTAAGCGTATTTCTTTTAAAACAAGTTCTCCAATCTGAATTTGTCTGTTAGAAAGTAATTTCTTTGAATTCTTAGATTTTTTTAAACCCATTAATTCTTCAATATCTTGTAGGGTTTGAGAAACACTACATGTTGTCAATTCAGTAATAGAATATGGTCCAAGCTTTACTGCCAAAGCCTCAGGACGTAATCTTTTCCCTACACAAGTTGAACACGGAACTAATTCAAGATATTTTTCAAGTTTTTGTCTAACAGATTCACCATTAGCATCTTTTAATTGTCTTTCTAAAATTGGTAGAATTCCTTCAAAAGGTCTCTTAAATCCTGAATCTTGTTTATATCTACTATCAACTTTTATCAGAATAGGTTCTTTACTACCATTTAATAAAATATTCTTTTGATCTTCGCTTAAATCTTTCCAAGGTGATTTTATTTCAAAACCAAATGCCTCTCCGACAGAATATAACAATGAAAAGTAATATGAATTATCTTTATCACTCCATGGAGCAACAGCAGCATAAACCGGTAAAGATGGATCAGGAACAACTCGTTCAAAAGTAAATTTTTTTGAATGTCCTAAACCATGACAATCAGGACAAGCACCATATGGACTATTAAATGAAAACAATCGAGGAGATAATTCTTCTATAACTGCTCCATGAACTGGGCAGGCAAAATTCTCTGAATATAATCTTTCTCTATCAAGATCTTCAGAAAGTTGTTCGCCCTTTTTAGGAACAACTTCTACTATTGCTAAACCATCTCCCCTTTTTAAAGTAGTACTTAAAGAATCAGTTAACCTTTCTTCTAATCCTTTTCTAGAAATTAATCTATCAACAACAACTTCAATTGCATGTGTATGATTTTTATCAAGTTCAATATTATCTGCTAGTTCTCGAACCTCCTTATTAATTCTTACTCGAACAAAACCTTCTGCCGCAAGCCCCGAAAGTAATTTTGAATGTGTTCCTTTCTTGCCACGAACTACTGGAGCAAGTAATTGGAACCGTGTTCCTTCTGGAAGAGTCATTATTTGATCAACCATCTCATCAATGGTCTGAGGCTTAATTGGCCTTGAGCATTCTGGACAATGAGGCTCTCCAGCCCTACCAAAAAGCAAACGCAGATAATCTTGTATTTCAGTTACCGTTCCAACTGTTGAACGAGGGTTATGACTCGTTGATTTTTGATCAATTGAAATAGCCGGAGATAAACCTTCAATTGCGTCTACATCAGGTTTATCAACTTGTCCTAAAAATTGTCTTGCATAAGCTGACAAGCTCTCAACATATCGTCTTTGACCTTCCGCGAAAATAGTATCGAAGGCTAAAGAGCTTTTCCCACTTCCACTGACTCCAGTAAAAACAACTAATTTATTTCTTGGAATTGATAAATCTACATTTTTTAAATTGTGTTGCCTTGCTCCACGAATAACTATGATTTCCTCCTTCGCGGAATCAGTCAAAGTGCTCTTTTTAGATTTGGAGTCTGAGCTTCCCATTAGGAAGGAAAAATTTTAATCTTTAATTGTATATAAAAAGAGGCACATCATGCGGCTCTATGTTCCAGCAAGCTCGCTGCATAAGCCAAAGCTTCCATTAATTCTCCTCCTGCTAAAGAAGCTAATTCCAATTTACGATCCTCTATTTCGTCTAATTTCTTCAGGTTGGAACTAGTTTTACCCCTTTCAACAATCTTTTTAAATGAAAAATGGTGATCTGCATTGGCGGCAATTAACGGTTGATGAGTCACACAAAAAACTTGTCGATATCTTGAAATTTTATTAAGCAATTTAGCAATACAAGCACTGGCTGAACCACTAACACCCGAATCAATTTCATCGAAAACTAAAAGATTCGTTCCATCTACCGCAGAAAAAATTGATTTTATCGCAAGCATTACTCTTGATTTTTCACCACCTGAAGCAATTTCCGCAAGTGGAGACAAAGGAAGCCCTGGATTAGCAGAAAACATAAAATCCACTTTATCAATTCCATTACAATTTGGCTCGCAAGTCTCAAAAGCTACTTTGAAACGAACATTAGGCATTCCTAATTCATTTAAATATTTGATTAATTTGCTTTCAAATTGACAAGCAATATCTTTTCTTGTCTGAGAAAGTTTAGAATTAAAACTATCTCTAATTTTTCTACTATCTTTTTCTAAAGTAAATAGATTTTCTAAATTATCAGAATTTTTATTGATTAATAATTCATTTTTTTAATTGATCTTGATATTTAATGAGTTCAGGCAAACTGCGTTGATATTTTTTTTGAGATCTTTTAAGAATAGAAAGCCGATATTGTAAATCATTTAAAGAAGCGGGATCTATCTCTAGACTAAATTGATATTCTTTTAATTCAAATAACAAATCATTAAAACTAGTATTTAAATTACTAATAATTTCTAAAATTGATTCAAGCGAAGTATCTAATTTAGAAATAATTTTCAATTCATTTAAACAATAATTCATATGATCTAAAAGAGAAGGTTGTTCATCTAATCCTTCATTTAATCTATATAGAATAGAGTTTACTCCCTCTTGAAGTCGAAAGAGGTTTGATAAACGATCCTGGTCTTTTATAAGTTTAATATCTTCATATGGATCAGATAATTCTAATTTATTTAAATCATCAAAAATATATTTGATTTCTTTACGTTCAATATTCAAATCATTAATTTTATCCTGATAGTCTTTTAATTTTATAAAGGCATCATTCCAAGCTATCCAAGCATTTTTTACATTAAATATAGATTTTTTAAGTTTTTGGGAAGCAAAGCAATCTAGCAAATCAAGTTGTCGATTAGAGTTGCTTAATAAATTGGAAGATCCCTGTAATGTAAAATCTAATAATAAAGATCTTAAATTTAAAATCTGCTCTCGATTCACAATTGAACCATTAACCCTAAATCTAGATTTATACTTATTATCCTTTAATCGCCATTCTCTTGTAACTATTAAATCATCGTCTATTTCAATTTCTTCCTTACGCAACCAAGTTTCGACAGAAGGCAAAATTAAAAAAACACCCTCAATTGATGAAAAAGAAGAGCCACTCTTAACAATTTTGTTATCAGAAGATGTTTGTTTAGGAGAAAGAAGAATATTTATAGCATTTATAAAAATTGATTTACCAGATCCAGTTTGACCTGTAAAAACAGTAAAACCTTTATCAAATACGATTTCTTGACTCCCAAAAAGAGCTATATTTTCTAGTCGAAGACTAATTAGCATGACTTAAATTAACCAAAAAGACACAAGCAAGGCACAGAATGAATTAGAAGGGATGTAGAACATCGCCATAATGTGATGGGAAAAGAATTAAGCGATTTTATTGAAGCTTCTGGGTTGCTTGAGTATGACCCCGAAGCCATTGCTTCAATTTACAAAAAAAATCCAATTCGTCTACTTCGACGACTTTGGCAAACTCTTTTACCAATAGGTTTGTTTTTAATAAGAATCGGATGGGACAAAATAACTGGCTTACTTGAAAAAAACGAGATAAAAGTAACTAGAGCAAAAGAATTTACTAATTTACTTGTAGATCTTGGACCTGCATTTATTAAAGCTGGCCAAGCACTCTCTACAAGACCAGACATTGTTCCACAAATCTTTTTAAATGAGCTTGCACAACTACAAGATCAATTACCGGGATTTGAAAGCAAACTTGCTATGGCTTGTATTGAAGAAGATTTGGAAAATACAATAGAAAATATCTTTAAACAAATAGATAAAGAACCTATTTCAGCAGCATCATTAGGACAAGTACATAAAGCGATATTAAAAAGTGGAGAAAAAGTAGCAGTAAAAGTTCAAAGACCTGGGTTAAGAGAACAAATAACATTAGATTTATACATAGTAAGAAACATTGCTATATGGTTTAAAAATAATATTGGAATAATTAGAAGCGATTTAGTTGCTCTTATTGATGAACTTGGACGAAGAGTATTTGAGGAAATGGACTACTTAAATGAAGCAACTAATGCTGAAAAATTTAAAGAATTTCATAAGAAAAATCCTAGAATAGCTGTGCCTGCTATTTACAGAAATGAAACCAGCAGAAGGGTTCTAACAATGGAGTGGATAGATGGAATAAAACTTACCAATATTATTGAAGTTAAAAAATTAGGTATTGATCCAAATAAAATGATAGAAATAGGAGTAAATTGCAGTCTTCAACAATTAATTGAACATGGATTTTTTCACGCAGATCCTCATCCTGGTAATATTTTAGCAATGAAAGATGGTCGGTTATGCTATCTAGATTTTGGAATGATGAGTGACATTAGCAAAGAATCAAGAACAGGGTTAATAAAAGCAGTAGTTCATCTAGTAAATAAAAAATTTGATAAACTATCTAACGACTTCGTTCAATTAGGATTCTTATCTAAAGATATTGATTTAAAACCAATTGTACCTGCATTTGAAAAAGTGTTTACACAAGCATTAGAAGTAGGAGTTAACAAAATGGATTTCAAAGCCGTAACTGATGATATGTCAGGAATAATGTATAAATTTCCATTTAGACTTCCTCCTTATTATGCTTTAATTATCAGATCATTAATAACATTAGAAGGTATTGCATTAAGCGTTGATCCTAATTTTAAAATACTAGGAGCAGCATATCCATACTTTGCAAGAAGATTAATGGAAGATGAAGATCCAAATCTAAGAAGCAGTTTAAAAGAAATGCTCTTTGAAGAAAACGTTTTCAAATGGGGAAAATTAGATGATCTTCTTGGAAGTGCCAGTAAACAACAAGAATTAGACATAGAAAAACTTATCGATCAGGTAATAAATTTTTTATTCTCACAAAATGGAAATATTCTTAGAAATGAATTAACTGAAGCAATAGCTATAAAAATAGATTTAATAGGATGGAAAGCATTAATGAATGTCAATAAAAAATTACCAAAAATAATCCGTTCTAATACAATAGAAAAATGTTCTCAAAACAATTTAAATTCAAGTTTAAATATACAGCCTATAAAAAATTTATTCACAATTAGCAAAGAAATTACAGGTTTCAAAAGAAATATAATATTTAGAAAAGTTCCTAGAATTCTCAAAGAACCAGATACTTTCAAAATGGGAATAAATGTTATAAAAAAAACTTCTGAGAAAGGAATTGTAAGACTAGTAAAAGTTGCTGCAGGGGTAGAACAATAAATGAATTTAAAAAATAAGATATTAAAATATGTTTTATTATGTTTATTTATAATTATTAATCCTAGTGCAAAAGCATCAGAAAAAATATACCTTTATAAAGGAACTTTCAGTAGAACGATTTTAGTTGATGAATTAATTAATTTTGAAAAAACAAAAAAACCAAGCAATAAATTAAAAAAGTTAATGTATATTACTAATCTAAATAATAAAGAATTACTAGAAAGTTTAACATACAAAATAGAAGTTCCTCTAGTTGTTAGTAGTAAATTAATGAATAGTACTATTGGAGAAGTTTTATTAGGAAGAATAGCTAAAATCATTCATCCTAATAAAACATTAACAAAAGAATTAGGTATCAAAGCAATTCGATCAGCAATTATAATAAGCTCATATAATAACAATCAAGAAATTAATTTAATAGACTTTTTTCAAGCCTACCCAAATAAAAATATCGCCCTAAATTTAAAAGCTTTAAATACTGCACTTAAAAAAGTCGAATCTTTAACAGATTTAATAAAATTCTATTCAAGTGCTCCTTTAAAAAAACTGAAAGATGGAAGCTCTAGCACTTAGATTATTTAAAACTACTTGCTGAATAAGTGGCATTTCCCACAAACTTAAAACAACTTTTCAATAGAGCTCCAAAAAAAAATAATTGGGCTGGTCTTATTGAAGCCTATAGACCGTGGTTACCTGTAACAAAAAAAACACCAGTCATATCACTATATGAAGGAGCAACTCCTCTATTACCAGTTAAATCAATATCTGACCGTATTGGAAATGGCGTACAAGTGTATGTCAAGTATGACGGCCTAAATCCAACAGGTTCTTTTAAAGATAGAGGCATGACTATGGCTATTAGCAAAGCCAAAGAAGCTGGTTGCGAAGCGGTAATTTGTGCAAGCACAGGCAACACATCAGCTTCTGCTGCTGCTTATGCAAGAAAAGGAGGAATGAAAGCTTTTGTAATTATTCCAGATGGATATGTTGCTCAAGGAAAACTTGCTCAAGCTTTAGTTTATGGAGCGGAAATTCTTTCTATAAAAGGAAACTTTGATACAGCATTAGATATTGTTAGAGAATTATCAGAAAAATATCCAATAACTTTAGTAAATTCAGTCAATCCATTTAGGCTCCAAGGACAAAAAACAGCTGCTTTTGAAATAATAGAAAATCTTGGTAATGCACCTGATTGGTTATGTATACCAATGGGAAATGCTGGAAATATAAGTGCCTATTGGATGGGTTTCCAAGAATATTTTTCAGCTAATAAATCTAAGAAACTTCCTAAAATGATGGGATTTCAAGCGAGTGGATCTGCACCTTTAGTAATTGGTAAAACTGTCGAGGAGCCTGAAACAATTGCAACTGCTATTAGAATTGGTAACCCAGTAAATAAAGAAAAAGCCTTATTAGTTAAAAATTCTAGTAATGGTAAATTTTTATCAGTAACTGATTCAGAAATAATAAATGCTTACAAAATACTTGGAAAAGAAGAAGGTATTTTTTGCGAACCTGCAAGTGCCTCTTCAGTAGCAGGTCTTCTAAAATTAAAAGATGAAGTTCCTAAAAATAGCAAAATTGTTTGTGTCCTCACTGGAAATGGATTAAAAGATCCAGAATGTGCAATCAACAATAATGATTCGATTTTTCATTCAGGTTTAAATCCAGACATAAATTCAATAGCAAAAACGATGGGCTTTTGAAGATATATAAAAAACAATAATAAAAGTGTCTGAGGAATAAAGTGTTGAGTCAAACATTTTTTTGGGGAAAAGAAAAGAAAACTCAATAGTAATCAATTCTTTTTTTATCCACAAAATCATTTTCCTGTGGATAACTCTTTTTTATCCACTTTTTAATTAATTTTTCCTCAGTCAAAATTAAAAAAAAATGATTGGTTCACTGGCTTTTTTTAATTTCCCACAAATACCACAGAGACTACTACTACTAATTCAATTTCTTTATAAGAAAGTAAGAATAGAAATAGCAATAGAAAAATTTCGATTTTTTTAAGGGTATTGCCTTTCTGAAATAGCTATGAAACTCTTAAGTCAAAGCAATTTTTATTGAGATAACTTGATGAAATTAAATTGTTCTCAGTCTGAATTAAATATTGCTTTACAGCTTGTTAGTAGGGCTGTATCGACAAGACCAACTCATCCAGTTTTAGCAAACGTTTTATTAACGGCTGATGCGAGTACTGGGAAAATTTGTTTAACAGGTTTTGATTTAAGCTTGGGTATTCAAATTTCTTTGCATGCTTCTGTTGAAAAAAGTGGTGCAATCACACTTCCAGCTAAGTTATTTGGAGAAATCGTTTCAAAATTATCTAATGATTCCCCACTTTCTTTAAATCTTGATGAAAACAGTCAACAGGTAGAACTTATAAGTAAGAGTGGTAGTTATCAAATGCGTGGAATGATCGCAGATGATTTTCCTGATTTACCTTTAGTTGAAACAGGAACTGCATTGAAATTGAATTCAACATTTTTATCAAACGCTATTAAATCAACCTTGTTTGCAAGTAGTACTGATGAAGCTAAACAATTATTAACAGGTGTTAATCTTACCTTTAATGGACAAGGAGTTGAATCTGCTGCTACAGATGGTCATAGACTAGCTGTTTTAAATTTAAATAATATTTTATATGATAAAAATTTGGAAGAAAATAATATTGAATCTTTTGAAAATTTTTCAATTACATTACCGTCAAAGTCATTACGAGAAGTTGAAAAATTTTTAAGCAATTTCAATAGTAATGAACCAGTTAATCTTTTTGTGGAGAAAGGACAAGTAGTCTTTATAGCTTCTGATCAAGTAATTACTATTAGAACATTAGATGGTTCTTATCCTAATTACTCTCAATTAATACCTGAGACTTTTTCTAATATAGTAGAATTTGATAGAAAAGATTTAATTTCTTCACTTGAAAGAATTGCGGTTTTAGCTGATCAGCATAATAATGTTATAAAAATGAGTGCTGACAATGACTCTAATATAGTTAAAATTACTACTGAAGCTCAAGATATAGGAAGTGGTTCAGAATCATTATCAGTTACTATGAACTCTGAATCTTTTCAAATTGCATTTAATGTAAGATATTTGTTAGAAGGTTTAAAAGTTATAGATACAAATTCTATTAAATTAAGCTGTAATTCACCTACAACACCGGCTATTTTTTCACCTTCAGATACTGCTTTTAATTTTATTTATTTAGTAATGCCAATCCAAATAAGAAACTAAAATTGAAAATCCCAAGTAAATTTTTATTCAGTGATTTAATACATCATCGTGTTCGTTGCGATAAAGGTATTGATCATGGCCCTGGTATTTTACCTTGGATGTACCCATCCTTTCATCGTTTATTAGGTTGGATAAGTAGTCCTTCTAATTTTAAAATATCAAGAGAAGTATGGAGGCTTGATCAATTAAAAGGGCTTAGTGAGCATGAAGTATATGTAAAAGGGCAACCATCTATTTCAGATCAACAAACTTTAGATCGTTTTCCAACTTTAATGAATGCTCATATTTTTAATAATGATGGTAAAAAAATTGGCTTACTTGCTGACTTTGTTTTTGAACCTAATAAAGGAAAAATATTATATTATTTGGTAAGTCGTTCCAATCCATCCATACCTGGAAGCAGTCGATGGCGTTTAGAAATTTCTCATATCATAGATCAACAACCTGGCTCTATTAGCTCTGATTTAAGTAGCCTTGAAGATTTACCAATTTATAAAGCAAGTATCAGAGAAGAATTACTGAATAGAAGTAGACAATGGAGAACACAATTTCAAGATATAACAGGTAAAGCTTCTGATCATTTAGAGGGATGGTTGGAAGAACAAGTTAATGAAAACGAGACAAATTCTTATGATAATCTAGATTCTTCTGTTTCCAATCAATTTTATGATGATTGGATAGACGAAGAAAATGAAGATAATTCTGATAGTTTTAATAGAATGACTTCTAATAGCAGAAAAAGTAATTTTTCTAATCGAAGAAACATGGACCCCTGGATTTGATTAATGTCTATTACTAAAAATATGCATTTTGATAAATTAATAAATTCAACCGATTTTAAAGTTGAATATGATGTTATTCGTGCATTAAATCATGAAGGCTTAAAAAAAGAAGATTATGTAGAAATTTGTAGAAGATTAAAACGACCTCCTAATAGAACTGAATTGGGAATGTTTGGTGTCATGTGGTCTGAACATTGTTGTTATCGCAATTCACGTTTGTTATTAAAAAATTTTCCTACTACAGGTCCACGTATTCTTGTTGGACCTGGAGAAAATGCTGGTGTAGTTGATATTGGTGATGGTCAAAAACTTGTTTTTAAAATTGAAAGTCATAACCATCCTTCTGCTGTTGAACCTTTTCAGGGAGCAGCAACTGGTGTTGGGGGAATTTTAAGAGACATATTTACTATGGGAGCAAGGCCCATAGCTTTATTAAATGCTTTGAGGTTCGGTCCTTTAGATAAAGAAAAAAATATAAGTTTGCTAGAAGGAGTTGTTGCTGGAATATCCCATTATGGCAATTGTGTAGGTGTTCCTACTGTAGGAGGTGAAGTTGGCTTTGATAGTAGCTATTCAGGAAACCCTTTAGTTAATGCAATGGCTTTAGGTTTGATGGAAACAGATGAAATAGTCTGTTCAGGGGCTACAGGAGTTGATTTCCCAGTTTTATATGTAGGTAATACTACAGGTAGAGATGGTATGGGGGGTGCAAGTTTTGCAAGTTCTGAACTTTCTAAAACATCAATAGATGATAGACCTGCTGTTCAAGTAGGTGATCCATTTTTAGAAAAAGGATTAATAGAGGCATGCTTGGAAGCATTTAAAACTGGAGACGTTATTGCTGCGCAGGATATGGGAGCCGCAGGGCTTACATGCAGTTGTTCTGAAATGGCCTCTAAAGGTGATTTGGGCATTCAATTAAATCTTGATTCCGTACCTGCTCGAGAAATAGGAATGACTCCTTATGAATATTTACTTTCTGAATCTCAAGAACGCATGTTATTTGTTATTAAACCTGGTTCTGAATCAAAATTCAAAAAATTATTTAATCGTTGGGGTCTATATGTTGAAGTTGTAGGAAAAGTATTAGAAGAAAATGTTGTTAGGGTGACTCATGAAGAAAAAATAGTTGCTAATATACCAGCTTCAGCACTTGCTGATGATACACCTATTGAACAACATATTTTGTTAAAATCTGTACCAGATTATTTACAAAAACATTGGCAATGGAATGAAGATAAATTACCTGAATATTCAGATAAAGGTATTATTTCTATAGAAAATAATTTATTCATTGATTGGAATAATGTTCTATTAAAGTTATTAGATACTCCTACAATTGCTTCTAAAAAATGGATATATAATCAATATGATCATCAGGTACAATCTAATACAGTTATATTACCTGGAGAAGCAGATGCAGCGGTAATCAGACTTCGTCTTCAGAATAATTTTAAAAAAGAATTGAATTCAAATAGAGCTATTGCAGCAGTTGTAGATTGTAATGATAGATGGGTATATTTAGACCCTGAACGTGGAAGTATGGCTGCTGTTGCAGAATCTGCTAGAAATTTAAGTTGTGTTGGAGCAGATCCTCTTGCTATTACTAATAATCTAAATTTTTCATCTCCTGAAAACCCTATAGGTTTTTGGCAATTAGCTATGTCTTGTAAGGGGATTACTAAAGCATGTGAAATTTTAAATACCCCAGTTACTGGAGGAAATGTTTCATTGTATAATGATACTAAACAAGCTGATAATAAGGTAGTTCCAATTCATCCAACACCAGTTATTGGAATGGTTGGATTAATAGAAAATATAAATAATATTTGTAAAAAATCATGGGTTCATTCAGATGATCAAATTTGGATAATTGGATTACCTTTTCAAGTTAATAACAAGAAAGATCCTCGCATTACTTTATCTGCGACATGTTTTTTAGAGTATGTTCATGGTCTCAAAACAGGAAGACCTCCCCAAATTGATATGGATTTAGAAAAACAAGTACAATTATTTTTGAGAACTATAATTTTGAAAAAAATTCTTAAGTCTGCTCACGATATTGGAGATGGAGGATTAGCTATTGCTATTTCAGAATCTTGTATTTCTTCAAATCTTGGAGCTGACATATTATTACCGGAAACAAATGAAAGGCTTGACCGTATTCTTTTTGCTGAAGGTGGAGCAAGAATTATAGTTAGTCTTTCTGATGAAAAAGTATTGGAATTTAAAGAGATATTTGAAGCTTTTTCTATATTAAAACCTAACTTATTTTCAATAATAAATATAGGTAAAGTTACAACAGAAAAAAAATTAAAAATTTCTAAAAAAGATAAATCGATAATTAATTTAAATATAGCTGATATAGAAGATACCTATGAAAATTCTATATATAAAAGAGTTTGTAATTAAGCAATAATGTTTTATAATTTACTGATAAAAACATTTCTAAAAATAGAGGAAGTTTAAATATGTGTGGAATAGTAGGTATCGTTTCTAGTGAACAATGTAATCAACAAATTTATGATAGTTTGTTATTACTTCAGCACAGAGGTCAAGATTCAAGTGGTATAGCAACTATGGATGGAAGTGTTTTTCATATTAATAAATCTAAAGGTCAAGTTCGTGAAGCTTATAGAACTAGAGATATGAGAGCTTTAATCGGAAAGATAGGTTTAGGTCATGTCAGATATGCTACGAAGGGAGCTGCTCATAAAGAAGAAGAAGCTCAACCTTTTTATGTAAATGCCCCATATGGAATTATTCTTGTTCATAATGGAAATTTAACCAATACAAGAGAATTAGAAAGAGAACTTTTCAAAGTTGATAAAAGACATACTAATAGTTCAAGTGATACCGAAATGTTATTAAATGTATTGGCAACAGAATTAAATAGCGAAATACAAGGAAAAGAAATTACCCCTGAAGATCTTTTTAATTCTGTGAAATCAGTTCATAAAAGGGTAGAAGGATCTTATGCTTCAATTGCTTTAATTGCAGGACATGGACTTTTAGCTTTCAGAGATCCATTTGGTATTCGTCCTTTAGTTATTGGTAAAAGAATCTCAGATAGTCATAAAACGGAATGGATAGTTGCTAGTGAATCATTGGTTATAGAAAATAATGATTATCAAATAGTTCGTGATGTTGAACCGGGTGAAGCTATTTTTATTACCTCTTCAGGTGAATTTTTTTCTCAACAATGTGCAGATAATCCACAATTATTTCCTTGCTCTTTTGAGTACGTTTATTTAGCTAGACCGGATTCAATAATGAATGGTATTTCTGTTTACGAATCAAGGTTAAGAATGGGGGATTTATTAGCTGAAACCATCAAGAAACAGGTTTCATTAGGAGATATAGATGTCGTTATGCCTATCCCTGATTCATCAAGGCCATCGGCGATGCAAGTCGCTAGACAGTTAGGTATTGAATATAGGGAGGGATTTTTTAAGAATCGTTATGTGGGTAGAACTTTTATAATGCCAGGTCAATCTTTAAGAAAACGTTCAGTACGGCAGAAGTTAAATGCTATGAGTACTGAATTTAGAAATAAGAATGTTTTAATTGTTGATGACTCTGTTGTTAGAGGAACAACGTCTCAACAAATAGTTCAGATGGCGAGAAGTGCAGGTGCTAATAAAGTGACTTTTACATCAGCTGCTCCACCTATTAGATATCCCCATGTTTATGGAATTAATATGCCTAGTCGCAATGAATTGATTGCTTATGATAAAAATGTAAGTCAAATAGAAGACACTTTATGTATTGATAAAATGATCTATCAAGAAATTAATGATTTAAAAAAAGCTATAGTTAAAGATTCTAAAATAAAAGATTTAGATCTATCTTGTTTTACAGGTAATTATGTGACTGGAACAGTAACTGATGATTATTTGTCTTGGGTTGAGGAGAACTCTATGTCTTAAATATGTTAAGGAGAAATTAAAGGAAATACAGATTCAATGATTTCATTTTGATCCAAACTCATCATTATCTTTTTTTCTTTGTTATAATCTTCTAATTTTATTTTTTCACTTTTCAAGCTTTCATATCTTCCTTTATCAGTTAGTAAAGCAACATATTTATCATTAAGAAAAGCATTTACTATTCTTTTATTTTTATTGCTAACATCTTTTATTTTTATTCCCATTGTTCCTAGTTCTCCTTTTTTAGATATTCTCAACGAGTTACTATTATGTTTAATAAAATAACCTCTTTCTGTTATTAAAACTATATCTTTATTGTCTTTTTCATTTATACTTAAAGCATTAATAATAAACTCATCTGGAAACATCTTCATCATGTTTGGTCCCTGTGCTAACTTTCCCATATAAGGCATATCTTTTTTTGTTATTTTAAATTTAAGCATTCTACCTATATTACTAATGATAAAAATATAACCATTTTCTTCACAGATAAAACCAGCTTTAAGTTTTACATTATCTTTTAATTTTAATATCGTCGTAGCTCTATTTGACATGTCAATAAATTCATCTATAGATATTCTTTTAAATTTTCCATCTGTACTTATTAAACCTATGCTAATATTTTTTTTATTAGGTAGTGGGATTAAATTAATTATTTTCTCATTTTCTAGACCTGCTGGTAAAAACTTATCAATTTTACCTGGCTTTTGTCCAGCAAATTCCCACTTTAGAATACCTATTTTTCCATCCTCACTAATTGCTAAAATTTTTGGTGCTTTTTCAACTGGCCATATTAATCTAGTAGGTATTAGATCTTTATTTTTGATATATTCTTCTTTTAATTTTAATTTTTTTATGGTACTTGAAGGAACTATTTTTATCTCATTATTTGTGTGAATAACTATTTCAGAATCTAATGATAATTCCTTTAATGCTTGCTGCCTTTGTAATTCTCTATTAGGTCTTTGATTTGCGATTCTTTCTGCTATTAACTCATCTCCTCCTTCAATTAACTTAGTCTTTCTCTTTGATCCAAATTTCTTTTTTAATTCTTTTAATTCTTGAACCATTTTTTTCATTAGCTCGTCTCTATTTTCAATAATTAATTGAAGCTCTCTTTTTTTATTTCTTAAATCTTTAATTTCATTTTTCAAAGAGTCTTTTTCTAATCCGGTTAATTTTTTTAAAGGCATACTTAGTATTCCATTTGCTTGCCTTTCATTAATCTTTAAGCTTTGAATTAAATTATTTTTGGCTTCTAGAGTATCTTTAGATTCTTCAATTAAGTTAATTATTTCCCTTAAATTATTAATTGCTTGAATTAGTGCTTCTACTATCTCTTCTCTATCTCTTATGTTTTTT
Organism: Prochlorococcus sp. AG-315-C08; assembly: GCA_003284185.1. GTDB lineage: Bacteria > Cyanobacteriota > Cyanobacteriia > PCC-6307 > Cyanobiaceae > Prochlorococcus_B. Next base: position 25,643 of record QBWB01000010.1, read on the forward strand.
AATAAGAATTTTGTTCGAAGTAATATTGTATTTTCTCTAAATTCAAGAAAATTATCTAATAGCTTTCTTAAGGTTAATTGTATTGGTTGACCATCAACTAAAGCTAACAATATTGCATTAAAATTACTTTGTAGTGAAGTTTTTTGGTATAAAAAATTTAATATTTTTTGTGGATCTGAATCTCTTTTCAATTCAACTAAAATTCTCATTCCATCTCGATCACTTTCATCTCTAATATCTGCAATGCCTGTAACTTTTCCATTATTGACTAAATCAGCTAACTTTTCAATCCACCCTGACTTATTTAATTGATATGGCAATTCAGTAATTATAATGCCGCTTCTTTTATGTTTACCTTTTCCTGGATTCATTTCTTCAATATGTGCGATACCTCTCATAGATATACTTCCTCTGCCTTTTTTATATGTTTCTTTGATCCCATTGCTTAGCAAAATTTCTCCTCCTGTTGGAAAGTCTGGACCAGGTATTATTTCTAATAATTTTTCTTCAGTTAAATTTGGTTTTTTAATTATTGCTATTAACGCTTCTATTACCTCATTCAAATTATGAGGAGGAATGCTCGTTGCCATGCCGACAGCGATACCTGCACAACCGTTTAACAGTAAAAATGGTAATTGAGCTGGTAAAACATTTGGTTCTTGTTGTGAACCGTCAAAGTTTGGCGAAAAATCAACGGTCTCTAAATCTATTTCTCCTAATATTGCATCGTTTGCAATTTGCGCTAATCGAGTTTCTGTATATCTCATTGCTGCTGGTGGATCGTCATCAATAGACCCAAAATTTCCATGACCATCAAGGATTGGATATCTTGAACTGAAAACTTGGACTTGTCTTACAAGCGCGTCATAAACGGCTTGATCTCCATGTGGATGATATTTTCCTAAAACATCACCTACTACACGAGCACATTTTCTATAGGGTCTTTCAGGAGTTAGTCCTAACTCGTGCATGGCAAAGAGAATTCTTCTTTGCACTGGTTTTAAGCCGTCTCTTGCGTCAGGCAATGCTCTACCAACGATTACGCTCATTGCGTATTCGAGGTAAGAGCGCTGCATTTCTTGATGCAACGATATGGGTTTCAGGCGTTCTTGGGCCATCTTTGATTGGTTTAAGAGGCCTAACTTTATTTATTTAGGTTACTAACTAATTTTGTAAATACCAGGCTTTTGTTAAACATTAATTCATTGAGTATTTTTCTGCGCTTCTTCTACTGCTTTAACCATTTCTTTTGTTTTGAAGAGAATTGTAGCTGCTTTTTGTAATTTTTCACCCCATAATTGTTCAGATTGGTACTCAGTAGAGACATATTTTGGATTTAATATTAAAGCATTTTTTGCTAAATTTATTGATTTAACAGATTTGTTATCAGTAGCAAAGAGTGTTATTGCTAATGCAAGCATTGGTTCGGCATCTTTACTTATTTTAAGTGCTAATTTGAATTTTTTTATTGCTTCTTTTGATTGATTTAATTCAAAAAATATAAGGCCTTCATTATTGATAGACTGCCAAAAATTCGGATTAATTTTTATTGCTTTTTTAAATGCATTTAATGCTAAATTATAATTTTTTAGCATTATTTCAGCATTACCTAATTGAAAATATCCTCTTTCATTTTTTTTATTGAATGACAAACCTTTTTTTATTAATTTTATTGCACTTTTAGGATTTTTTGAATTTATATATATAGAAGCTTTTGTGAAATATGAACTTGCTTTATTAGGATTTAGTTTAATCGCATAATTTAATGATTCTATTGCCTCTTTATTTTTATTAGATCTTCTCTGAGCATCGGCTAAACCTATCCATAGAATTTCTTCATCAGGATTGAGTTGAACTGCAAGTTTTAATAGATTAGTAGCATCTTCAATTTGCCCTAATCTAATTAATTGTATGGCTGTTTTTCCAATTTCTATAGAAGTTGATTTTAATTCTTGTGTATTCGGTTCATTAATTGTTGGAAAGAATGCTTTGGAGGGGTTTGGATTAACCTCAATCATTATAAATGATAAACTTAATAAGATATAAATGCCAGTATTTATAGTTTTATTGAAAATCATAAAATTAATTTACCCACTTAATTAATAGTGTTTTTTGCTGTTGAATTTATATTACGTCTCCACATCCAAGGTTTAATTCTTTTTAGAGCTGATCCTGAAAGTTTTTCTTTCCATTCATCGTCACTCCATGCTAAAGCATCTTTTTTATTTATATTTAATATCCATTCAGGTGGTTGAAGTTCGGAGTCTGTAGAGATTGGTATGTTTTTGTGATTCCATGGACATACATCTTGACATATATCACAACCGGCAATCCAGTGACCCATTTTCTTAGTTATTGCCTCAGGTATTACTTTATCTCGATTTTCTATTGTGTGATATGCCAAGCAATTATTTGAATTTACAACAAAGGGCTCTTCAATTGCCTTAGTAGGACATGCTTCCATACATTTTTGACATTCTCTACAAAGAGATTGAGCTGGATCATCTGAAATTAAATTTTCAGTAGATAAAAGGTGTCCTAAGAACATCCAGGATCCAATCTTTGAATTAATTAAATTACTATGTTTTCCAATCCATCCGATTCCCGCTTCTTCTGCCCATACTTTATCTAATAACGCGCTGCTATCTACGCAAATTCTCCATTTAGAATTAGGTTTTTCTTGTTCTAATAAATTGGCAACTTTTTTTAATTTTTTTCAATTAATTTGTGATAATCCTTCCCCCATGCATATCTAGCTATTAATAAATCTCTTGGTCTTTTTTCTACATCTACAAAATAATTGAGTCCAACTGCAAGAACGCTTTGTACACCATCTAAAAGATTTTCTATATTTTTTCTCTTTTTTGCGTTCATCCAACCCATTTTTGCTTGGTGACCTGCTTC
>QBWB01000011.1 GCA_003284185.1 Prochlorococcus sp. AG-315-C08
CTCGCTATTAAGGAGGTCCATCCTGAAATAACACTTTCTGTAATCTCTCTTTTAAAACTATTAGGATTGCAAGGTAGATCTATTCTTATGAGAATGTCTAAAGACAAAGACTTATTAAAAGCTAAAGCATCTGTAAGCATACTTATGGAAATAAATGATCCTTTAGTTGACAATTTCCTGAAAGAACTATTGAATGATGAATTAATTGATCCAATGATAAGAGATAGTATTTTTATAGATAGATATTAATTTACTATACAGATTAGTCTTTAGATTGATTGGGTAGTATTAATTTTTTTTATAGCTAAAGTTATTATTTTTTTTACATATTCTTCTTTTTCTACTTTGAGTAGATCTCTAAGCGGGTTAATAGCTTCTTTCTCCTTTAACAGCATTAAGGAAAGTACTGAGTTTTTTCGAATTTCTGGATTTAAGCTTTTTAATTTGATAAATAGAATAGTTATGAAAGATTCAATTTTATTTAATTTTCCTACTAATTTGATTGCTTCTATCTGGACATTCTCAGAGCTATCATTAAGTGCATTATTTAATAAAACCAGGTCTTCTAGATCTTGATTGGTTCTAATTTGTTCCTCAAGTGCTGATATGGCTGCTGATCTGACTTTTGTGTTTTTTGATGCGGCTGCTTTCCTTAATGCATTTGGTGCCTCTGCTCCTATAAATGCTAAGCACCAAGAAGCAAGTCCATATTGCATCTCAGAACATAAAGGGTTTTCTAGGATGATAACTAAATGATTTACAGCAGCTTCGCCGAAAATTGCCATTGCTCCGGCTGCTGAGCATTGAACTACTTGATCTTCATCGGTAATGAGTGCTTTAAGTAAAGAAGGTAGAGCCTTGGGATCTCCTACTAGTTTTAAAGTTTTAGCTGCAGCTCTTCTTTTTATGACGTTTTTGCTTTTTAGAAGGGCATTTATAAGCTCAGGTAATGCAAAGTTTCCAATTTTCCCTAATTGCTCGGCGAAAATTCTTCTTTTCAGTCCATCCTGATTACCAAGTCCTTTTATTAAGAGTTTTATATTATGATGAGTTTTCTTAATTTCTTTTCCACTCTGGATTTGATTCTTGAGCTCATTAATCAATTTTTCTTCTTTATTTTCTTGATTAAGTTGACTCTTAAGGACATTGTTCAATTGTCTTGATTCATTTTTTAAAGATTCTATAATATATTATTTAAATGACCTAGCTTTTGAGTTAAGGCAAATTTTTTTAAATATAAATAGAAGATTTTAAAATTGCCTTATAATGATGATCTATTTATCATTTGTATCAAAAACAAAATTTCTTATTAAAAGTGAATAATAATCGATTTAACAATCTTCCAAAAATAAATAAAAATGATGCTTTAGATATACTTTTAAAACCATTAACGGAAATTAATTGTTCAGCAGATTATTATAAGGCAGTATTCCATTTGGGAAGTTATCCCGGAGAACAAACAGAAAATGCCCTTCTAGATTTTATTCAGTTAGATTATTTAGACCTTCAGTTTAAAATAGCCAGAAGAAAGGCTATTGAAGTACTTGCTTTTTTTGATTGTAAAGAGGCAATACCTTTAATAGCAGTTTATTTGAAAAATGAGGATCCTTATCTTGTCGAAACTGTAATTTGGTCAATGGGTGAATTGCAATGTACTGATCTTAATACCCTCAAAGAAATAATTTCTTTACTTTACAAACCATTTAAAAATAAAAGAATAGTTATACAAACTTTAGCTAAATTAGGAGTTTCAACTGAAATGGAAATAATAAGATCTTTTTCAGAAGATCTTAATCTAGAAACTTCCGTAAGAGGAGCTTCTATAGCTGCTTTAATGAAGTTTAATAATGAGAATGATAGATTTGATGATCTAACAAATTTTCTTACTTTACCCAATCAAAATGATAGGCATTGTGCAGTTGAAGATATAATAAATTCTGAAAATATCTTAATGTTGCCTTTCGTTTTAAAGGCACCAGTTTCTCCATCCTTTAAAATTAGAGCTATAGACAAAATGTGGACTTATGAAACATTAACTATTCATAATTTAAGCTTGATTGATTTACTAGACTCTGCAATTGTAGATGATCCAATTCAAATTAATACTTTGAAAATTCCTAATTTAGATTTAGATATAAGTTTTTTAATTGATCAACTTTTTCATACAGATTTCAATAGATGTTACTGTTCAATTAAGGCACTAAATGATTTAGATCCAGATACTCTTTTGTCCTATCTTAATATTAATTGGGACAGAGCTAAAAAAGATTATGGAGCAATATATTTTTTCATTAGCTCTTATAAATTATTACTTGAGAAAGGTATTTATGATAAAACTATTGAAAGTAAAATAGATTATTTATTAAGTAATAAATGGCCAGACTATATGAAATTTAAATCATTAACAATATTTGTTTGGAGTTGTCTTGAGGATTCTAGATTCTTTAAGTATTTCCCAAAGTTTGCGGATGAGGAATTAACACCATATTGGGTGAATAGATATACTGCATTGCTTTCTCTTCGTAATAAAAGAAAAACTTCTAATAGCTATTTATCTAAATTATTTATTAATGATAGTCATAGATTTGTAAGAGAAAAAGCTAAAATGATTTATTCTGATATTGACTAATATTATTTAAATTACTCAAGTTTAATTTATTATCTATTTGACCAATTATCTTCTATAAACTTATTAAATGAATCTATCTTCTTGAATTCTAATGGACCGTATTTTGAACCCCAAAGTTTTTTATCAGTCTCTTTTTCGTACCCCGAATCTTCAGATATCCAACTTTGCTTGTTTATTCTTACCTGACTTAGTGTATATATTAATTTCCCTCCCTTTGAAGAACAGCAATTCTTACCTGGCTTGATATTCCCAGAATAGTTTCCAGGTTTTGTCTCTGTAAAATGAATTGCACAACCTTCTTTTTCTAATAGCTTTTCTTTATATATATCTTTAAGTAGGTGTATATCAGAGCCACCACCTGAGTATCTTATTTCGTTTTCAATTTCGTAATTATCTATTATAAAAGTATTATTTATATATGATAACCTATTTATACTTTGTCTATATGGACTCCATGGAGCGTAATCATAACATTGCTCCGAGTAAAAGGAATGACAATTAAATAACTCCCATGATAATGGTAGAAAATAAATATTTATGTTTGCAAATTTATTTGGATATTTAAGGGCCTGTGATCTATTGCTAAATTTGCCAGATATGACTTTTGCAAATTCTATTTTATCATTCCTTGTCATTTCTTAAATTGCTTTTATACAACGTACTTCAGAGGCGTAAGAAGTCTGTAAGATAGCTTTTGAGTCTAATGAGCGAGTAACAGATGATCGACTTCGTAAGTTTTCAGATATAAACCATATTCTTTCTTCTGTAATTATTTGATTGTACTCTGAAAAAATAACTAATGTTCCATCTTCAAGAATTTTATATGATGATGTTATTTGTACTGGCTCAGAATAGCCAAGACTTCTAATAATTTTCCCATTAAAATCAGAAATTGCTAAGGGTATTAGTAAACTTTCTCCAGATGAATTTTCTTGACCTGACTGATTATCCCAGTCACTTTTGGCTTCCCAACTTATGAGATATGGATTAGTTATTTTCTGAATAGGAATAAGATTTTTTTTTATTAATTTAACTACTCTGGGATCATTTTTTCTTAAGGAGCTTATTTTGATTTTACTTCGAATCTCTTCAAACTCTTGAAATGCTAGAGAATGTCCGCTCCTCATTGAGTTCCATTCACCAACGCTTTTTAAGAAGAATTTATCAATACTCATCAAATTTGCATGTAAATTGATAAACTGATTGATCACAGTCATTATCATTGTGATTTTTTCTTTTATGTTGCTCAGATAACTGTTTTATATGTTTTTTATTTTGTTTTGGTAGAGGAATAGTCATGATTTCTAGTGAGTCTTTTTAACTATTTTTCTTATAGAAGTTATCCTAGATTAGACAGTTATCGCTAGTAGCGAAAGCCTTCGATAAGTTTTTTGCCTCTAAAAAATCTCTAGTTTTAAAACCAATTGGAGAATTCCAACCTCTCATATATGGAACTGTATCCTCTCCGAAAACTTCAATATATTCATTAGAATCTATTAACCAATCTACATGATTAGAAAATCCTTCTTCATTTAATATAATAGAGCTGTTAATAATTTCATTTTGATTCTTTATTGATCTACCCAGAATCTGTTTATAGCTTAGTTGTATGTATTTATACTGACTTATTTCTTCAAAGAAATATGATCGATAAAATGATGATTTGCAAATTTGTCTGATGAATTCTCTAATTGTGATGTCTCCGTTTCTTAACCTTCTCTCTATGTCAATGGGTCTTTCGGATTCCATTATTGATATATTCCCAAAAACTTGCCGGTAAGAAGCCTTAATAGCTATTAGCAAAGATTCATCATCATTAGGGACAAATCTACTGTTTTGAGACAAATTGAGTTTTTCTAATTGAAATGCTTTCATATTCTGATTATTAAATAAAGGTTTACTTAATTCTATTTCTGATTTAGATGTCGTAGTGAACTTATCTTTCTCGCCTGGCATACAGGCACCTTTAATATGTAAATTGTATGTTGTCTTATTGTTGCCAGATATTCTTGTTTTATTATATTCAACTGGGTTTTCATTTATCCTTTCTGCTCCTATTCTAAAGGCCTTAAATGGTATGGGTAACATTTTGACTTCTAAAAGTTCTTTTATTTTAGCCATTAATGATATCGAAAAATAAACTTTTAATATCTATTGCTATAACTTCTTGATATTGCATAAAACCTACTTTCTTATTTGGAAGTTTGTTATTTAGTTGTAGATTTGTTTTTTTTCGTTAAACCAGTGATGGTTGCCAGTGCAAACATACCAAGTAAAGCAGCTCCAAGCATTAACCCAGCCCCTTGACTTACTCCAGCTCCAACAGCAACAAGAATGGAATCACTAATTAAAAGACTAATAATTAAAGAGGGAGTAAACATGCGCCAACGTGTTCCTCCTATCCCTAATGCATAACTTAAAAAATCGAAAAGCCCAGTCATCAAGAGTCCAGTCATTAGGAAAAAATTTCCTTCAAGTTGATTTTGGTTGAAGCCTTCAATTCTTTTCATCGCTTTCACTCCTACTAAACGACGAACAGGTTCGCGGCCTAAGTTCCTAGCTATAAAAAACGCGGCTTGGCAGAAGATAAGATCTGATAAAAAGATCGTTAGATAGCCGCTTTTAAAACCTAGTAGAGAGCCTGCTAATAGTGAATAAACAGAACTAGGCAAAGCAGGAAAAATTACGCTAACTCCTCGGAGTATCATTATTCCAAAAGGAGCCCAGATGCCCATATCTTCGACTCGTTTACGAAGTGGCTCTATCCCATAGTTTTGTACTAAAAACACTATTAGAACAAATACCGCAACGATCAAAGCAATTAGCAGATACTTACGCAACTTTTTCTGATCCACAATAGACTCCTACCCAAGGCTGGTTAAACCTTGGAAAACATTCAGTTAATTATGCTCTTTTAGATGTAATTAATTTTATTCTTCTATAAAGATTTACCTGATAGGTAAATAATGAATATTGGAGTGATTTTTAGAGTCTACAATTAGTTCTTAAATATGGAATTTTCATGATGTCTCCTCCTTATAGGAATTTAATTACTGGGGGAGCTGGTTTTTTAGGATCTCATTTGATTGATCGTCTCATGCAATCTGGAGAAGAGGTTATATGCTTGGATAATTTTTTTACAGGAAGGAGACAAAATATCGAACATTGGATTGGCAACCCTTCTTTTGAACTTATTCGACATGATGTTACTGAACCAATAATGCTTGAGGTTGATAGGATTTGGCATTTAGCTTGCCCGGCTTCACCAATTCATTATCAGTTTAATCCTATAAAAACAGCTAAAACTAGTTTCCTAGGGACCTACAATATGCTTGGCTTGGCAAGAAGGGTTGGGGCGAGAATATTATTCGCAAGTACAAGTGAAGTATATGGAGAGCCATCTATACATCCCCAATCAGAAAACTATCGAGGGAGTGTAAATCCAATTGGAATCCGTAGTTGTTACGATGAGGGCAAGCGTGTTGCAGAATCCTTATGTTATGACTATATGAGGATGAATAATACTCAGATAAGAATTGCTAGGATTTTTAATACTTATGGACCAAGAATGATATTAGATGATGGAAGATTAATTAGTAATTTATTACTGCAGTCTATAAGAGGAGAAGAGTTGACAATTTATGGCAATGGTTTACAGACTCGTAGCTTTTGTTTTGTAGATGACATGATTGATGCTTTGATTTTATTTATGAATTCTGCTCACCCAGGTCCTATGAATCTGGGGAACCCAGAAGAATTATCAGTTCTGGATATAGCTAAATTGATAATATCAAAATCTGGAAAAGAATTAAATCTTCGATTCCTAGATAAACTTGAAGATGATCCTATAAAAAGAAAACCTTTAATTGAACTTGCAATAAAAGAACTAGATTGGGAACCTAAAATTTCATTAATCGAAGGATTGGATATTACTAGAAATTATTTTCAGGAAATGTTGCTTAAATAGTTAACTATATTAATCCTTTGAGTATGCATCATCGTAACCTTTAGGATTCGAAGTCTGCCAATTCCATCCATCACGACAAATATCACTTAGAGTTCGTTTTGATTTCCAATTGATATATTTTAATGCTTCTTTAGGGTTCGCTAGAGAAATAGCAGAATCACCCATTCTTCTTGGACCAAACTTGTATTTTATTTCTATACCAGTAGATAACTTAAATATTTCAATTAGCTCAAGAACACTTGTCCCTTTACCTGTCCCTAAATTTAATATCAAACATATTGGCTCTGAGAGCATAAGCATATCAAGGGCTGCTTTATGCCCTTCTGCAATATCCATAACATGTACATAATCACGAATACCTGTTCCATCTATTGTTGGCCAATCATTGCCAAAAATTGTTAAAGACTCTCTTCTTCCAACTCCAACTTGATTAATTAAAGGAAATAAATTATTGGGAATATTCCTTGGGTCCTCACCTATCTCTCCACTTGGATGGGCTCCGGCAGGATTGAAATAGCGTAAGCAAGCGATTCTCCAGCCTGATGGACTCTTCTGTTTAGGAGTCGTATGAGAATTGCATCCTGCAATATTTGTAAGCATTCTTTCTATCGCTGCTTTAGTTGCACCATAAGGATTTATGGGAGAAACTGGATCGGTTTCTATTAAAGAATCTTGAGTGGATTGTCCATATACTGTCGCGCTACTACTAAAAACAATAGTTCTACAATCATTCTTTTCCATAGCTTTTAGTAAAGTCAGAGTGCCTCCTACATTTGTTTCCCAGTAATCAAGAGCTTTTTCAAAAGACTCGCCAACAGCCTTTAAACCAGCAAAATGTATTACAGAAGTGATTTTTTCTCCTTGACTTTTTGCAGTTAAAAAAGTTCTTTCCAACAATGAAAGATTACGAATATCACCTTTGATGATTGATATCCTTTCTTTAACTTCATTATTGGAAAGCTTGCTCAAACGGGCAATTCTATTGAGTGATATGGGCGAGCTATTAGAGAAATTATCTAATAAAAAGAGTTTGTATCCTGCGTTTAGAAGAAGAAGAGATGTATGAGAACCAATAAAACCTGCAGCTCCTGTTATTAGAACACATCTCATTGCTAGAAGAGTAAAAGTATAAAAAGAAATTTATTTTTTTCATTTTAACCTTTAATGAGCCATTAAATCTAGTTGGTTAGATCTTTATGAAAAGTATTAGCATGAGATGCTAACTAGTATATAGCAACTCTTTTTAAATTTAAATGTTTTTAAGTATGATAATATAGAAATATAAAAGGTTATTGTTGAGAGTTAAGATTTATGAGTTCCAAGGTAAATATTGAACCAATTCTTGTTACTGGCGCCGCTGGTTTTATTGGAGCAGCGTTAGTCAAAAAACTTCTTTCTTTTGGTTTAAAGGTTATTGGTATTGATAATATAAATGATTATTATGAAACTTCATTAAAGAAATCTAGACTGAAAGAAATAGATAATATTTCTCAAAAGAATGGAGAGTGGATTTTTTATCAAATTTCTGTAGAAAATAATAACTTACTTTCAGATGTGATGAATAGCCATTCTCCAAAAGTTGTTGTTCATCTTGCCGCACAAGCTGGTGTTCGGTATTCAATAACAAATCCTTCGGCATATATTCAAAGTAATTTAGTTGGTTTTGGTAATATTCTTGAGGGATGTCGTGAGAATAATATTTCTAACTTAATTTATGCTTCTAGTAGTTCTGTATATGGTGGGAATAAGAATCTACCTTTCTATGAAGAACAGCCTGTAAACCATCCAGTAAGCTTATATGCAGCCACTAAGAAGTCTAACGAATTAATGGCTCATACTTATAGCCATTTATATGGAATACCGACTACTGGGCTTCGCTTCTTTACTGTATACGGACCTTGGGGTAGACCAGATATGGCACCAATGATTTTTGCAAAATCTATATTAAATGATCAGCCAATTAAAGTATTTAATTATGGAAAAATGCATAGAGATTTTACTTTTATAGATGATATTGTAGAAGGGGTAATTCGTTGTTGTTATAAACCAGCTAGTATTGATTTAACATTTGATCCCTTAAATCCTAATCCTTCGACATCATCATCGCCGTATAGAATTTTTAATATTGGAAATTCCAACCCAGTACCTCTTAATTATTTCATAGAATTATTAGAGGAGAATTTAGGAAAGAAGGCTAAAAAGAAATTTGAACCTATTCAGCCAGGGGATGTTGTTGCAACAGCTGCAAAGATGAACTTGCTTTCTTCCTGGGTTGATTATAAACCAACTACGTCAATAGAAGATGGTGTTTATTCTTTCTGTAAGTGGTATTTGGAATATTTTGAAGATAATTTTTGAAATAACTTAACTATTAAATTTAATAGCACTTTTTGAATTTTACGATAAACCTAATAAGTTGATTCTGAAAGAAGCTATATTTTTTGATTCAACAGGATTATCGATAAGAAAAGGATGAGTTTTAATCTTCTCAAAAGTTTTCTTGATCTTTTCTTCTTTATCAAGCTTTGTTTTGTTTTCAATATCTAAACTATTCCAGGCAAGATCAAATGCCATTGCAAAGCTATCTGCATTGTTATAAATCTGATCATCAGATACGCCGAAGTTCATAAAAAGGAAAAGTATTATTATTAAAAGTTAAATGAACTCTTATGGAATGGATAAAGTATAGAGCTATTTAAGTCATTAAATTAATTTTGCAGGAGAATTTTATAAATCAGCCTCTGCGAGCATTTTTATTAAGGTCTGATGAATTCCAAAGAGCATTTGAATACAATTAATTTTAGAAGCTACAAAAATAAATATTATTGTCTAAGATCTATAAGCTTATGATTCTTTAATTTTGCCAGATATCAATGATCTTTTGGTCTTATTTGTTGTCATTGTCCTTATTATTATAAACTTTCTGTTAAGAAGACGAAATTAAACTTATTTAGACAGGGAAAAATATTTAACTTAATTTTACTAATTATTGCTTTTTGAAAAATCTAATAGAAGTTCCTACTTTTTCTTTATTTGATTGGAAGACAATTTGGCAAACTAATTATCTCTTAGAGTGGTTCCGAGTCTTAGTGCTAAAACTCCAGCAAGTATAACCATGAGGAAATTCATTCCTGCAAGGTCAGGAGCGTTGACATTAAAGCCAGAGGAGAAATCAACTTTGGATAAATCAAATGTGCTTTGTACACCGAGTAAAAGGTTTGTCATCTCTTAATTAATATGCTTTTTCAATGTTAACCCAAGATCGAATTGATCTTTATTTTTCTTGCCATCAACATTACCTCCTATGCGAGTTTGTAATAATCGATTTTTGCTTTAAGACCTTTTTATAAAATACATTTTATTTGAAAAGCTATTAAAAACGCTGAAATGAATGGATTTTATAACTTTAAGATTGTTTTTCGTAGTACTAGGATCTGTATTTGAATTAGTGATAGGGCGAGATTCGGTGGCCTATCATCACCTGGAATTCCGATTTTGATTAGTGTAGGCACTAAAAAAGCACCCTTAGGTGCTTAATAGTATCTAATTTGGGTTGAAATTAGAAGGTGCCAGGACCCAGATTTGAACTGGGGGACATCTTCAAGAAATGATGTAAATACACCATATTTGGTATGAATTTTCAATGATCTTGCCAAATATAGGGTGAAAACAAAAACTTCCATACTACTTCCATACTAGTACCTTTCTTGAGGAGTTGTTTTTTGCTTCTTATTTAAGAGTCATTGGTATGGAAGTTCTGGGGACTTGGTCACCTGGGAAGTTCCAGAAGTGTGGATAAGTGGTAGGTAGGCTTTGAAAAGCTCTGTTGAGAAAAAGACTTACGAAACAAGATCATTCAAGGAGAAGCAATCAGTCAAATCATTGGCGTTGAAATTGTTGCTTGAAAATCAAATTTGTATTGCCAAAGATGTTAAATTTGCCAATATTATTATGCGCAATTAATTGGTATATTTAGATTATTAATAATGACTATTAGTCATTTTTTTTATCTGAGATTTTTATTTATGAAGGAAATTAAAGAATGGAAAGTCTTTACGAATTCAGAATTTAAAAATGGTTCAGAGGGAGTAGCTATGCTCTTATCTAAAGGATACAGAGTGAGTGAATGGGTACAAGATATTTTTTCTCCGAAGCTTAATGAGAAATTTAACATCAGGATTCCCGTTAAATTAGCTCGAGTAAACCTTTCTTCACTTGGATTCGAAGAACCTACAAAATTAAGCAAAATTTATGATCGTATATCAACTCATGGCTTAGGTCTTGTTTCTCCAGAAATAGCTTTATTGTGTCGTTTGCACTATTCAGAGCAACCAACTGGAGAATGGTTGCGTTTCGCTACACCCATGAATGCAATGATAGATAGTGATGGGATCCCTCATCTCCCCAAGCTTGGTAAAGCGTTAGGTCTTTATTTTGTTGAAACTTATTGGGCTTATGGACATGCAATATTTCATCCACATAATGAATTTGTTTTCGAGTTAAGTCGTTGAGCGAAAATTTATTTACACCAATAAATTTAGCAGGGCAGTATCTAAAAAATCGATTAGTTGTTGCCCCAATGTGTCAATACTCCTCAATAAATGGTGAGCCATCAGCATGGCATCGTCGTCATTTAGGAACTTTGGCTATTTCAGGTGTTGGCATGCTCATGGTTGAATCTACAGCAGTTTCGATGAAAGCAAGAATATCGTCGAAAGACCTTGTTTTAGAAAATGATAAACAAGTTATTGCTTTCTCAAACCTCTTGAAAGAGATAAAAGCTTTGTCAGATATTCCGATTGCACTTCAAATCTCTCATGCGGGCAGGAAAGGATCCGTAAATGTACCATGGGAAAAGAATGGCAGCTCTCTAGATCAAAATCAGGGAGGATGGGAAACAATATCAGCTTCTTCTGTCCCCAGAGATAAAGGTTGGCAAAAACCCCGTCAAATGAATATTGATGAAATAAATGAGATTGTAAATGATTTTGCTTTAACAACAAGAAGGGCTTGTAGAGCTGGCTTTCAAGGCATCGAAGTTCATATGGCACATGGTTATCTTCTTCATCAATTCCTTTCACCAATCTCGAATCAGCGCAAGGATAAATTTGGAGGTGATTTTTTTAATCGATGTAGGTTTCCTCTTCAAGTTATTGAGAGAGTTAGGGAAATACTCCCAAGAGGAATTTTTCTTGGTGTGCGCTTAACCGGAGATGATTGTCTTGATGGGGGATGGACAATTAACGATTGCATTAGACTTGCACATGAGTTGAAAGCTCGCGGTGTTAGCTATTTGTGTATATCTAGTGGAGGAATTTTACCAGTTACAAAATTAAAGTTTGGTCCTTGCTATCAGGTCCATTTAGCAGAAAAAGTTAAAGCTGCCGTTAAAATACCAATCCGGACAGCGGGAATGATTACAACTCACCATCAAGCAAATGAAATTGTTCAAACTGGTAAAGCAGACATGGTCGCACTTGGTCGTCAATTAATAAGAGATCCATGGTTTCCTTTTAATGCCGCCAATCAACTATCTGAAAGATTTACTGTGCCTAATCAGTATAAAAGATGTCTCCCATAAAAATATTTATCATCAAAAATCTATTAGTTTTTTAATATAAAAGTAATTTTTAATAACCGAAGAAATCAGAATAGTTTTCTAACTAACTATTCATAAAGATATTCTTATGGAAAACTGGTCGGATATATTAAGTGAGACCATATAAAATATGGTCTCACTTAATAAGGAGTTTTTTAATTACTCATGAAAGTAAATACTTCTATTCTTATTCCTGCGAGACTAATGAGTACTAGGTTTCCTCGTAAACCATTAGCTTTAATTAATGGAATCCCTATGGTTATTTGTTGTGCAAAAAATGCAATAAATACTGGCTTACCAGTATATGTATGCACAGACTCGGAAGAAATAAAGTCTGTATGTGATAGCTATTTAATTAATGTTATTTTAACTCCTGAATGCAATTCGGGAACGGATAGAGTCGCTATTGCAATTAATCAAATTGAAACAGACTATGTAATTAATCTTCAAGGTGACGAACCTCTTATTGGCTCAGATTCTTTAAATAAGATTATATCGATGCTGTCAATTCTAGAGACTAAAGAAAACTCTATTATTAGTGGAGTTGAACCAATTAATTCTCAAGAAGCTTTGGATCCAAATGAGGCAAAATGCGCTTTAATTCAAGGAAATACAAAGATACAGTATTTATCAAGACAGCCACTAATTAATAATGTAGAAGGCTCATCAGAGCCGGTTTATTTTAAACAATTGGGTCTTTATGCTTTTTCAGTGGAATCATTAAAAAAATTTGCAAGTCTACCAGTTGGTAAATTAGAAAAGGGAGAAGGATTAGAATTACTAAGAGGTTTGGAAAATGAATTCACTATATTTTCTTGTATTATTAATGATAATACAACTTCTGTTGATACTCAAAGTGACTTAAATAAGGTGATAAGTAAAATCAATAAAAAGATCTTATAAGATAACAAAAATCTCCTTGAGATTGATAAAGATATGCTTAATTACTTTAACTACATTGCAAACATTGGGATTCTGGGATCTTTATCTATGACAGTTGCTCTACTGAAATTATTTTACTGTCCTCATTGAGTTATTTAATTTGTATGGAAGTATCTATAAGTAGTTGTGAGTTTGGATTCGCTTGGATCATTTAATGAAAAATAGAGATTGAATTATTTTTGTATTTACTTTTTTTCAGGCAGTAGCAACAAAAAAATAAGATTTTTTCTCTTTCTAAACTTCCATACCACTTCCATACCGTTTTTATAGATACTAGATTTGTGCCTTAATGAACTAAAAACCCTTAAAAAGAAACTATATGATGCTTTTGGCATTAAAAAAGCACCTATAAGGTGCTTAATAATGGTGCCAGGACCCAGATTTGAACTGGGGACACGGCGATTTTCAGTCGCCTGCTCTACCAACTGAGCTATCCCGGCATCAACATCTATTAATCTACCAATACGATTGGACCTTGGTAAAACAAAAATAGGGATTTCCTTGATTTTTACGAGATATCAATGAAAATTCATGTTTTTGGTATGGATTTGACCATTGAAACCAAGGTTTTATGAGCATCTGAACAGTCTTCAAGGGTATGGTCAAATTTGATTTTTATAATTTTCTCATCAACTTTTAGTTCCATTAATTCGGAAGAGAGGTTTACTATTTGCGCGTTATTGCAAATTTCAATTCCTCCATAGTATTGTGCATAAGCAATAACGGCATCGGAATGGTCTTTGTTCATATGGTTGCATATTCGAGTGCTTGATTCTTTTGTGAGGGGTTCAAGGTTCATGAGTATTTTTTAATTAATATAAGAAAAGAGTTTGATTCATAATATTAATTTTATTGAAAACCACCTTAAACTTTATTAATTAATATCTTTCTTAATTTTTAGATAGATCTAATTTGAATTGATTTAAAGTGATTTTATATGCTGCTTTTGCAAAAAAATATTTAAACCTATGCTTGCTACTCCCATAGCAGGAGGCCTGTTGCAAACTTTTATTGGGATACCTATTTCTCTTTCTCTTATTTTCTTCCATATAATATTCTTTGCTCCCCCTCCAATAGTGATGATTTTAGTTGGTAGTTCTACTCCAGATCCATGTAATTTCTGCCAACATTTTGCCTCAATTCTTGCTAATCCCTCAAGTAAGGCATGTAAGTAAAGTGAGTCACTTACTGGTCTAGGACCTAGTTTTGGTTTTAAGTCTGGGTCGTCAATAGGGAAGCGTTCTCCTGTTGAGGATAGCGGTAGTAGATCTATTCCACTAGAATAAATAGGGTTAATTTGTTGGCTTAACTCTTCAATTTCTTTTTTGGTAAAGAATTTTAGAAGTATCGAACCTCCTGAGTTTGAAGCGCCACCACATAACCATTTACCTGATAATTTGTGGTTTGAAATTCCTTTTGCCTCAATTGGACTAGTAACAAATTTTTTAATAACAATTGTACTTCCAAGTATCGTTATACCTTCATTATCTTTTGAGAAAGTAGCTAAAACAGCTGCATTAGAATCTGTTGTCCCTGCTACTATTTTAAGAGATTTAGGCAGGTTTAATTCAGTTGCTATTTTTGTAGAAATATTCCCAAATATCGTACCCGAAGGAACAATTTTAGGTAAGCTTTTTTTCCATCTTAAGTTCTCAAAAGTCTTAGGCCATGAATTCTTAGAAATGTCCCAACCCATTCTTAGATTGTTACCTTCTTCTCCATACTCCCAATTATTTAAAAGCCACCCACTTATCCAATCAGCTTGGTGCCTTAAAATTAATTCATTGCCAAACATGCTTGTTAGCCTTAGAGCTCTAGCCACACTTGAACTTGAACTTAAACCTGGACATTCTTTAAAAAAAAGTTCAGAGATTTCTTTTGAATATTCAGGAAATGATAAGTAATAAGGTAAGGCTTTTCCTATAGGTTTTCCATTGTCTTTGCATGCCAGTAGTGTCCCAGATGTTCCTGCTATAGAACATGTAATTAATTTTTTTTTGAGATCTTTAGGTATATCTATTAGTAATCTTAAGCAACATTCTATCCAGTCTTCCCATTCCTCTAAATTTCTTGAATATTGCATAGATGAAGTATGCAATAAATTTCTTTTATGATTGATTACTGCAATTCTTACCCCTGAAGAACCTAGATCTATTCCAAGGGAAAGATGATTATTTTCCATTAAAGTCAATTGAGCTTTTTTAGACTAGAAATCTTAATTCTTTAGCTTTATCCGAAACGTCCTCCCAAGGAAGATGAAGATCAGTTCTTCCAAAGTGTCCATATGCAGCGATATTTCTATAAAAACTTCCTCCGTGGAGACTTGGGAGATTTTGAAGATTGAATGATTTAATAATTGCGCCAGGTCTTAAATCAAAATGTTTTTGGACGATTTGTGTTAATTCCGAATCTGAAACTTTTCCTGTGCCATAAGAGTCCACAAGAATTGAGACTGGTTTAGCTACACCAATTGCATAACTTAATTGGACTTCTACTTTTGCTGCAAGATTTGCTTCTACTAAAGCTTTGGCGACAAATCTTGCTGCATAGGCTGCAGATCTATCTACTTTTGTAGGATCCTTACCTGAGAAAGCACCACCTCCGTGACGAGCATATCCACCATAGGTGTCAACGATTATTTTCCGTCCAGTGAGACCTGCATCTCCTTGGGGTCCACCTATTACAAACTTGCCTGTCGGATTTACTAAAAACCTAGTTAATTCTTTGGATGGTTTTAGATTTAAGTCTTCAGTTGAAGGCTCCACAACATGTTCCCATAGATCTTTTGCAATCTTTTTCTGGATTTCTTCTTCAAGAGTAATTCCAGCAATTTCAGGTTTGTGTTGAGTTGATATGAGTATCGTGTCTATTGATGCGGGCATACCATTTTCATATGAAACACTCACTTGAGTCTTTCCATCAGGAAGAAGATATTCAAGTATTCCTTGATGTCTGACTATGGCTAACCTTCTTGCTAGACGATGCGCAAGACTTATTGGTAAAGGCATAAGCTCAGGGGTTTCATTGCATGCAAATCCAAACATGATGCCTTGATCTCCTGCTCCAACTTGATCTAAAGGATCTCCCGAGTGGTCTTCTGCTTCATTTACTCCTTGTGCAATATCTTCTGATTGTTGGTCAAGTGCTATTAATACTGCACAACTATTTGCATCAAAGCCACCAGCGTTAGCCCCTTCATAACCGATTTGTCTAATTACTTCCCTTACAAGCTTATTGAAGTCAACCTCTGCTTTTGAGGTTATTTCCCCTGTTATTAGGCATAATCCAGTATTAACAACTGCTTCACATGCAACCCTGCTAGTTGGGTCAACATTTAGGAGTGCATCTAAAACGGCATCACTTATTTGATCGCAAACTTTGTCAGGATGACCTTCTGTTACGGATTCAGAAGTAAATACGTATTTACTCATTGGAAATATTAATTGAATTTTATTTTAGTTGCTTCACCGAACTTTTAATTTATCCCAATTTTCCAGAATGAATTGGGGATCATCAAGAACAGGGGGATTGCCCCAACCTCCGATAAAACCTATTGCTAATGGTATTTTAGCTTTTTTAGCCATTCTTAAATCAGTATCTGCATCAGAAATAAGAGCACATTCTGATGGCTTTAAATTCATTTTTTTGCAAAGTTCTATAACTGCGTTTGGATTAGGCTTAGAGGGCTGACATTCAGCACTCCAAAGATAATTAAATAATCCTTGTAATTTGTTTAAAGAGATAAATTCTTCTACTCCATCTTTTGTATCATTTGTCATTAAAGCTAGATGAACTCCTTCGTTTTTTAGAGAAAATAAACAATCTAATGCTCCATAAATAATATGTTTTTGGTGTTGTGGGCCTATTTTAATAGTAGATAGAAACATATCCGCCTCATCAAAAATTTGTTGGCTCATTTCAAGAGAATTACACCAATTAAATCCAAATAAAGTAAAGAGTGTTGCTGTTGACAAAATATTTTGATCTCTTGATCCAATTGCCATAATTGAATTTGCAGAGAGTCCTTTACTATTTAATCCATAAAGAGAAAAAAGTAATTTTTTTAGGATCAAAATCTTTATTTTGTTGATTTTTAAATTAATAAATCTTTTAACTGAACACTCAATTCTAGTTTTAGCAAGTTCTGATAAATAATCTTCACTATTTAATAGTGTGCCATCTTTATCCAATAAAACTCCTTTAATTGAACCAATAGATTTAGCTTTTAGCAGCAGTTCTGGCATTCCAAAATATAAATAATTTAAATTGTCATAACTGCAATAGGATCTTCACCTTCCTCAGCCTGCTCAAGAAGCATTTGCTTATATCTAGCTGCCATTTCTTCAGCTTTATCGAAAACTTTCTTAGGATCAGTTAACATATCTCCTGGTTCGGGTTCTAGTGCTTTTGTTGATAGAGAAATCCTTCCCCTCTCGGCATCAAGATCTATTATCATCACTTTCATTTGGTCATTAACATTAAGAACTGAGTGAGGTGTCTCAATATGTTCATGGCTTATTTCAGAAATATGTAGAAGACCGCTAACTCCTCCAATATCTATAAATGCTCCATAAGGTTTGATTCCTCTGACAGCTCCTACAACAACTTCTCCCACTTCAAGACGATTCATTTTTCTTTCAACTAGAGCTCTTCGATGGCTGAGGACAAGTCTGTTTCGTTCTTCATCGACTTCTAAAAATTTTAATGGAAGAAAATCAGCAACAAGTTCTTCTTTTGCCTTCCTAGTACTTATGTGCGATCCAGGAATAAAGCCCCTAAGCCCCTCTACTCGAACAAGTGCTCCTCCTCTATTGGTAGCAAAAACCTCAGAATAAATAGTTGCATCTTCTTTTTGTAATTGTCTTACTCTCTCCCAAGCACGCTGATATTCAATTCTTCTAATGGATAGAGATAATTGACCGTCTTCATTCTCTTCACTCATTATGAAGAATTCTCTAATTTCTGATGGTTGGAGTACATCGCTTAATCCCTCTACTCTATTTATTGATACTTCTTGCATAGGCATAAACGCTGCTGTTTTGGCACCAATGTCAATCATTGCTCCTTTCGATTCGAGACCAAAAACAGTTCCGTTGACTATGTCACCAGGTTTAAAGTTGTAATCATATTTACTGAGTAATGAGGCAAACTCATCAAGGGTGAAACCTGCACTCTCTAGATCATTCTTGTTAACCCTGCTCCTAGGATCATCGGCAGTAGGAACATCTTTAGGAATATTCTCTTCTATTAATTCATCAATAGAATTATCTTCAATTTCTGAGTTTTCAGTGTTGGAGATGATTCCCTCCGTGGTGGAGTTATCTTTTACTTGAGGACTCTCTTGAACTTGGTCTGAAGGGGTCTCTGACATGCTTAATTGGCGGTCTGTCTTTTATTGACAGAGCGAAAGAAAAACAATATGGCCCGCCGACCTTATTGAGTTAGTCTTCTACTTTACAGATAAGTCGTTCTACTTTAAAGAACTGTTGCTAATTGACCTTTGTCTAAAGGCTTTAATGCATCCAGAGTCTCAATGAAATCATTGATTCCATGGAATTTCCTATATACCGATGCGAATCTTATATATGCAACCTCATTCACATTTTTTAAGTTGAGTAAGAACCATTTCTCCAATTTCAATGCTTTTAATTTCTTTGGAAATATTTTGTTGTAGCTTTAGTTCAATTCCATCAACAATTAGAGCAATCTTTTCAGTATTTAAAAGTGTTTTTTCACATGCACGATTTAATCCTTGAATAATCTTACTTCGATTAAACAATTCTTTTGCCCCATTCCGTTTTATAACAGTTATGGGGGTTGTTTCTACTCTTTCATAAGTAGTGAAGCGGAAGTCGCAATGTAGACACTCCCTTCTTCTTCTTACACTTCTTCCAGTATCAGCCGAACGAGATTCTAGAACTCGGCTGTCTGTGTTTTGACATGATGGGCACTGCATGCAGCCCTTTTTTATTAATTTAAACTAACTTTAAACATTTATTTGGGTTCTGCAAAGGGGTTTACTAAAGAAATCTATTTTTTGTACGAAAATTGTTCTTGTTAGATAAAGACTAAATCTGATAAATTATTAATCTGAAAAATTAGTTTCACATAAAAAAGCCCTGCTAATGCAGGGCTTTTTTATGATTGATTTACTTATCGTATTTCGGAGGATCACGAAATGCGACAGCAAAAAAGAGAGTTACAAGTGCCAAAGTAAGTATTAGCACATAGGAGAAAGCTTCCATCTAAGTACTTGGTAAAGGTGTAATGATTCCTGATTAGGCCTGTCCTGGGACTCGACGTGTCGTTTCGTCTCCAAGTTTCTTGTAAAGACCAAACTCAACCTGATCGCCAAGCTCAGGATCGATACCAGAGAATCTGTCGCCAAATAATGTTCTGGCTGCGTGCCACCAATGACCAAAGAGATATAACAAGCCAAAGCACAAATGTGCGTAGGTGAACCATGCTCTTGGGGAGCTTCTGAAAACACCATCTGACTTGTATCGGTCTCTATCGAACTTGAATGCCTCTCCAAGTTGAGCTTTACGCGCTAAACGTTTAACTACAACTGGATCAGTAAAGGTTTGACCATTAAGTTCTCCTCCGTAAACAGTAGCTTTTACTCCAGTTTGTTCAATGGAGTACTTAGCTTCTGCGCGTCGGAATGGAATGTCAGCTTTAACGTTTCCATCCTGATCTTCAAGAATCACTGGGAAGTTTTCGAAGAAGTTAGGAATTCTTCTTACTTCTAGATCAGTACCATCATTATCTGTAAATGCGATGTGACCTTGCCAACCGCTTGGTACTCCATCACCATTAACCATGGCACCAACTCTAAATAAACCTCCTTTAGCAGGACTATTTCCTACATAGTCATAAAAAGCAAGTTGTTCAGGTATGGCTGCGTAAGCTTCAGCTTTTGAGGCCCCTTCATTCATAGATTCTTGAACTCGGCGGTTGATTTCAGTTTTGAAATAACCGGAATCCCATTGATATCTAGTAGGACCAAATAATTCAACTGGAGTAGTAGCAGATCCGTACCACATGGTTCCAGCCACTACAAAAGATACAAAGAGTGTTGCGGCCAAGGCACTAGCAAGAACACCTTCAAGGCTTCCTAGCTTTAATGCTCTGTAAAGCCTTTCTCCAGGTCGGTTGGTGATATGGAAAATTCCACCAATTATTCCTAAAAGTCCAGCACCGATGTGATTAGCAGCAATACCACCAGCATTGAATGGGTTGAATCCCTCAGCACCCCAAACAGGGGCAACTTTTTCAACATGGCCTGTTAGTCCATATGGGTCAGATACCCATATCCCAACAGATGAACAGTGAAATGCTCCAAATCCAAAGCAAGTTAAACCAGCCAAGAATAAATGAATACCAAATATTCTTGGGAGATCCAGTGCAGGTTCTCCAGTTCTAGAGTCTTCCCATAATTCAAGGTCCCAGTATGTCCAGTGCCATACGGCAGCAAGCATCAATAGACCACTGAAAACGATATGAGCGGCAGCAACGCCTTCGAAGCTCCAGAATCCGGGGTCAACTCCAGTTGTACCGGTGATATCCCATCCGTTCCAGCTTCCTGTGATTCCTAAGCGGGCCATAAAGGGCATGACATACATGCCTTGGCGCCACATTGGATTAAGAACTGGATCCGAAGGATCAAAAATGGCCAATTCATATAAGGCCATTGAGCCGGCCCAGCCGGCTAGCAAAGCTGTATGCATGAGGTGCACGGCCAAGAGTCGGCCAGGATCGTTGATAACGACTGTGTGCACCCGATACCAGGGCAATCCCATGGGTCAGGTTCGTATAACGAAGCTGCTTAATGCAGCGAGACTCGAATGATCGTAAATGGTATTGATGGAGTTAATGCATAGGATGTGGCCACATGAAATGACTGTTGACACTCCGTGAGGAAATTTTAGGTGCGTAAATTCTCATATCGCTAGTGATATAAAGCTAGTTGGGAAAAATAAATTGTTTTAGTTTTTTTTTTTAGTTTTAATAGATTTTGTAGTTTTAAGTCGTTTTGTATCAGCTCAAATTAAAAAAAAGTTGGAAATAATTTGAAAAACACCAAGAAAAATCAAAAATTTTAGAGTCTTGATCATTGCGATATTAAGTCTTTGAAAGAGTGATCTCTAAAATTTGCAAGAAAATTTTCAGCAAATTACAAAACCTTAGGCTCTTTTACTTTTAGGTCTGTTTTTTGCTTGTGACCTATATAGTTATTCCAATGATATTTGTTCTGAGAAAAAACTAAGGTCATGGAAACCACCAGTTTTGGCTTTGCCGCAAGTCTTTTATTCGTTGGAGTACCAACGATTTTTCTTATTGGTTTATTTGTTTCGACAAAAGATGGAGAGAAGTCAAGCTTCTACTCTGATTCTGGTAAGGGTAGATTGAGCCCTCAGCCTCAAAAAAAATAAATCTTGACTTGATTTAAATATCAATAATCTCTACCTATGGCATTAGGTTATTGATTTTATTGTTTTTATTTAAGACTCTTTTGATATATATTTATATTTAATATATAGATATGTAAATCATTTGGTTTTACTTTGAATAAAATTAAAAATAACAAAACTTGGGAACTAATTAAAATAGTTCTTCCACAACATACTGATCATGCAGGAGTAATGTGGCATGGTGCATATTTAAATTTACTTGAAGAGGGGAGAATAGATGCCTTAAATAAAGTTGGACTTTCCTACTCTGAATTGTCTCAATTAGGCTTTGAGATACCTGTTATGTCATTGGAAGTGAAATATAAAATAGCTTTTAAGCATGGAGAGAAAGTGATATTAAAAAGTAAATTTACTGTGATTAATAAAATTAGATTAAAATGTCAAACTTTCTTTTTTAAAGAAGAAGGTGATTTAGCTGCAGAATCTTTATTAGAGTTGGTTTTAGTAAGTAAGAAAAATGATTCAATACGAATAGTTCGTAAATTGCCCGATGAAATTAGAGATTTATTTTTTCTTTTAGAAAAAGGCCCACAAATTTAAATGATAAATTCTGGTTATGGGTTCTAATTTTATATCTGGTCAGAAAATTCTTCTATGGAGAAGAAAGATGCTTTTAAAAGGAGGAAGGAAAGTTGATATTGATTGGCTGCTAGATATAGCTGCAGGTGTTAGTTGGTCAAAACTGCAAAGAATTATTTTAAATCCAGAAATTATCTTTTTGTTGGAAATTTCAATTGAAGAATTAGAAGATATTTGGGAATCTCATCTAATTCATCAAACTCCTCTTCAATATTTAATTGCAAAATGTCCTTGGAGGAATTTTGAATTAGAGGTATCTTCAGATGCCTTGATCCCTAGACAAGAAACAGAATTGTTAATTGATTTTGCTTTAAAAAAAGTCCAGGATTCAAATTTTGGGAGGTGGGCTGATTTGGGTACAGGATCAGGGGCTTTGGCTATATCTTTATCAAAAAAGTTACCTAATTGGAGTGGTCATGCTGTTGATATCAGCAAAGATGCTTTGAAGCTTGCTAAAAAAAATTTAAAAACCCTTGTTCCTAATGCAAATGTCCATCTTTCTTTGGGAGATTGGTGGGAACCCCTGTTCCCATGGTGGGGTAGTTTTGATCTGGTTTTAAGTAATCCTCCTTATATCCCTTCAGATTTAATCCAAAATCTTGAACCAATAGTCCAAAAGCATGAGCCTCATATTGCATTAGATGGTGGGGAGGATGGTTTGGCATCTTCTAAAAAGATTATCTCTGGCGCTTTAAATGCTCTTTCCAAAGGAGGTTGGTTAATTCTCGAACATCATCATGATCAAAGCGAGAAGGTCCTTGAGCTAATGAAAAGTAATGGTTTGAATGAAGTCTCTTTCGAAAATGATTTAAATGGAATTAAGCGTTTCGCAATGTGCTGTAAATCAGAAAAATGATCCATTCAAAATTTGAAACTTCTGTATTGGCTTCGAAATTAAAAGAAGGATCTTTAGCTCTATTTCCTACTGATACGCTTCCTGCATTAGGTTCATGCCCCAAATATGCAAAAAAAATTTGGGAAATAAAGAAAAGACCTTTAATTAAGCCTCTTATTCTAATGGGTGGGTGCTTGGAACATTTGTTTGAATTTGTTCACCCCTGTGCTGTTGAGGATGGGATGAAGATGGCGGAAGTTTATTGGCCTGGCCCCTTGACTATTATTTTGCCAACCATTGGTTGTTTTTCTAATTATATGAATCAAAATTCAGATTCTCTAGGGTTGAGAGTCCCTGACTCTCAGCTTGCAAGAGAATTACTGTTTAGAACAGGACCTTTGGCAACCACTAGTGCAAACATATCTGGGAAAGCACCAGTTAAAGATGCTTTTGAAGCCTCGATTCAATTCCCTCATGTGCCTATGTTAAGCCCTACGCCTTGGCCAAAGCCATCAGGAATGGCAAGCACAGTCATTAGTTGGGATAATGGAAATTGGACTTTATTGAGAACTGGATCAGTCTTCCCAAAGGAAATTTTATAAATGATTTATCTTTTGAGCTTGGTGTTTGTTTTGCAGTCAATTTTTTATTGTTTTTTAAGGCCTCCCATAATGATTTTAGATTCAATTCTTGAATTCAAATATGTTGGTATTTTTTGTATTTTATTTTTTGGATGGATTCTCTCAGGTGAATCTAAATAAAAATAAGAGTTTTTTTTGAATATGGTTATTTGGTTGAGAAGATAAATTGAAAATGCCGGCTAACAGATTTGAACTGATGACCTTCGCTTTACAAAAGCGCTGCTCTACCGCTGAGCCAAGCCGGCAATAGAATTATTCTACCTACTCAAGTAAATTAAAAGCCAATTTATGCGTGAAATTGTTGAAAACTATTTTTGTATTTATAAGTGGTTTTGAGTTGACTCTTATGAATTTGTAAGGCCTCCTTCCAAATTTTCTGATTTTTCTTTTTTTTCCTTAGCAGTCTCTAAAAGTTTAATTTGACCATTCAAAGTGCGCTTAATAGGAAGATTTGCAACTAATGCGGTCATTCGATCCTCCGTTTCTAGGCTTACTGCGCCTTCATCCATATCTATCTCAACATATTTAGCAACAACTTCTAATATTTCCTTTCTCATCTGATCTAAAAGATCTGTACTTAAGTCTGAACGGTCATGAGCTAAAACAAGCTGCAAGCGTTCTCTTGCAGTGCTAGCACTTGCAGGTTGTCTACGAAGTAGTTTGTAGATAATGTCTCGAAGTGTCATTGGTTTAGAAAATCTTGGTTTGCATTAGTCTTCGGAATTTTGCGCCAAATCCTGCAATCTCTTTTGCAGGATCAATTAGCGCAATTTCTTCTCCTTGTAATCTTCTGGCAATATTTAAATAGCATTTTGCTGCTGGAGAATTAGTACTGTTTAATGTGAGAGGTTCTCCTCTATTTGTGCTAACGATTACTTGTTCATCTTCAAGTACTAATCCAAGCAATGGTAATGCCAAAATATCTTTCACATCATCAATTGAAAGCATTTCTTGGTTGGCCATCATTTTGGGCCTAACTCTGTTAAGAACTAATTGAACTGGTTTAATCCCATTTGTATTTAGCAAGCCAATAACCCTATCAGCATCTCTAACTGCCGAAACCTCAGGATTGGTAACAACTATTGCTTCTTTTGATGCATGCATTGCATTTTTGAATCCATCTTCCACTCCTGCAGGACAATCAATTAAAACGTATTTAAATTGATCGCTAAGCATTTCGACTATTCGCTTCATATCATCTGGCTTTATCCAATCAAGCATTCTGGGATTACCTGCAGGAAGAAGGGAAAGATTTGATTCTTGTTTGTGTTTGACCAATGCCTGGTCCAGCCGACATTCCTCCTCTAGAACTTCTTGGGCGGTATAGACAATTCGATTTTCTAAACCTAATAGTAAATCCAAATTTCGCAAACCAAAGTCTGCGTCTAAAACAGCAGTTGTTTCACCCTGCCTGGCGAGTGAAATGCCCAGGTTTGCAGTAAGGGTTGTCTTCCCGACACCACCTTTCCCAGAGCAAATAAGAATGACTCTTGTATCTGTCGCCACGGACGTCTCTAAAGTGGGCGAAGTTTAATTCGATTTTGGTAAAGAAAAAAGTTTTGTCGGGTGAAGAGTTGCATTGAGTTTTCTTTTGAAGACATTTTTACGCTTTTTTTTTGACTTAATTGAGAATTGCTTTAGCTGAGAAGCCTTTTCTAGACTGCTTTCTGAAGCTAAAGTGACTCTAGAAGGGAAATTACAATATTTTCAGACTCTATTTTTGCCTGCTCTGCAAGACCTCTTTGAGGTTTCTCTTCGGGACCTCTCGCGACTTTATTTGCAATTCTCAGTTGAACTGGTCGAAGCTGAAGTGCTGAGATCTTTGCGTTCTGATCTCCTTGACTCCCTGCATGAGCTATTCCAAGCAGCCTGCCAAAAACCATTACATTACCTGTCGCTCTAACCAGTGCTCCTGGATTGACATCTCCTAAAATCAATAAATCTCCATGACTTTCAATTAACTCTCCAGATCTAATTGTTCCATTGTGAAAAATGGGTTGAGAATTAGATGATATTTTATGCTTTTTTTCTATTGAATTATTTGATAGTGTCTTGACATTGATTTCAGATCTATAACCTAATGCTCTTGTACTTACGATTGTCTCTGGACAAGTAGAGATAAAAGTAATAATTTCAGTATTCCATCTTTTTGAAATTTTAATTATTGATGAAATGTCTTTGCATGAAAGGTATAAACTCTTGCAATTTAATTCTATATAGTTTGATTGGTTTATTTTTAATTTATTATTTAAGGATGATTTCCAGTCGCAATAATTATTATCTTCAAGCTCGATTATTCTTTTCTTCTTTATTGAGTCCATTTTTAGTTTTGTTTGTTAGTCAGTTTGTTGAGTTCGGATTTTAATTTTCCTTCAATTTCTTTTGGGTAAATTAACCATGAGGATTCTTTGGGCTTAATCAATCTTTCTACTAACGGTGAAACTTTCTCTAGGGCCTGAAGGTTGGTTCCATCCCATAAACGTAAACCTCGTTTATATGGATGATAACTCTCAATTCTTTGCTCTCGTACTCCGCATGAGCAGCTTGCTTCTATTCCTTCTCGTTCTGCTAAATTTATTGCTATAGAAAGTCCTTCTAGTTTTGACTCTTGAGGAAGAGAAGATATATTTAAAGCCTTCAATAAATTTCTATTTAGAAATCTTCTGCATAGATTAGAAAGATTTTTTGATGAAGAATCCTTCCATTTTGAAATATGATATCCAGTAATTATATCATCGTTAGCTAAAAAACAGTTTATATCTAATTCTTCATGATTCCATAGCCATTTTGCCATGCATTTATCAGACCAGACTTCTTTTGGGCCTAATCTTCTTGCGGTTTTTATGATTTGATCTAGCAACCAGTTGCATACTTCATTTAATCTATGGTTGTAGACGCTTCTATACATTAAATTTCTAATTACTAAATAGTGTTCGACTGCCATTAATCCTTTAGGATGAATGGCTAAATCTCCATCAGGAGCAATTGTCATTGCAGATAGAATCCGATCAATATCTAATTGTCCATATCTTGTTCCAGTTGTATAGCTATCTCTCATTAAATAATCAAGTCTGTCACAGTCCAATTGACTACTGATTAAGGAAACAATTGCTTGTTGTGGTGATTTCTTGAATTCAATTAATTCAGATATTCTTGTTGAATTATTTTTATCATATTTATTGAGTATTTTATTAATCTGGGGATTATCTCTAATTAGTCTTGCTGTCCAATTTTCATGATTTATTCCAAAAATCTCCTCACTTGTGTGACTTAATGGTCCATGACCTAGATCATGCAAAAGAGCTGCACCAAAGAGTGAAAACTTATGTTCTTTTAGACTTTTATTGAATTGGATTAAATGAGTTAGGGCTCTTCTTGCTATGTGAAAAACTCCTAAAGAATGGGTAAACCTACTTGCTTCAGCACCATGAAATGTTAAGTATGCGGGACCTAATTGTTTAATTCTTCTTAGTCGCTGAAAAGGTGAGGAATCTATTAATTCCATTACCATTTCTTCTTCAGGGTAATTGGTGTTTAAAGTAATAGATTGATGTAGAGGATCGTAATAAGTTCTTGTGGACATTTCTTATTGGAGTTCCTCTAAAATAGGTTGTTTTTCATTTA
>QBWB01000012.1 GCA_003284185.1 Prochlorococcus sp. AG-315-C08
ATTGATTCCAATCAAAGACAATTAGTAAATGAAATGTCCTTACTTCTTAGATTGTCATGTGCGATTGATAAAAGACCAGAACCATTGATCTCGAATTTGATGATTAAGGTGAGAAATAAAAGAGTTGAGGTTGAATTAATACCAATTCAATTAGGTCAAAATTTAGACCTTGAAAAGTGGAGTCTTAACAATGTAATTTCTATAGTTAGAAAAAATAATGAAAAGGATATTACTGTCCTTTAGAAAAATATCTTTGGTTTAATGTCTAAGGTATTCAACTGAATCGGAGAGTCATTTATAGATTGTTTTTGTTCTTGCTCAAAATATTTTAAAGTTATCAGTGAGGTTATTAGTCCTAATATCCCAGGAATTATTACCATAATAATTGGGTTTAATTTTTTATTCTTTAAAGAAGTATTTTTTTTCTGAACTGGTTTATATTCAATACTTTTTATAATTCTTCCGTTAAGCTCTTCTAGAATAAAGCTTATATCTAAATTTAGCTTTTCTGCGATTCGTCTGACCATAGCTTTGATAAAAACTTTTTCAGGTAAAGACTTTTCATCTCCAGCTTCAAGAGCAATTAATTGTTCTTTCCCAATTCTGAGAGATGAAGATAAATCTTCGATAGAAAGATTTCTTCCTTGTCGCGCTTCTTTAAGAAATTCCCCAACTTTCTGTAAAGAAGTTTTTTCTTTGGGGCGATTTTTTTTCTCGCCTTTCCCTGATTCACTTTTTTTCAATTAAAAACTCATCAATTAATAAACTTATTCTAGTGTGTTTGTAAAGTGATTTATGTTTGAAAGATGATTTATTAGTCATCACAAGATAAATTAAATAATATATTTAATTTATCTTGTGATAATTAGTCTGGTCTAAACAAATGAGAATGATTAGAATTATATAGCTTTGATCTATTCTTATTTATATTTAATGTAGGGCTAATTATATATAATGTAGTTCTTATTAACTTTTCTTTCTTGGAAGTTTCTGCCATTTCATAAAGAGGGGTCACTGTGATCCACTCGTCTGGCCAAGTTACTCTGTGAGCAATCGCTACAGGAGTATCTTTAGGATAATATTTTAATAGCTCTAATTGAACTTCTTCAACATGTCTAGCACTCAAATAAAGGCATAAAGAGGCTTGAATAGATGCAAGATTTTGAAGGCTTTCTTTGGCTGGTTTCCCTGTACGGCCTTCTGCACGGCTTAGAATTATTGTTTGAGTTAAATCTGGGATAGTAAGTTCCACTCCTAATTTTGCTGCTGTCGCTTGATAAGCACTTACTCCAGGTATGATTTCCACTTTAATTCCTGCATCATTTAGTCTGCAAATTTGTTCAGAAATTGCTCCGTATAAACATGGATCTCCATCATGAAGACGTACTATTTTTTTTCCCTCTTTGTATTTAGCTATTAAAATCGAAAGTATTTCTTCTAGGGTCAAGTCACTTGTTTTTATTCTTTCGCAATCATTTTTGACAACATTTGCTATTTGAATTGGGATTAAAGAATCAGTCCAAACTAATACTTCAGCATCCTTAAGTCTCTGCTGTGCTCTAATTGTCATTAAGTCTAAAGCTCCTGGCCCTGCCCCTACAATTGAAATTGCGTTCATGATTTTCTAGATTTACTTAACGAAGGGTCAGGGAGTGCTTTTTGGGAAATATATATTCTCCATATTCCAAAAACTCCTAGGCTGATTAAAAATAAACTAATATATTGTGCGATTCTAATACCTCCATCGCAAAATGGAGGTACGCCTCCAAGGCATAGTGGATCTATTCTTAGGGCTTCTATCCAAAATCTTCCAAGGCTATAAGTGATCAAATATATACAACTTAAACTGCCTGCTGGAAGAGTTAGAGATTTCTTATTTGATCTTCTTAAAAGATAAATAAGGAATATAAATATAAAAATATTCCATATAGATTCATAGAGAAAAGTTGGATGGAAAAATTTTTCAGTCAAGAAAATTTGTGGTCTATAGTTATATGGGATAAATAATTTCCAAGGAAGGTTTGTCGGGATACCAAATGCTTCATTGTTGAAAAAGTTACCCCACCTACCTATTGATTGTCCTAAAGCAACAGATGGGACTAAAACATCAATAACATCCCAAAAAGATTCTTTACGCCATCTGCAAAAAAGAATTACTGAGATTGATCCTAGTATTAATGCACCATGAATTGCTATACCCCCTCCCCATATTGCTAAAGCAGTAGGAATTGGGATTCTTAAATTAAGAAAATTAATAGAGCTCCAAAAGTAACTACCGGTGAAATGTCTCCATTCAAATGCAACATAATAAATCCTTGCACCAATTACAGAGGTAAAAACTAAAATTGGAAGTAAATCATTTATTATTCCTTTTTTTAATCCTTTTTCATTAGCTAATGAACTTGATAAGTTAAGACCAATTAAAACTGAAATAGCTATTAGTAGTCCATACCACCTCAATGAAAAAGGGCCAAGCTTAAACAACTCAGCCCCTGGTGATATAAGAGTCGAAAATATATTTTGCATTGAAACTTTGCTGTTCTATACCCCCTCAGCAGATTGAACTTTCTCTACTTGTTTCTTTTTAAGGACAAGCATTATTTGTGATAAGCCAACTCCTATAAAGAAGATGATAAGTCCAATTACTCTTGCTTTGCTTTGTAGAACTATTTCAGTATCAAGCTGACCAAAACCCCCAACATTTGGATCATCAGTTAATTTGTATCCTGCCTCAATTGTTTCACCTTCTTTAACTAATAGAGTTGTTCCAGCAGGAATATTTTCAGCAAAAGTTTCACCTTCATCATTACTTAAATTGATAACTTGTGTCCCATCTTCGTTAGTATTAATGGATGTTATTGTCCCCGCTTTACTTGAAGTGAATAAGTTGTTATTACTCTTTTCACCAGTTGGATAAACCTGACCTCTCCCTCTATTTCCTCCTACATGAATTTGATATTTTCCAAAGTGAATGTTTTTGTCTTTAGTAGGATCTGGAGAAAGTATTGGAAAAACGATTTCTCGGTTTTGGTCTCCTGGTAACGGACCCACTAAAAGGATATTCTCTTGATCTTCGCTGTATTGAGTGAAATATACACCTTGGGTTTCTTCTCTTATTTCATCAGTCCATCTTTCTTGAGGAGCGAGTTTAAATCCATCAGGAAGCATCACAACTGCTCCTACTTGAAGTGGAACTTTGCTTCCATCGGCCCCAATTTCTTGTAACTCCTTTTTATATGGAATTTCTACTACAGTTTTGAAAACACTATTAGCGGCAACAGATTGAGGAACTTCTGCTCTGGTTGGCATGTTTGCGATATGACAATTAGCACAAACTATTTTTCCTGTAGCTTCTCTAGGATTTTCAAATTTTTGTTGAGCCCAAAAAGGGTAAGCCCATGTTGGTTGAGGAGTTGTAATTAGTGAAATTACAAAAAGAAAAGAACAAAGAAGGAATTTTATTAGGTGACTCATTTTTTGATCGAGATTAATTGAAATTTGTTTGATTTTTAAGTTTATTTATCCCCACCATGGTGCACCTCCAGTTCGAAAATCAGTTTCTGTCCACTGACTTAAAAGGACGTTATCGTCTTCGAGTGTTACATGGGCTATTGCCAATGAAAGTGGTGCTGGACCTCTAACCACCTTGCCTGTTGAATCATATTGACTTCCATGACATGGGCACATGAATTTATTAGCACCACTGTTCCACGGGACTACACAACCCAGGTGGGTACAAATTGCATTAATTCCATAACTAGTAATTGCATCTTCTCCTTCAACAATTAAATATGTGGGATCTCCTTTAAGACCTTGGACAAGACTCCTATCTCCTACTGGGTGATTTGAAAGCCATCCACTTGCATTAACAATGTTTCCTAATTCATCTTTTGCATTTGTACCACCGCCACCTCCTCCTGCTCTATAAGGAGTGAAGAATTGGGCCACTGGATATAAAGCCCCTAAGGCAACTCCTGTAACTGTGCCAAAAGTAAGAAGGTTCATGAACTGCCTCCTTCCCATTGAGGGCACATCTGAAGAAGTCATTTGTGTCATTACAGATGTTCACCTGGACTTTAATCTTAAACCAAAATGGACACTATATGGTTATCAATCTCTGCCAAGACTGGCTTTTGACATGACTGATAAATACAACATTGAAAATCTTGAAGGCTGCTCATCTTCAGTTCCTTTAGTAGTGGAGGAGGTAATGGATTGTTTAAGAAGGAGATGGGGTGTTACCTATGATTTGAAATTATGGGTTAAAGGTAAGCGTGTTTATTTACAAATGATGTGGAGATTCTTAGAACAACAGTCTTTCCCTATGGACGAAGAAACCTATAAAAAAATTTAAATCAAACCTTAGAAATAATTAATCGTGGAGGTCAATCTGAGTTTGTGAGAACTTGGTTGCAAAATGTTGAATCCAAGCCAAGAATTGGACGAGCGATTACTCTGCCTCTGTTTACGGATGAACGTTTGGGCGAATTTGTTCTTTAAACTTTGAGGTTATAGCTACTAATGCAACTCCAATAAAAAATAAAAAAGTAATCGAGGTAGACAGCAAAAGCATTGTTATAGGATCAGTCGAAGGAGTAAGAACTGCTCCTGCAATTGCAGAAGTTATTACTACCCATCTCCAAGCTGAAATCATCTTTTCCCATGAAATCAGTCCAAAAAAGCCCAGAATTAATTGAAGTATTGGCAACTGAAATGCCAAGCCAGTAGAAAGCATTAGTAGAAGTATAAAATCTAAATATTTTTCTATTGACCAAAGTGGTTCAACAACTTCGGATCCATAATTCATAAGGAATCCAAGAGCAGCAGGTATTAAAGCTTTCCATGCAAAGAAAATCCCAAAGAAAAATAAAACAGCTGAACCGGCAACTGAAGGAGCAATTAAAAGTTTTTCTTTTTTAGTAAGGCCTGGAAGAATGAACTTTAGAAATTGATAAAGTATGTATGGAAGCGAAATAGTGAGACCTGCATAACCTGCAACTTTTATTGAAATAAATAGAAATTCGCCTGGTGCGACCTGCAAAAAATGTATTGTTCCTGCAGGTAATTCTAATGTTTTTACAAGCTTTTTAACAAATAATAGGCAAAAGCCCGAGGATAAAACAATTGCGATAAGACTCCTAAACACTCTTTGACGAAGTTCTTCAAGGTGATCAATCAATGACATCTCAAGTCCTTCTGATGTCACATTTGAATTAGGATAGCTTCCCATCTTTAATGGAGGAGGAGCTATTGGAATATCTTTTTTTTTAGAGCTAGTCAGTTTGAATTAAATTCTTTCAATCATATTAATAGAAAATTTGCTTGTTAGTATAGGTAATGAGTAATAAATTCAATCAGCATTGATTGATGATTAAAAATTAAATCTAGAAATTATTATTTTAGATTTTAAAAATAGAGAGAGTTAACTTTATTATTTATTAGTTGGATCCGGTAAAATGAATGGAGGACAATCATTGAGAGAAGACTTTCCATAGCTTGCATACTCTTTATAACCGCCCATTTTGCCATTGGTTTTCATTAAAGCACTAGTGAAAGCTAATAAAAGAAAGACAGTAGGTGCGCCAATAATTAAAGCTGCTCCAAATAGGTAGCCAATTAAGAATTCAGGAAAAGTGTGATTTCCAAGGAATTCATGGGTGCCTAACAAAAAGTCAATCATTTTTGCAACTATTTATATGGGTTTGATAGTAAGACATTGGAGTTCAATTCTGGTTAAAATGTTTTTCTGCTCTATCTGATTCTCCCCATAAAACCTTTCCTCCTCTGTGACTAACTGTTCCTGGTAAAGCACCTGAGATCCTTTGAAGGTTTTCAATTGGGACCATAATGACCGGTGTCACTTTGTTCCCACGCGAACGACTAAAAAGGGAAGCCATGTCAGCAGCTAATTGTATGTCTTGTTCATCAGCCATTCCATTGGAGGATTTAAGAACAACATGACTACCTGGTGATTCTTGTGCATGGAACCAAAGATCCCCTTTTCTTCCTTTTCTTAAACTGATTAATTCATTTTGGCAGTGGTTCCTTCCTATTTGTATTAACAATCCACTAGGGCTTTGAATTTCTGTGTAAGATAATGATTTTTTCTTAGATCTTTTAGAGTTAGAGTTTGTTTTGGGTTTATTTTCTTTTGTCATGAAAATATATTCTTCTATCTCTTCTTTTAATTCAATGATTCTGTCTAATCTTTCTTGATTATCAGTAATTTTTTCATTTATTGACGAGATAAGAAATAATTCGCTTGATTCAATATCAAGTATTCTTTTTTTGTGATATGCAACTCTATCAATGATTGAAGCTCGAGATCTTTTTTTTCTTTTAGCTTTTTTAAATAATTTTTGTGCTTCAATGATTTGGCTTTTCTGAGGATTTTCTAAAGAGAGAATATTATTAGCTTTCTTTTGCATTATTAAGTATTCCTCTATTCCCTCAAGTAGTGAACTTTGGATTTTCAATTGATTTGATTGATCTTTCTTGAGATCGAATAGACTTTTTTCTATTGTATTTTTGATGTTTATTAGTTTTCTATTTATTAATTTATTCTTATAGTATGAACCAAGAAAAAGACTTATATCTTTTTTCTCAACATGCAACTTATTATTTCCCCATAAAATGAATTCTGTTGGACCATCCAAGCTTATGCTGAAATTATTATTTTCTATTGCCAACAGCCACGTTGTCCATCTTTTGAAAATATTTTTCCAGTTTTCTTCTGATATTTCATGGACAGATTGATTTATTATCCTTATAGCTTTCTCATGATTTATATCGGCTAGTTGTAATGTTATGGATGGACTTATCCCCTGATAAGTATTTCTAAGGGCATTTTCAAAAGTACCTGGTACTAAGCATATATTTTCTTTCCAGATTTTAAAAGACTCATTCAAATTAGGGGTGATTCCTTTCAGTCCGGGAGGGCTGATATAGCTATCACCAGTTCCTATTGGCCTTAATCTTGACTGTGAGTATTTTACTTGTTTCCCAAGTGTTATAACTTTAGATTTTTCATCCAAAATTAGGAAATTACTATGTCTTCCCATTAGTTCGACAATTAATACTTTTTCGATAACATTCCCTGGTCGACTAGCTAATTCAAATTTAACTATTCTTTCAAATCCAGTTTGTTTTATTTCTACTAAAGCTAAATGGGAGAGTAAATGATGAAGTTGTTTTGCTAGTGTACTTTTATCTCCAATCTTCTTTGGTGAATCTATTTTTACAATTCTTGGAGCATCTGCTAACCAACTTATTTCAATCCAAGTAAGATTTTCTAAAGTTCTAAAACCAAGTTGGATTGTATTTGCATCAGGTTGTTGTGCTTTCTCAAATCGGCTTGGAATTATTATTCTACCTAATTCAAATACAACAGCCTTAAGGGTTGTTAAGTCCATTATTTGAATTGGATTTTTTTTCATTTATCTTCTTTACGACTTCGAGAGAATGCAATTAACTTTTGTCAGTAAATTAACTAGGATTAATTTATGTCATCTCTAGGAAAGCTTACTGTTCTTACCGGCCCTAGCGGAGTAGGTAAAGGAACAATTGTAAAAAGAATCCTTGAGAAATATAGTGATGTCTGGCTTTCTATTTCTGCAACTACTAGGAAGCCTAGGCAAGGTGAAATTGACCAAAAACATTACTTTTTCTTGGATGTGAAAGAATTTAAAAAGGTTATTGATAGAGGAGGTTTCCTTGAATGGGCTGTTTTTGCTAACAATTTTTATGGAACACCTAAGGATCTAGTTGAAGAAAAAATTAATAAAGGTATTAATGTTTTATTAGAAATTGAATTAGAAGGTGCAAGGCAAGTGAGAAAATCCTTCCCTCAAGGATTACAAATATTTCTAGCTCCACCTAATTTATCTGAACTTGAAAAAAGAATTAGAGGAAGAGGAACTGATTCTGAAGAATCAATTATACAACGTTTAGATATTGCAAAAAAAGAATTGATTGCAAAAAAAGAGTTTGATGCTGTAATTATTAATGAAGATATAGATAATGCTTTTTATAAGATTGAAAGATTAATGGGGTTAATATTGTAGTGAAATAAATCCTTGATTTATTTCTTAAAAAGACATTGGGTGGAAAAGTAGATCTGGAACAAATCTATTAAATTCAACTATAATGCCTGCTGTGAGAACGATCCAGATAGTAGCTACTACTGGAGCAGATCTAAACCACTTGGTGCGAAATAATTGGAACATGATTTAAAAAAGTTAAGTTTTTGTAGGTGATAAATAAATATATTTAACCTCTTGGTCCATTAAGAGTGACATTATTATCTTTCGCTCTTAGTCCACCATTCCTTCCTTCTCTATTAGCATGTAGAGGCCATGCTGCTCCTCTCTTTATGCATTGCCATGCAAGAGATGTGTCAATAATAATCTCAGATTCGGCAGCATTCTTTTGTCCTCTAACAGCTCTTACATACTCTCTTCCTGACCAGCCAATAATGCCTGCTATATAAAGGAATATATGACCAGGAATCAAGAGATCACCCTCATGACCTCTGTTAAACCAAGCACCCCATGGTTCGATAGTCGCACCAATAATTAAATGAGGGAGTCCATCATCTCCACATGAAGCTTTGCTATATCTATTAAATCTTTTTATATCCTTTGGTGTAGTGGCAGCGCTTGCTCTTTCTTGGAAGCGTGCATTCTCAGAGCAAGGCATTAATGCCGAAGCGGTAAATTCTGTGCTAGCTCTGTCAGCATTTAGTGCTGGACCAGGCCTAGCATCTGCTAGAGGCGCTAGCCCAAAGAAAAGGAATGCTGATAGCAAAATTGATAGAAGTCGACTCATGAGTTCTGATCTCTTTCTGTTGGCCTGTTTAAATAGGCTTTCATTTACTAACTTAATTGATAACTAGTACCGAATGCCAATAGTTCTTTCCCTCGAAACAAGTTGTGACGAGTCTGCAGCGGCTTTGGTCTCTAATGAGAAAGGGAAAATTGTTGTATTGGCTAATGAAATAGCTTCTCAGGTTGCAGAACATGCTAAGTGGGGAGGAGTTGTTCCAGAGATAGCTTCTAGAAGGCATTTGGAGAATCTTCCATTTCTAATAGAAGAAGTTTTTTCTAAATCAACAGTAAAAATAAGTGAGATAGACGCCATTGCTTCTACTGTTACACCCGGACTAACTGGCTCCCTTTTGGTTGGATCCATTACAGCAAGAACCATTGCAAATTTGTATCAAATTCCCTTTCTAGGTGTTCATCATTTGGAAGGGCATCTTGCCTCTATTTATTTATCAGAAAAACATCCAAAACCGCCTTTTTTGGTTTTATTAGTTAGTGGTGGACACACTGAATTGATAAAAGTTGATATTTTTCATAAATACCATCGACTAGGTAGAAGTCATGATGATGCGGCAGGTGAAGCTTTTGATAAGGTTGCAAGATTGTTGGGACTTTCTTATCCAGGTGGTCCAGCTATCCAAGAAATAGCCAAATCGGGAGATCCAAATAGATTTTCTTTTCCAAAATGCCGAGTTTCAAATCCGAAAGGTGGTTTTTATCCATATGATTTTTCATTTAGCGGTTTGAAAACTTCTGTATTTCGTAAAATAGAAACCCTTAAGTTAGATACAAAAAAATTACCAATTGAAGATATAGCTGCTAGTTTTGAAAACGTGGTTGCTGAAGTATTAGTAGAAAGAAGTTTACGCTGTGTAGTAGATCAAGGTTTAAATTCTCTTGTTTTGGTTGGTGGAGTTGCAGCTAATCAGCGATTGAGGAGGATGATGTTGGAAAAAGCATCTGAGAAATCAGTAGAGATAGCTCTTGCACCAATGGAGTTTTGTACTGATAATGCTGCAATGATAGGCTCTGCAGCTTTGTTAAGATTAAATTCTGGTAAAGATATAAGTTCGTTGGAACTCGGAGTAGCAGCTCGGTGGCCTCTAGAACAATCAGATTTACTTTATGATTTAAATCCTCCTTTTTAAAACAAAACTCTAAACCTTTTGTTATGTCTTTAAAACAAGGAAATGAATCAAATAAATCTACTAGGCCTGCAAGCCGTGGGGAGCTTAATTCATGGAGAAGAGGTTTTACTCCTCAAGCTGAGATATGGAATGGCAGAATGGCAATTATAGGACTGATTGTTTTCTTAGCTATTCTTTTATTATCAAACTCTTTGTTTCCTATTTAATACCTAGTTATAAAAATTTAAAATCTCTTTTCTTTTTTTATCTTTGATTATATTATTTTTATTTTAAGGCTATTAAAATAAAAATAATTAATTTATTTATGCAATGAATTATTTTAATTAAGCCAATACTCTCATTCTTAATTTAAAAAATAAAGCAATAGCATTAATTGAATTGACCCTTTAGTTGGAACTAAAGCTTTGCTAGGTTAAATTGGTTTATTAACTTGTTCAAGTTTTGGGTATATTTAATGGATACTATTTAATTTCTCAATTGCTAGGGAGCTATGACGCCTGAGCGGTTAGGCCTGCTTTGGGGGATAACAGTTTTTTCAGGCGCTAGCGCCAGGTTGTTGTCAGTACTTACAGGACTTCCTGGCGTAGTTTTATTATTGCTATCTGGTTTGTTAATAGGTAGGTCAGGCCTTGGTTTGGTTGAACCTTTGGACTTAGGTAAAGGATTAGAGACAATTGTTGGATTGCTAGTAAGCCTTGTTTTATTTGATGGAGGATTAAATCTTCGTCTTCCAGGAGAAACAATCAAATCAATAGTTTTAAGAATCTCTTTTATAAGATTGTTTGTTTCGCTTGCGGCAGGACTTTTAGCAGCTCATTGGTTGGCAGGACTAGGTTGGTCTGTAGCGGCTGTTTATAGCGCAATTGTTTTAGCGACAGGACCAACAGT
The DNA here is from genome assembly GCA_003284185.1 of Prochlorococcus sp. AG-315-C08. GTDB lineage: Bacteria > Cyanobacteriota > Cyanobacteriia > PCC-6307 > Cyanobiaceae > Prochlorococcus_B. The sequence continues at coordinate 10,859 of QBWB01000012.1, forward strand.
AGTAACTCCTTTAGTTAAACAAATTCGCCTCGCTTCGCCTTTAAGTGACGTTTTAGAGGCTGAAGGTTTAGTTCTTGAACCAATTGGTGCTGTGTTGGCACTGTTATTACTTGAGCTTGTGGTTGGTGATTTGCATGGTTGGAGGGAATTATTGCTGGGTCTTCTTTCTAGGCTTGGAGGGGGTGTTTTACTTGGTTCCATTGCTGGGTTTTCGCTTTCTGAAGCATTGAAGCGTTTGAGATCAGAACCGTACATGGGAATCAGGTTGCAATTAACCCTAGGTGTAATTTTTTTACTCTATGGATTTTGTGAATGGTTATTACCTGAATCTGGATTGCCTGCATCAGTTGCTGCAGGATTTGTTGTTGGACAAAGGCCCTCTACTCAAGCTAATGAGCTTGATAAATTAATCAGAGAATTAGCTCAATTAGCTATTACTATGCTTTTCCCATTGCTTGCAGCTGATGTTTCATGGGGTGAACTAAGTCCATTGGGTTGGGGAGGTGTAACTTGTGTTCTCTTTTTAATGGTGGTTGTAAGACCATTAGCTGTCTCAATAGCTACTACTGGATTACCGTTAGATTTCAAGCAAAGATTGTTCCTTGGTTGGCTTGCCCCTAGAGGAATAGTTACAGCAGCTGTTGCCTCATTATTTTCTATTAGATTAGAGCAAGCTGGTGTTTTAGGGGCAGGCAAACTTCAGGGATTGGTTTTTTTAACTATTTTAATGACAGTAGGAATTCAAGGATTAACTGCTCAACCTTTGGCAAAATTTTTGGGGTTGTTGGCTGAAGAAGAAATTCTAAATAAATCTACTGATTCGACTTCTATCACTACTGAATCTAGATAGCAAAATCCAACTTTTAATTAAATCTGGGCCATTAAGAGTCCCAAGAAGAGCAGCTCTAAGACTTTTCATGACAAGACCTTTTTTTACTTCACATTCTTTTACTGTTTTATTTATTAAATCAAGGGCTTGATTCTTATTAAACAGAGAACACTCTATTTGTTCTAGTTCTTTGAAAATGTAAATTAGAGAAGTTTTTGCACCTTCTATTTCTAATTGTTTTTTACCATCTGCTTGTAGAACTGGCACTTCAAAAAATGGCATTGCTTGTTCAACGCCATCATTTAATAAAACCATTGATGGCCCAATTAATTCTGTAAGTTCTTTTCCCCAGCTATGATTTGGAACTTCCCAGCCTTTTTCTTTGAACAAAGGCTCTAGTTTTTCCAAAAGAATTTCTGGTGACATATCATGTATTACTTGGGAATTAAGCCAGTTCAACTTGTCCCAATCAAATTTTGCTCCTGCTTTATTAATTCTTTCAAAATCAAAAACTTTTGAGACTTCGGAAATTTTGAATCTTTCATTCATCCCCTCTGGCAAAGACCAGCCTAGAAGAGTCATATAATTCGCCATTGCTTCAGGGGTATAACCCATGTTTTTAAAGTCATTAATTGATGTAACACCGTCTCGTTTTGAAAGCTTCTTGCCTTCGCAATTGAGGATTAAAGGAGTATGAGCAAACAGGGGGGGGGTCAGTCCTAAAGCTTCGTATAGAAGGATTTGCTTTGCAGTATTCGCAATATGATCTTCTCCCCTAATTACATGGGTGATTTTCATTGCTGAATCATCAGCAACAACAACCAGATTATATAGTGGATCACCTATTGTGTTAGATGGAGCTCTTCTAGCAATAACCATGTCACCTCCTAAATCTTTCCCGCTCCAATTCATTTTTCCTCGTATTAAGTCATTCCAGGTAATTAGTTTTTGATCATTAATTTTAAATCTAATAACTGAATATCTACCCTCTTTTAAATATTGGGATTCTTGTTCTGGACTTAAATCTCTATTTCTATTGTCATATCTTGGAGCTAAACCACTTTTTCTTTGATTCTCTCTCATTTCTTCTAGTTCAGACTCAGTTGCGTAGCATCTATATGCCAAACCTTTATCAAGTAGTTTTTTTATAATTGACTTATGTTCATTTACTCTTTCACTTTGAATGATTGGAGATTCATTCCAGTTTATTCCTAACCATTGAAGTCCTTGATAAATATTTTTTATATACTCTTCTTTTGATCTTTCATTATCTGTATTCTCAATTCTCAAAAGAAAAGAACCTCCTTTCTTTTGGGCAAATAGCCAGTTAAAAAGAGCTGTTCTTGCTGTTCCTATATGTAATGTTCCAGTTGGACTTGGTGCAAGTCTTACCCTAACTGTCAAAGTTTTTAATTGGTTTGGATACGGGACCGACGGGATTCGAACCCGCAACTTCCGCCGTGACAGGGCGGTGCTCTAACCAGTTGAACTACGGTCCCATTTTTGTCCTGATTAAAAGGACCTTGGCTTGAATTTAAGCCTTTAATTAGTTAGATACCAAATGAGTATCATGCTTTGAAAGCCCACAAGTCAAATTAGTATTTCACTTGTTAATCAGTAGTCATTGTTATTGAATCTTTCAAAAACTCTTCTCAATGAGTAAGTAGAGTGTAGTTAATGAAATAAAACTAAATAAGTTAACGACTGCTAAGGGCGAAATCCTGCAGGCTCAATAAGCCTTACTTGATTTCCTCGTGCAGTGAACTCGCGGCCTTGATCGCTCTGAACAACCACTCGCCCTCCCGATTTGACACGAATAACCCGCGCTCTAACCCAGCCTAATGCGGCTGATTCAAGCACTTTTACGACATCGCCAGGTTGAAGATCCAACTCCATTATTTGAACTAAGTAACTGCAGAAAGGGCTTTAGAACGCGCCGTGGAGGACTTGAACCCCCGACATCAGGTTTTGGAGACCTGCGTTCTACCAACTGAACTAACGGCGCATTTATAATCCCTTTAAGTCATTGTTATTCAATGACTTTTTTAGAGGAGGCCGAAACCTCAGCGGTCGAAGCGCTGCTTGACGCGTGTGGCCTTGCCCACCCGCTCTCGCAGATAGAAAAGCTTCGCTCTTCTTACTTTACCTCGGCGCTCAACCTTAATATATGCAACTTGAGGACTGTGAACCATAAAAACTCTTTCAACACCTATTCCTTGGAAAATTCTTCTCACAGTAATTGTTTGATTTAAACCTCCGTGCCGCTTTGCTATTACAACACCTTCGTAAGGCTGAACCCTTTCTTTGTTCCCCTCACTTATTCTCACACCCACACGAACAGTATCCCCAACATAGGTTTCAAGAAGATTCTTTTTTAATTGAGAGTTTTCAAAAGAACTAATTAGCTCAGATGGGGATAATTTTTTCTCTAAAGGATTTGATGCAGATGCATTTTTTGCTTCTAAGAAGTTAGGAGCTTTTTCCTTCGCTTCCTCTTTTGTTTTTTCCTCGTTTAATGAGGTCTCTTTCGAATCAACGGACATCCCTTTTACTCTTGAATTGACCAAACATTTATTGTAACCTTTGATTTATCAAAAATTAAAAAAAAAGCTTTTTTCAAAGAATTTTAGGGTTTTCTGATTTAAGCAATCATTAGGGAGGCTTTTTGCCTTTATTTTTAGTGAGGTTTTGAAGATTCTAATTTCTGGTGAAAATGCATTATAAGTTGATTATGAATTTATCCCTATTGTGGAATAGTTTTTAAACTTAAACAATTTCCATTATTTAAGAAATCTCCCATTCACTTGTTATGATGAAAAATATGAATTTTACTATGTGAGTTTTCTTATTAAGATTCTACATTTTTGTATTTAAAAAATGAAACTTTTTTTAGATTTACTTTCTTCTGCAAAATCAAAAAACCTAAGTAATAATGGTCCGGTCATTAATCAAAGGAGGGGAATAGAAATAAAGTCACAGAGAGAGATAGAAATTATGCGTAAGTCAAGCAAAATAGTTGCAACTGTTTTGAGTGAAATTAGAGACTTAGTTAAACCTGGTATGTCTACTTTGGATTTAGATATATTTGCTGAAAAGCGAATTAGAGAGCATGGAGCTCAACCAAGTTTTAAAGGCTATCATGGTTTCCCAGGCAGCATTTGTTCAAGTATTAATAATGAAGTTGTGCATGGAATACCTAGCAAGAAAAAAATTATAAATAATGGTGACTTACTAAAAGTAGATACTGGTGCTTTTTATGATGGATATCATGGTGATAGTTGTATAACTATCTGTATTGGAACAGTTTCAGATGAAGTTATTAAATTAAGTAAAGTCGCGAAAGAGTCTTTGATGTTAGGCATAGAACAAATTAAACCTAAAAATAAACTTCTTGATATAGCAGGAGCTATTGAAGATCATGTAAGAGCGAATGGGTTTAGCATCGTTGAGGATTACACAGGTCATGGAGTTGGTAGGAATCTCCATGAGGAACCATCTGTATTTAATTACAGAACAAATGACTTGCCAAATGTCACTTTAAGAGAAGGGATGACTCTTGCAGTCGAACCTATTGTTAATTTAGGAGCAAAATATTGTAAAACTCTTCCTGATAGATGGACAGTCATTACAAAAGACGGAAGTCTTTCTGCACAATGGGAGCATACTGTACTAGTTACTAAGAATGGTTTTGAAATACTGACTAATAGAGGAGACTAAGTTTATTTTATAAGTATTTTCTTGTATATAGATAATGTATTAATTTAGAATAAATTATTCTTATTCCCTCTATTATTGGCATGAATAAGTAGGTTAAGGGATTGGGACTTACAATTATTAAGTACTTCTTACTCTTCGCTGAACTTATTATTTTTTTTGCCACAAAATCTGCGCTCATTATACCTTGGGGATTTAAATTTGATTTAAAGGGACCTATAATTAATTTTTTGATTGTAAAAGCTTCTTCTCTTTCTATTGATAAATTGCTTTTCTTTAGGCTTACTAGTTCACCTATAAGCCGTTTAGTAATTTCATATACTGGACTAAAAGCAATTTGAATTTCTGCTTCTGACGTGTTAATCCATATCTCCATGGGTTTTCTTTTTTCATTCTTAATATCTTTTTGACTAGCTATATCCTCAAAAATTTGGATTAATCTCCAGCTACTAAGAGAATTAATTTCAATAGCTTTATTTATTTCAGTAGAATTAATAAGTCCTTTTGGATTGATTCCATGATTAAGTATTAAGATATCAAAATCAACCAATTTGCTTGAGAGTAGTTTTTCTTCTCCACATGACCAAATAATCCAATCATTAGGATTGTTTTTATTAGTAACATTCTTCTTTTCTTTGCTATGGGTTAAACCTACAACATAAGCACCTTTCTCTTTAAACTCTTTAATAAGAGCCTGACCAAGGCTACCCGAAGATCCTGTTATGGCAATTTTCAGGCCTTTAAACCTTGATTCAACAGAGGAGCTTTTTTTCATTTTTGTGTTTCCATTCTTTTAGGCTTAACAATCTCGAATTATGAGGGATTTAATTTCTTTAGGATTTAAAGCAAATTGGGCATTGATAACTTCTAATCTTATAAAATTATTGAACTTCTAGTCTAGTCTTTTATTGATGAGCAATACTTTTTTAATTGGATCATGTGAACCTTATAGTGGTAAGTCTGCCTTAATACTTGGCATTGCAAAAAAATTAATGGCAACAAATCATTTAGTTCGATTTGGGAAACCATTAGCCACAAGTCTTGAATTAAATGCTGCTGAAAATGGTGGGCTTCCAGAGATGATTGATGATGATGTTAGGTTTGTGGGAGAGACTCTAAAAATACCCTTAGAAAATTTGATTCCATCAGTTGAGTTTTCAGCTTCTTATAATGCAAATAAAAGAATTCATAATAATATTGTTGATTCTAAAAATGGATTGAATTCTTTAAAGGCCTGCCTTGATTCTTCTGATAATGGTATCAATATTCTTGAAGCCGCTGGCAGCATGCATGAGGGTATTTTGTATGGATTAAGTCTCTGTCAGTTGGCAAAAGGTTTAGATGCAAAGGTGATTTTAGTTCATTCTTGGGAAGACCCTAGAAGTGTTGAGGCTTTGTTAGCAGCGCAAAATCAATTGGGCGATAATCTAATTGGAGTTGTACTAAATGCGGTTAATCCAGAACAGATTAAAAATATTAAGGAAGAAATTGTCCCATCTCTTTCATCAATGGGCTTGGAGGTATTTGGTGTGATGCCACGTTCACCATTATTGAGAAGCGTAACCGTTAAAGAACTTGTAAGACGTTTAGAGGCTCGAGTTATATGTTGTTCTGACAAACTTGATCTAATGGTTGAAACACTAAGCATTGGTGCAATGAGTGTTAACTCGGCGATGGAATTCTTCCGGAAAAGACGGAATATGGCTGTTGTCACTGGTGCGGATCGAACAGATATTCAGTTGGCGGCTCTTGAAGCTTCTACTCAGTGTTTAATACTAACGGGAGCAGGAGAACCCTTGCCCCAGTTAATCAATCGATCAGAAGAATTAGATGTTCCATTACTTAAAGTTGATAGAGATACACTTTCATCTGTTGAGGTTATTGAGCAAGCATTTGGGCATGTTCGTCTTCATGAATCAGTAAAAGCTTCTTATGCTTTTCGTTTAGTTCAGGAGCATTGTGATGTTGATCGAATCTTTCGAACTTTAGGAATTTTTTCTTGAAGACATGAATGCTGCTAACTTTAGTTTATCTGCAATGGGATGTCCTTGAGTCAATCACTGGATCTTCCTGCACTGGGTCGGGTAGATACCCTCGCTCAGGAATTGGCCTTGTTGCAAGACAAGGGGAAAAGACGAATAGCGTTTTTAGGAAGTAGACATGTCCCCGTTGTGTCTATTCATATTGTTGAATTAATTGCTAGATCTTTGGCTCAAGAGGGACATTCGATAATTACTTCGGGTTCTCAGGGCGTTAATGCAGCAGTGATTAGAGCAGTTCTAGAGGTCCAACCTTCACTTTTGACGGTATTGCTTCCACAGACTCTTGATAGACAGACACCTGAGGTTCGAGATCTTCTTGCGAATGTTTTACATCTAATAGAGAAAGAAGAGAATAATGATTTACCTTTGCCTATGGCAAGTAGCTTTTGCAATCAAGAAATTATTAATCGATGTGACCAACTAATTTGTTTTGCCTTTCATGACAGCGAAACATTATTAAATAGCTGTCATAATGCTGAAGATATGGGAAAGGTCGTAAGCTTGATGTTTTTTGATTGAGTTCTATATCTGTCAGTTATTTTTTAGTTGAAAAATTTGGAGATGTGAAGTTCAATTTTCTTTGACCAAATACAGAAAAAATTCTTTTATCGTTCATAATATGATTCATAGCTCATAGTTCAGGAGTTGAAAATTGTCATGGCATCCTCTTATTCTTTTGATGTTGTTTCTGAGTTTGATCAACAGGAATTGATTAATGCTATTGATCAGTTGAGAAGGGAGGTTGATCAGAGGTATGATCTGAAAGATTCTAAGACTAAGATAGATATTGAGGAAAATGAAATATCAATTATTTCTCTTAGTGATATGACAATTCAATCAGTAAACGATATTTTAAGGCAGAAAGCTACCAAGAGAAATCTATCTTTGAAGATTTTTGAATTTCAAGGGATAGAATCAATTGGTGGAAACATGGTTAAGCAAAATGTTTTATTAAAAAAAGGCTTGTCACAAGAAATAGCAAAAAAGTTAAGTAAACTCGTCCGCGATAATTTGAAAAAAGTTACTCCATCTATTCAAGGAGAAAAATTGAGAATTACTGCTAAAAGTAAAGATGATTTGCAATTGGCTATTAATTTAATCAAAGAAGAGGAGGATTCTTTAGATATTGCGCTTCAGTTTGAAAATTACAGATAGATTTCTAAATGATTAGTTTTTTGATTATTTTTAACAATCCTAATGAAATTTTACTATGGATATCTTAATAGAGAAGCTAGCTATTAAGGCTATTAAATTATCAGGTGAATCTAAAAAAGAATTAGAGAGATCAAGTTGGATAATTGTGCATGAATATAAGCATGGAGTTGTCCCAACAGAATATGATATTAGGGATATTGATGAGGCCTTATATTTAAAGGTTTTGGAAATAGCTAAAGAAAGAATTTAAAAATAACAAAGTAACTATTTTTGTTTTCCTGAGAATATAATTTTTGATTATTTAATGGGTCAATCTAAACTAATTATTTTTTCTGCCTGACATTTTTAACTGAAATGACTAAATCAACATAAACTTAATTTCAGATAATCTTTTTTATGACAACTCCATTTCGTAATGTGACTCCGAATGGACCAGGTGGAACTGCGACTCTTCTACTTGTCCTTTCTTTTACAGGGTTCTTACTATTAACCCAATCTTTTTTTGTGGTCCCTGCTGGACAAGTCTCTGTTGTAACTACTCTTGGGAAAGTCAGCGGAGGTTCTCGGAACCCTGGTTTGAATTTTAAAATCCCTTTTGTACAAAACACTTACTCATTTAATGTCCAAACTCAAGTAAGACCCGAGAAGTTTGATTCATTAACTAAAGACTTGCAAGTTATCTCAGCTACTGCAACTGTTAAATATGCTCTCAAAGCAAATGAAGCAGGAAGGGTATTTAAAACTATCTCTTATAACGATAGAGAGATATATAATCGAATTATTCAACCTTCTTTGCTTAAAGCTCTTAAATCGGTTTTTTCAAAGTATGAACTAGTAACAATCGCTAGTTCCTGGAGTGATATTTCAGAGTTAGTGGAGCAAACAGTAGCCGATGAGCTTAATAAGTTTGACTATGTTGATGTACAAGCTCTGGATTTAACTGGGTTGAAAATTGCAGATGAGTACCGAGCTGCAATTGAACAAAAACAGATTGCTGAGCAACAATTATTAAGAGCTCAAACTGAAGTTAAAATTGCGGAACAAGAAGCATTGAGATATGACACATTAAATAAAAGTCTTGATGATCAAGTTCTTTATAAATTATTTTTAGATAAATGGAATGGGGAGACACAAGTTGTTCCTTCTTTACCAGGTAATGGGTCTGGAAATATACCTGTAATTGTAGGTGGAAGAAATAAGTAGCCTTAAGAAATAAATAATAAAACCCATTAAAGTGGAAATTTATTCACTTTAATGGCTGTTTATTATACGATTTCATTGAAGCTCTCTTGAAAAGCTTGCAAAGTTGAACTTATATCATCTTCAGTATGAGCAAGTGAAGTGAATCCAGCTTCAAATGCACTTGGAGCTAGATAAACACCTCTTTTTAGCATCGCTCTATGTAGTTTCCCAAAGAGATCAGAATTTGCTTGCTTTGCTTCCTCAAAGTTTCTAACGGGTCCTTCACAAAGATAGAAGCCAAACATTGCGCTAATGCTATGACCAGTTATAGGAATCCCCGCTTCTTTTGCTGAACTGATAATTCCATCCAAGAGTTTTTTTGTAATTACTTCTAACCTTTCATAGGTTCCATCTTGTTTAAGTAGTTCAAGTGTCTTAATGCCAGCTGTCATAGCTAGAGGATTTCCGCTAAGTGTTCCCGCTTGATACATGGGCCCTGAGGGGGAAACCATTGACATTATGTCTTTACGGCCCCCATATGCACCAACTGGTAGTCCTCCTCCTATTACTTTTCCCATTGTTGTCAAATCTGGAGTGACACCAAAACGTTCTTGAGCTCCTCCATAGCTAATCCTAAAACCAGTCATTACTTCATCAAAAACTAGAAGAGCTCCATTTTCTTGAGTTACTTCTCTTAATCCTTCTAAAAAACCTGGCTCAGGGGTTATGAAGCCTGCATTCCCTACCACGGGCTCCAAGATGACTCCAGAAATAGCATCAGGGTTTTCTGCAAATAGTGCCTTTACAGCCTCTAAGTCATTGTAAGGCGCTGTAAGAGTATTGGCAGTAGTACTTCTTGGTACTCCAGGTGAGTCGGGAAGCCCAAGTGTTGCGACACCAGATCCTGCCTTCACTAAAAACATATCCGCATGACCGTGATAGCAACCCTCGAACTTAATAACCTTGTCTCTTCCTGTAAAGGCTCTCATTAAACGTAGGACTGCCATACAAGCTTCTGTCCCGCTATTGACAAATCTAACCATCTCAACGCTTGGGACAGCATCAATAACCATTTCTGCAAGTTGGTTCTCCAGTAAGCATGGAGCTCCAAAGCTTGTACCTTTCTCAAGAGTTTCCTGGAGTGCGGCTATTACCTCAGGATGAGCATGTCCACAAATAGCTGGGCCCCAACTTCCGACATAGTCGATATAGCGGTTCCCATCGACATCCCATGCATAGGGACCTTTTACTCGATCAAAAACGATCGGATCGCCAATAACTGATTTGAAAGCTCTTACAGGGGAACTGACTCCTCCAGGCATTAAATCTTTGGCAGCGCCAAAAATTTCTTCAGATTTTTTTGTGTTCAACGCGTCTGTCACGGCACCTCTGCAATTGGGCTTGAAAACACAGTTCGCCATATTGGCCTATAAGTGTGTGATTCGTCTAAATTTTTGAATCTGTTCAGTATCTGGTTATTTTTTTTTAATATTTTAGATCTCAAATTTTTGATGGACAAAAAGTTCTAAAACTTGTTTCAGACTGTTTTTTCAAGGGAAGACTCCTTGAAAATCGTATTTGATTTTGTTGTTTATGAATATTTGATTTGTTAATTCTGTGATGATTTGAAAATAGAAAACCTTCAACTCTTTTATTCATTTTCGTCAAATGAGAATTCATTTTCGTCTTCAAGAGAAGGCCAGTCGATATTTAGGATTACAGGTACGTGATCGCTAGGCTTATGATTTGATCTTATTTTTTTATCAATCCAGCAACTTCTTGCGCGGGAAAGAAGTTCTTCAGTTACGTATATATGATCAATTCTCCATCCATTATTCTTTTCCCAAGCGGAATGACGATAATTCCACCATGTCCAATTATCTTTTCCAGGTTCAAAAATTCTAAATACATCTTCTAATTTATCTCCAATAGCATATTTAAGTAATTCTCTTTCGATAGAACTGGCCATGATTTTACCTTTAAATTTTTCTGGGCTATGAATATCTTTATCTTCCGGAGCAATATTAAAGTCTCCTAATAGACAAATAGGATCTTTTCTAGAGAGATATTTATCTAAAAATATCTTTAAGTAACTAATCCATTTCTTTTTATAATTAAACTTTTCTGAATCTAAAGACGATCCATTAGGAACATAAACATTTATGATCCTTATATCATTTATTAAAGCACTTATTACTCTTTTCTGCTCACTTAAGTGTGAGGCCTCTTCATTATTTAAGATTACATCCTCAAAACCAATTTGAACATCATCAATAGAATGACGGCTGATTATCGCCACACCATTGTAAGACTTTTGTCCCTTGATTGAAAGTTGATAGCCAAGATTCGTAAAAACTTCAAAAGGAAAATCTTTGTCTTCTACTTTAGTCTCTTGAAGGCAAAGGATGTCCGGTTGATTATCAACAAGCCATTCTTTAACTTGATCTATTCTTGAACGAACAGAATTGACGTTCCATGTTGCAATAAGCAAGATACTTAAATTTGACTGATTAAGTTATTATTATGGAAATTCAAACAGAAAGTTAGTGACGAATCAAATTTTATCTTTTTTTCGTCTTCAATCCATTTTGATTTTAGTTCTTTTATCTGCTTTTTGCTGGATAGTTGGACGAAACATTCTTTTTTCTAATTTTGGAGAACTTTCTCAAGTGAAAAATCACTCCACTGACAATAAAGTAGATATACATAATTCTTTTGATTCAGATGATCCAAAAGATGAAGTAATTCCTATGAGCCCAATGGATTTAATGGATCGTCTTAGAAGAGCAGGAGCCATGGATAATGCGACAAATCCATCAGAAGCAATTGATGATGCCCTTAGTGCTTTTAATGAGTTGGAATATGAAAATGTCCCATTTGAATAATATCTGCCTAGAATTCACCAAATTTTGGTTAAATTGATTTTGGGCATTCATAGCCCTTTTATAAATGCAAAACCATCCGATCCCTTCGGTTACAGATCCTTTGCAATATCGTGCAATAGGAATAGTAAGAGGTACCTACAAACCTCACGATAACGAGAATTTCACTCGTGGAATAATAACTGATTCTAATGGTCTTGAAATAGATTCAGTTGTTCTTGGAAGAGTTATAACTTTGATTCGTAAGCACGTTTCAATAGAAAAACCTCATCTTTGGGTCGTCTATCCACGTTGCAGGGATTATCAAAATCTACATTTGCAAATAGCAGGTATTTGGGAGCCAAGTTCGTTGAGTAATGATCTTCAAGAGAGAAAAGCAGATGAAAGTACAATCACTAAAGATGTTTTTGATGAATTAGAAGAAGGAGACGATTATTTTTCTATAAGAGGTGAATTGATATTTACGAAACCAGAAGAAAAGGAAGTTGTTATAAAAATTCGCCAGAAGCCTAGAAATCAAAGCAAAAAGGATTCATCTTTTAAAATTAAGTTAGAAGGTGAGATACCAATTAACTATGTTAGACATTTTGTAACCCTTAATGTTCGTCGTATTGAACAACATCTTCTCATTGAAGACTTTGAGATGATAGAACCTATGCCAAATAGAACTATTCATGATAAAAATAGAAACAAATCAAATAAAAAGAAAGATAAATAAAATCTAATTAAAATACCACAGTAATATGTATTATTTACATAAATTTAAACTAATTCTTAGTAACAGATGAATTCTATATTTATTGATTGCAGTATAGGTATTTCTGGTGATATGATTGCTTCGGCATTATTTGATTTGGGTGTTCCTAAGAATATATTTGAAGTAAATTTGGTTAATTTGAAAATACATAATTATTGTAATCTAATCTTCAGTAGTGAACATAGTAAGGGCATAAAAGGGATAAGATCTTCGATAAAAGTTATTCAAGAAAAAGAATTATTCAGAACTTTAGATGATATTAAGAAAATACTTATTTCTTCTAGCCTGAATAAATATACTAAGGAAAAAGCTATTAAGGTTTTTGAAGTACTTGCAAAAGCAGAGGCAAGTGTTCATGGTGTTCACACTTCTAATGTTCACTTTCATGAAATAGGTTCAATTGATTCGTTAATTGATGTAGTAAATGTATGTTCAGCAATTGATTATTTGAGACCAGATAGAGTTTATTTTGAAAAGCCTCCTACTGGATCTGGAACTATATCTACTTCTCATGGTGTTTTACCTGTTCCAGTACCTACAGTCTTAGAAATAGCAAGGCAAAATGAAATTCCATTAGTTTCTCTTAATGCCTCATGTTCAGGAGAAATAACTACGCCTACTGGTATTGCTTTGATGGCAGTCTTTGCAGATAAAATTGGCCAGCCGTTATTTATGGATATTCGAAAAATTGGTGTGGGCTTAGGCCATAAAGATTTTTTACACCCTAATTTCTTGAGGGCAATTATGTTTAGGGACTGTGAAAATCAGTTTTCGAACAAAGAGGATAATAATAGACCTATTTGTCAACCAATTGTTATTCAAGAAGCTTGGATCGATGACTCGACTCCTGAGGATATAGCTATTTTAATTGAAAGACTTAGAAACTCTGGTGCTATTGATGTTGCTTCTCAATCAGTTGATATGAAAAAAGGTAGGAAAGGTGTATGCATAAAAGTAATTTCTGATCCGAAAAAAGTATTTTCTTTACGTGAAGTCTGGTTTAATTATAGTTCAACACTTGGATTAAGAGAATCAGAAATAAATCGTTGGGTTTTGCCAAGGCATAGTTGTAAATATAATACTACTTTCGGGAAAATAACCTTTAAACATTCCATAAAACCTAATGGTCAAATTTTAGTTAAACCAGAACATCAAGATCTTTTAGAAATCAGTTTGAAAACAGGAATTTCAATAGAA
>QBWB01000013.1 GCA_003284185.1 Prochlorococcus sp. AG-315-C08
TTACTCATGTCTTTAGGAATCCTAGGGAAGAAGTTGGGCATGTCCCAACTCTTCGATGATCAAGGCAGATCCATCCCAGTCACGTTGATTGAAGCTGGTCCCTGTCGAATAACTCAGTTAAAGTCTCCTGATACAGATGGTTATACCTCTGTCCAGATTGGTTTTGAAGCTGTTCGTGAAAAGTTAATTAACAAACCTTCAAAAGGTCATCTTTCCAAATCTGGGGGAGATCTTTTGCGTTATCTTCGCGAATATCGAGTTGAGAGTTTAGGTGAATTTCAACTTGGAAATTCTATAACTGTTAGTGATTTCGAAACAGGTCAAAAGGTTGATGTAAGTGGCGACTCGATGGGAAGAGGTTTTGCCGGTTACCAAAAGCGTCATGGATTTAGTCGTGGACCAATGAGTCATGGTTCTAAGAACCATCGATTACCAGGATCAACAGGAGCAGGTACTACTCCTGGTCGTATTTATCCAGGTAAAAGAATGGCAGGCCGCTATGGAGGAAAAAAAGTCACTACCAGAAGTCTTGAAATACTTAAAATAGATGTTGATCACAATTTATTGGTAGTAAAAGGATCGGTCCCAGGAAAGCCTGGGTCTCTGTTAAATATTAGACCTGCCAAAAGAGTTGGCTTCACTACCAATAAAGGAGGTAAATGATGACTAACTGCACAGTGCTTGATTGGCAAGGAAAAGAGTCAGGCAAATTATCTATTGATCTAAATACCGCAAAAGAATCGACAGCTGTAGATCTGCTGCATAGAGCTGTTTTGCGTCAACAAGCTCATAGTCGTCAGGGAACTGCAAGCACCTTGACTAGATCTGAGGTGCGAGGTGGTGGACGCAAGCCCTACAAACAGAAAGGTACAGGTAGAGCACGGCAAGGATCAATCAGAACTCCTCTTCGTCCTGGAGGAGGGATTGTCTTTGGTCCTAAGCCTCGTTCCTATAACTTGGCGATGAACAGGAAGGAACGCAGACTGGCTTTGCGTACGGCTCTAATGAGTAGGATTCCTGACGTGAAAGTAATTAAAGATTTCGGAATAAATCTTGAGATCCCAAAAACTAGTGAAATAGTTGATTTGCTAAAGCGTATAGGAATAGATCCATCTGAAAAGGTATTAATTATCCTTAAACAACCTTCAGAGGTTATTAAACGCTCAATTCGCAACTTGGAAAAGGTTAAGCTTATTGCCGCTGATCAACTCAATGTGTTTGATCTTCTAAATGCCAATTCCTTAGTGATAGGCGAAGACGCATTATCAGCCATAAAAGAGGTCTACGAAAATGACTAAATCTTTTGAAAAAAGACTCACTGATGTAATTAGACGTCCTCTAATTACCGAAAAAGCGACTAAGGCTTTGGATTTAAATCAGTACACTTTTGAAGTCGACCCAAGAGCAGCAAAACCTGACATCAAAGCTGCTATTGAAAAAATGTTTGATGTCAAGGTTCTTGGTATCAGTACTATGAACCCTCCTAGAAGAAGTCGTCGTGTTGGTAAGTTTGCAGGCAAGAGAGCGCAGGTTAAAAAAGCTGTAGTTCGGCTTGCTGAAGGCAGTTCTATCCAATTGTTCCCTGAATCAGAGGAAGGTTAAAACCATGGCAATAAGAAGTTTCAGACCCTATACCCCTGGTACTAGAACAAGAGTTGTAACTGATTTCAGTGAAGTTACAGCTCGGAAACCTGAACGTACACTGGTAGTTTCTAAGCATCGAAGAAAGGGTCGTAATAATAGAGGGGTAATTACCTGCAGACATAGAGGTGGAGGACACAAAAGGCTATATAGGATAGTTGATTTTCGTCGCAACAAGCATGGTGTTGCAGCTAAGATTGCAGCTGTACACTACGATCCTCATCGAAATGCAAGATTAGCTTTGCTTTTTTATGCAGATGGAGAGAAAAGATACATCTTATCTCCGGCAGGTATAAGTATTGGACAAGAAGTGATTTCAGGTCCTGATGCACCTATTGAAATTGGGAATGCATTACCTCTTTCTTCTATTCCTTTAGGTTCAAGTGTCCATTGTGTTGAACTATACCCAGGGCGAGGAGGACAGATGGTGCGAACTGCTGGGGCTAGTGCTCAAGTTATGGCTAAAGAGGGAGATTATGTAGCTTTAAAATTGCCTTCAACTGAGGTTCGTTTAGTCAGGAAAGAATGTTATGCCACTCTTGGAGAGGTAGGTAATTCTGAAATTAGAAACACAAGTCTTGGTAAAGCAGGAAGAAAAAGATGGCTTGGAAGGCGACCTCAAGTCAGAGGAAGTGTTATGAATCCATGTGATCACCCACATGGAGGAGGAGAAGGTAAGGCACCAGTTGGTCGTGCTGGTCCTGTCACACCTTGGGGGAAAGCTGCTCTTGGTTTGAAAACCAGAAAGAGGAACAAGCCTAGTAATAAGTTTGTTCTTCGAAAACGTCGCCGTGTCTCTAAACGGAGTAGAGGGGGTCGCGACTCATGATTTTCATCTCCACTTACCAATTCTTTTAATTCACCATGGGACGTTCACTTAAAAAAGGGCCTTTTATCTCCGATAGTCTTCTTCGCAAAATTGAGAAGCAAAATTCTAATGATGACAAGACTGTCATTAAAACCTGGTCAAGAGCCTCCACAATATTGCCAATGATGATTGGTCATACTATTGCCATTCACAATGGTAAAGCTCATATTCCGGTTTTCATAACTGAACAAATGGTTGGCCATAAGTTAGGCGAGTTTGCTCCGACCAGAACTTATAGAGGTCACATTAGAGATAAAAAAGGAGGCCGTTAAAAATGACTATTAAATCAACTCAATCCGAAGCCAAGGCTCATGGACGGTTCCTTAGAGGTTCTGCCTCAAAAGTACGACGTGTTCTCGATCAAATTAGAGGACGTACATACAGAGATGCCCTAATTATGCTTGAATTTATGCCTTATAGATCAACTGAACCCATCACTAAGGTTTTAAGATCAGCTGTTGCGAATGCAGAGCATAACCTTGGGCTTGATCCCTCTACTTTGGTTATTACTTCTGCAATTGCCGATATGGGACCACCTATGAAGCGCTATAGGCCTAGGGCTCAGGGTAGAGCTTTTGCTATTAAAAAGCAGACTTGCCACATAAGCATTTGTGTGTCGGCTAATCAATCAATCATTTCTGAGGAGACAGACTGATGGGACATAAAATTCATCCAACTGGGATACGTCTTGGAATAACCCAAGAACATCGTTCTAAATGGTATGCACCTAGTAAAACTTATCCTTTATTACTGCAAGAGGACGATCGGATTCGTACTTTTATTGGTAAAAAGTATGCTTCTGCAGGAATCAGTGATGTATTAATTGCTCGTAAAGCTGATCAGCTTGAAGTGGAATTGAAAACAGCTAGACCTGGTGTGATAGTTGGTCGACAGGGTAGCGGTATAGAAGAGCTAAGATCTGGAATTCAAAAAACAATAGGTGATCGAAATCGTCAAGTTCGTATAAATGTTATTGAAGTGGAGAGGGCCGATGCTGATGCTTATTTATTGGCTGAATACATAGCTCAGCAACTTGAAAAACGTGTTGCATTTAGGCGCACAATTCGAATGGCTGTTCAAAGAGCACAAAGAGCAGGAGTACTAGGTCTCAAAATACAAGTTGGAGGTAGATTGAATGGTGCTGAAATCGCGCGCTCTGAATGGACACGGGAAGGAAGAGTTCCCTTACACACTTTGAGAGCTGAAATTGACTATGCAACTAAGGTTGCAAGTACCACTTATGGAGTTTTAGGTATCAAAGTTTGGGTTTTTAAAGGTGAAGTTCTTCCAAAAGAAGAACAGCCTTTACCTGTCGGTGCTACCCCTAGGCGTAGGGGGAATCGACGGCCTCAACAATTTGAGGATCGATCCAATGACGGTAAATAAGGAGTTTTAATCATGCTTAGTCCAAAACGAACCAAATTCCGGAAACAGCAAAGGGGCCGTATGCGCGGTGTCGCAACCAGAGGCAATAAAATTGCTTTTGGTGAGTTTGCTTTGCAGGCCCAAGACTGTGGTTGGGTTACTTCAAGACAAATTGAAGCAAGTAGAAGAGCTATGACCCGTTATGTAAAACGCGGGGGACAAGTTTGGATACGTATTTTCCCAGATAAGCCTGTCACAATGAGACCGGCCGAAACAAGAATGGGATCAGGAAAAGGTAACCCCGAATTCTGGGTTGCAGTAGTTAAGCCTGGTCGAATTTTATTCGAGATGGGTGGAGAAGAAATTACTGAAGAGATTGCGAAAGAAGCAATGCGTCTTGCTCAATACAAGCTTCCAGTAAAAACAAAATTTATAGCTCTGGAGAAAAATTTAGATCAGAGGGATCAGAGGTCAGTGCTAATTCAATGCGTCCATTATCAACTTCTGCTCGCAATGCCTCATCACGAACAGAAGTACGTCAGGTCTCAGCAAATGGCTAAGGAAGAGAGATCCTCATACTAAAGTTTTATCTCATATCTGCAGGAACCCACCATCCTGCAGCAGGCCCAATAAATCGAACGACAACCCAAAGCAACACCAATAAAACAATTCCTGTCCATCCTCCGCGAATACTTAACCGAATAAACTGATCTCTTTGAGCTTGCGTAACAGGGAACCAAGAAACGATACGAGGGGATTCATTCATTGGTTTTTTCCTCTCCCTTGGTAACAAGCCTTTTTTTGACTTACGACGAGCTTCTCCCATTATGATGACACTAATGATTGCTAATTTACGAGATTAATTTTAATAAGGCAATAAACGCTCAAGGGGAATCCAAGGTTCAAATGTTTGGAATATTGATTTTCCCCAACTTCTATAGCGCATGCGACCGTCAAGGACTGCAACTCTAACATCCTTACCTCTAATGATTGCTATAGATTTGAGAAGGATACTAAGAGTTTCAGGTAAAAGAAATTCTCTAAACCAGTCTCTCCCTTGTTCCTTAAATGTTTGAGCTCTAGCTGCAATTAAAGGTGATTCTAAAGTAGGGAATGGAATAATTCCAAAGATCAATTGATCAGGTATTGGAATCTGGTCTTGATTAATAATCCACCAATCACAGCTACAACAAATAATCCCATTACTCTCAGAATCAGTGGTTTCATGAACCACTCTCAATCCAAATTCTCCAACTAATTCACTTAACAATTGAAGCCGCAATTGGAAGTCATCTATCAAAATAATAGTGATACGTCTACGGCCAAGAATTAATCTTCGACATTGATCTAACAAATGCCGATAAAAAGAAGGTGTATTTGGTAAAGGTTGTTTCTTGGGTACAAAAAGAGAAATGGGTTCTTGATTAAAAGGATTACCTAAATTAACTTCTACTGAAAAAGAACATTTTGCTTGTTTTAGTTCCGCAAGGAATGAATCATTTTTTCCTGAGTTAGTCACCATTAAATGAACCTGATTGGACCACAGATCTGAAAGGGTTTTCAAAGGAGTTAAAGGCTGAAAATGCCAATCCCATTTCAGTGATTGATTACTTAATTGAGCCCAATTAACCCAATCATGCGTGGCAGCATGAAAAGCTCTATTCCAAGGGATTGGAGAAGGTGATTCATCCTTCAACATATCTCGTAAAAGCTTTATCTCACTTGAATCAAGTCTTATAGCAGCGTCATTACAAGCAGCCTGACTAAAAAGTCTTCGACTTAATCTCTCATGAATATTAATAATTGATGATTCAAAACCAGGATAAAACTTAATTAAATGCTCCCAATCTTTTGGAGTAATTTTAATTGACATCGATTCTGTAAGTTCACTCGATAAAAACTCAGCTTCAGGAATAATCAATTGACAATTTTTTAAGGAATCATTTTCATAAGCAATATAAAGATTTTTATGATCAATCAACCATATTTTATTCTCTGGTGGAGTGTGTCTAATTCCTTCGACATAATCAAAATTTAATCCACCTGCTAGTAAATTTGGCAATTCAACTTCAATTATTTGTCGACGTAATTTATTCGAGAGAACAAGCACAATATTATTGCTCTCTAAGCAAATTGGAATCAAAAGAGCAGGCCACCAATGATTCTGCGAATCACTGGCTAATTGAATTAAAGTATTATCTCTTCGTCTTAAACTTCTAGCGATTAATCTTGTGAGAGTTAAACTATTCGGCCACAAAGAAAGATTCTTTTGATGAAGGGTTTTTAGATGATTGTGAGCATTTGCCTCAAGCATTAGAAAAAGCTAATATCAATAAATTCTCTTGGCTAGGTTGCCCTATCAAAAAAGATAGAGAACAATAGTATTTATGGATCTTAAACCAAAAGCGCATACAAATATTGGAATTGTTGGAATGGGTCTAATTGGAGGATCTTTGGGTTTAGATCTTCAAAAACTTGGTTTTAAGGTTCATGGCATTGCTCACCGTGAAGAAACCGCGAAAAAAGCGAGAAAAAGAAAGCTAGCCCAAACAATTAGCACAGATCCAGATACATTAAAAAATTGTTCAATAGTTTTTCTTGCTTTACCTCTCCAAGAGCTCTTAAAGCCTGAATCCTGGTTAATAAATTCTATTCCAAAAGATGCTGTTGTTACAGATGTTGGATCTGTAAAGCTACCTGTTTTAAAAACTTGGAAGAAATTACATCCTCGTTTTGTCGCAAGTCATCCAATGACAGGGACTGAAAAGTTTGGAGTAAATGCAGGACAACATAATTTGTTTAAGGATAAACCATGGGTCGTAACACCTGATAAGGAGACTGATCAATTAGCACTCGAAACGATTCATCAAATTTCTTTATTGCTTGGATGCAAATGGATAACTACTGAAGCCAAAATTCATGATGAGGCAGTTGGTTTAATTTCACATTTACCTGTTTTCATTAGCGCTGCTTTGATTAAGACCATGGATATTAGCCAGAATGAGTCTCTATTGTCGCTTGCAAAAGACTTGATCTCTAGTGGATTTGCTGATACATCAAGAATTGGGGGAGGGAACCCTCAGCTAGGCGTTGCAATGGCACAATTCAACAAATCAAATATGCTCCAAAGTTTACGTACTTATAAACAATCTCTAGATTTATTCGAAAAACGCCTACTTTCTGAAAACTGGGAAGAAATAGAAAAAGAACTGCTTAGGACTCAACAAATCAGAACAAACCTCATCACAAAGCCTATCAACCCAAGATAGGAACATCTAATCGTCTACCTTTTGTAGCCATAATTTGCCTACATACCATCAATGCTGATTGACTAACACCTGCAGTACCTTCACCGGGATAGATTGAATCTCCACACAGCCACAACCCGTTCAGAGGAGATCGACTTGGCAAGCCAAAAGGTCCAAATTGAGATGGATGCTGACCAAGTCCACCAACTATTCCACCAGGACGACGTGTCCATCTTTCAAAACTTTTAGGCGTTGCTAGTTCTTGATGTAACCAACTCTTGCCTGATAGATGAAGCTTGTTATTGAGAATATCCAAGATCTTTGCACTAATAAAATCTTTTTTACTTAAGTAAGTCTCCGAATCGACATTAGACCAATTATCTATATCAGTAAATACACTTGCTATTAATGTCGCAATCCCAATGGGAGCACGTTGATCACCATCTACACTTATGGATATAAATAAAGAACCTAAGTTCTCATCAAAAATCTGAAGATGACTTGGGCAGTTCACTGGCAAATCAGCTCGAGATATAGCCCCATAAAATACTAAAGCTCCGCTAGCTTTCGGTAAGTTTTTTATTTGTTGACGATATCTTTCAGATAAACCACCCTCTATGGGTACTAAATCGAGAAGTAATTGAGGTGGAAGACTAAAAACCAAGTCAGATGAATTCAGACAAAGTAGATTATTTGCTTTATCAATGACCTTGATCGAGAAAGTATTTAAATTTTTATCTTTCAATATACTAGTCACTCTATGCCCAATCAAAAGATTTCCACCATCTCGCAAAAAACTATTTTCCAAAGAGTCACTCAAGATTTGCATTGACCCCTGAAGATGCCATAACCCTCTTGGTGCTTGAGCCATTTGTAGAACTGTCGCGCCATATAATGCTGCGGTTCTATTTGCAGGCTCTTGAGAATAAAGTTTTAATTGAAGATCTAGAAACTTTCGTAGACGTTTGTCTTTCTCACATCCTGATATTTTAAGTAAATCAGCAATTGTCAATTTACTTAAAACACCTGTAACTAAGTTTCCCGGACGAATTGCTTTAATTAATTGACTGAGATCCCAAAAGTTACTAATTGGCAAGACAGGATCTCTATCTACAAAAGCCCAATTACTTTTATGTATTTGAGTACATAATGACCAGAAGAAATCACTTCCAGGAAACTGTTGTTCGCGTTCTTCTCTCCACTTAAGAGGACTATGCCAAAGATTAATTGGCATAGTCCCATCACAAAGATCTACAGAACAGCCAGGGTCCAAAATTTTTGCATCAGGTATAGGAATTTCTAAATAATTAAATAAACGATGATGAATTCCTCCTTTTTCCAGTCCTGCGACCTGAGTAGCTCCTACATCAAAGATATAGGAACTCCTACGAAAAGTTCCTGCACATCCTCCTAGTTGAGTATGAGCTTCTAGCAAAGTAACTACATATCCTTCTTTGGCCAACAAAGCCGCAGTAGTTAAGCCTGCTATTCCTCCACCAACAACAGTGATAGATTCTTCTGACATAAGACAAATTATTAGGCAAAAAACAATTAAATGGAAGAATTAATAAAAGAAGCTATTACAAATTCAAACAAGATAACTAAATACTCATGTGTAGAAAAAATAACTCCTGTTGGAGGAGGTTGTATTCACAAAGCATGGTGTATTCATTTAAAAAATGGGCAGAGAGTTTTTGCAAAAACAAACCACATAAAGAATTTTAATATGTTTAGGTATGAATCTGAGTGCCTTTTAAATCTGAGACAATATTCGAATGAATCCTTTATCTATATTCCTGAGCCATTGGAAATTATAAAATACAATACATTTTCCATCTTTTGTCTTAAATGGATAGATCTTGTAGAATGTTCTACAAAAATCCTTGGTCAAGGTTTAGCATTACTTCATAAGTCATCATCCAAAGCAAGCAAAAAGAATTTCGGTTGGGGAAGTGAGGGTTTTATAGGTACGAACTTTCAAAAAAAGGGGTGGGGAACCAACTGGGGGAACTATTTTATCAAATATCGTCTACAGCCACAGTTAACACTAGCTAAAGCATGGGGAATAAACATTGAAGACTATCAAGATCTTTTAGTATATTTCAGTTCATATTTGAACAGTCACCAACCCACCCCATCAATACTTCATGGCGATCTTTGGAGTGGCAATTGTGGTGGCAACAAAAAAGGTTTAGGATGTCTATTTGACCCAGCTTGCTATTGGGGTGATAGAGAAGTTGATTTAGCTATGACTAGATTATTTGGAGGATTTAATTCAGAGTTTTATCGTGGGTATGAAGAAACTTGGCCTCTAAATAAATCTGCAGAAACCAGAGTTGAAATTTACAATCTTTATCACTTGCTAAATCACGCGAATATCTTTGGTGGATCTTATAAGGAGTCAGTTTTAAGATCATTAAAAAATCTAAGACTTGATTTTAAAATCAAGTCTTAGATTTAAGAACTTAAATAAGAAAGTAAAATTAACCTAAATATTCTTTTTTAAGATTTTGAACCTTATCAAATACTGCTGTTCTTTTTTCACTTGTTTTTAAGTTTTGCCAACTCCATTGAGCTAAAACTACTACTCCAAGAAGCTCTAATAATCCAGGAAGAATTGGGAAAAAGTTAATTGTATCAATAACAATCTTAATCAATACCTGAGCAAGGATTACCACTGCAATAATCCCTGCAGCTTTACCATACTTACCCATCTGAGTCCAATCAATTTTATTCAATGACTCATTGACTTTGCCCATTACATCACTGTAACGTTCAGAGAAATTAATTCCTTCAGTTTTACTGGAGTTGGAGTCGTCTTTAGACTCAGGACTTACATCAGACATGAACACAAGCTGCTAAGCAATATGGACAAACCTTATCGAATTAATCTTATAAACGCCATAGGCAATATATGGATAACTCCGAACCAAAATAGAGAAAAAACCGAATCAAGTAAACTTTTCATATGAAAACTCCTGAATATATTGAATTCCATGACAACTGCCATCTAGTCCTCTGTGAAAATTTAAAAGCGGTAGAGCCTCAAGAAGGATGCGCAATCTTAATTGGCCAAAAAAAAACCTCAACAAACGATAAAGAAAAATACTTTTGGCAAATCAAAAATATTTGGCAATGTTGCAATGTATGGGAAGAGTCTGCATCGAGGTTCTTAGAGCCAACTGTAGATTTGAGAAAAAAGAAAAAGTTAAAATCTTTATCGAAAAGAAGTCGTTTTGAAATCGATCCTAAAGATCAAATTGCGGCTCAAAGATGGGCAAGAAAATATAATCTTGAAGTTCTATGTTGCGCTCACTCGCACCCATCAGGTGAAAACATCCCTTCCAAAATTGATTTACTTTGGCACAGCTCACCTGGTCTAATGGTTATAGTTGATAGCCATAGCTATTTAAAAGCATGGTGGATTGAGGATAAAAATAGCTTTCATAAAGTGAAAGTTGAATTTTTGTCTTTAACGTAAATTTATTAAAAAAACTTCTGATTCATGTTAGAAAATAAGAATCAAGCAAATTTGACACCTGAAGAAGTTTCTAGGTATGCAAGACATTTAAGTCTTCCTGAAATAGGAATAAAAGGACAAAAAAAACTTAAAAATAGTTCAATCATAACAATTGGAACAGGAGGCCTAGGCTCTCCTCTTTTAATTTATCTTGCAGCTGCAGGAATCGGACGTATTGGGATAGTTGACTTTGATTTAGTTGAAGACTCTAATTTGCAAAGACAAATAATTCATACAACAAATTCAATTGGTACAGAAAAAACTGATTCAGCAAAAAAACATCTCCTCAAAATAAACCCTTACTGTCAAATTGATTTATTTAATATAAAGTTAACAAGCGATAATGCTTTAGATATACTTAATACATACGATGTCATATGTGATTGTTCAGATAACTTTCCAACTAGATATTTAATAAATGATGCTTCTACAATACTAAGCAAGCCTTATGTATATGGATCTATTGCAGGATTTGAAGGGCAAGCTAGTGTTTTCAATCTAACAAAAGAAAGTCCTAACTTTAGAGATTTAATTCCAACACCTCCACCAAAAGAATTAATCCCATCTTGTTCCGAGGCTGGAGTTATGGGTATTCTACCGGGCATAATTGGTCTAATACAAGCAACAGAAACTATCAAGATCATTACTAAAATTGGAAAGCCACTGAGCGGAAGATTATTAATCTTTAATGCCCTAAAAATGAGTTTCAAAGAACTAACATTAAAATCTGATCCAGACAATAAAAAATTACATAAGCTTATAGATTATAATAAATATTGTTCTAATATAAAGTATCATGGTCAAGACAATGTCAATTCACAAATAAAAAGTATCTCTGTAAAAAATCTAAAATTACTTTTAAATACACAGGCAAGTAAAATATCCATAATTGATGTACGCAATCTATCGGAACATTTAGAAGGTTCTATACCAGGATCTAAACTAATACCTTTATATGAAATTGAAAGTGGAGATGCACTGGATAAGATTCGCAATAATCCGGGCGATTGTGATCTTTACTTTTACTGTAAAACAGGTAAAAGATCATTGA
The DNA here is from genome assembly GCA_003284185.1 of Prochlorococcus sp. AG-315-C08. Lineage (GTDB taxonomy): Bacteria > Cyanobacteriota > Cyanobacteriia > PCC-6307 > Cyanobiaceae > Prochlorococcus_B. The sequence goes on from QBWB01000013.1 coordinate 11,694, forward strand.
GAGCTATTCAATACTTAAACCAATATGGAATCAATAGTATAAATATTGAAGGAGGCATAGAGGCGTGGAATCAAGAAAAATAAACTGGAATTAATAATCAACACCTCTCTTTAAATCAACTCCTTTTTCTGCATAATGTTTATGACATACCATCTCAGAATGGACACTTGCCAAATCAAAATATGCTGGATGATTTTTACATCTGCCAGTAATAATAACCTCCGTCTCTGAAGGTTTGCGAAGCAATGTTTGAACAATAGGATCAACTGGTAGCAATTCTAAATCAACAGTTGGATTCAATTCGTCCAGAATCACTGTCTTATAAAGGCCACTAGAAATCGCAGCTCTTGCGATTTCCCAAGCCCTCTCAGCTTCCACATAATCAATAGGCATTTGTTGACCTCTCCATACAATTGCATCTCTACCAGAACGAAGGTGGTCAACTAAATGAGGGTAACTCTCTCTAAGCGCTGCAATCGCAGCATCTTCGGTATAACCACTTCCACCTTTAAGCCATTGCAAAATCAAAACACGATGACTTTTATCCTGACTTATGCCTCTACCAATAGCTTGTAAAGCTTTGCCTAAGGCACTTGTAGATTTTCCTTTTCCTTCACCGGTATAAATCTCAATTCCATCTATATTTCTTTCAAGAAAAATTCCATCGACATTGATTTCTGGGCGTCGATGAGCTTTCATCTCAGAGTGAAGTTCAGCAATTTTTATCAGCGGAATTGGTGCTGCTCTTCCAGTAACTATTATTTCCATACCAGGAGGTCTTGAAGTAAGTGTTTTCACAACATCTTGAACAGTCAACAATCCAAGTTCTAGAACGGGATTAAGTTCATCTAGTACAACAACTGAATAAAGAGCGCTAGCTATGGCACCCTTCGCAATATCCCAACCTCTTTGGGCCTCTTGAGCATCAAATTTTGTAGCTTCATCAGATGTGAAAAATTCACCCCTCCCAGTTCTTACTTGATCAATAAGATGCGGAAAGCCTTGCTGCAAAGCCTCTATCGCTGCATCCTCATCATAAGAACGGCCAGGACCTTTCAAAAACCTTAGAAGAAGCACTCTTGTTTGCCTTTTCTCGCATATGCCAAGACCAATTGTTCTTAAAACAACTCCAAGTGCTGCTTGGCTTTTACCCTTACCTTCACCGTCATATATATGTAATTGCCCATGACTCCGTTCTAGGCCATCTGAAGCCGTAGTAATTCCTATACCTTTAGATACCACTTGAGATGATTTCAATTCTTTTGTATGCAACTTAACTTCTTCCGTATTAGACGTCATAGAATATCCAACATACATTCACAACTTAACTAGAAAAAAACTCTTTCATTACAGCAAAACTAGACATAAAAAAAAGAAGTGTTTTTCAGCCAACTGGAATCTTTATCCAAGTCAGAACTCAAACAATTGAATTTGTTGAGAGAGTACATTAAAAACATTGAGAATGCTTGTGTTGCTTTCTCAGGAGGTGTAGACAGTTCATTAGTTGCCAGTATTGCTCAAGAGCAATTAGGGTCAAAAGCTTTTGCAATCACAGGAGTTTCTCCCTCTCTAGCTCCATATTTATTAAAACAAGCTCGTCAACAAGCTTCATGGATAGGTATTCGTCATGAAGAATGCCAAACCAATGAGATTGAAGAACCTAACTACTATAAAAACCCTGAAAACAGATGCTTTGCATGCAAAAAAGAACTACACAAGCATCTAAAAGAAATTTCTAAAAAGTCCAACAAAGCTAAAGTCCTTGATGGTGTTAATCATGATGACCTTCAAGAATTTCGTCCTGGTATTAATGCATCAAATCAAGCTGGTGTAATGTCTCCTCTTGCTGAACTGAAAATTAATAAACTATCTATTCGTTCCATTTCTAAAGCATTAGGCCTCCCTTGGTGGGATAAACCTGCGCAACCATGTTTAGCCTCTCGCATTCCTTTCGGAGAAGAAATCAGTTCAAAAAGACTTGAACAAATAGGTCTAGCTGAAGCATGGATAATTAATCTAGGGTTTAAAGTAGTAAGAGTTAGAAGTCAGGGCTTATCTGGAAGAATAGAATTACCTTCAGATCAAATAGAAAATTTCTTAAAAAATGTTAAAAGAGAAAAAATTGTTAAGTATTTTTTATCTATAGGTTTCACTTCAGTAAGTATTGATTTAGAAGGTTTAATTAGTGGGAAATTAAATAGAGATAGAAAGATCCTTCAAAATAAATTTGAAAAACTACCAAAATAGCTAACTAATATTTTTCAAATTAAGGGTCGCGTTGAAAATTTTGAAATTCATTAGGGATTTCTCGAATAATGTTTTTCAAAGAGCATTGTTTTGCTGCAAATTCTTTTGAGAATAATTCACAAGCATTTTCGGGCATTGTATGATTGCCACATGTAAAAACATCTATTGCCGCATAACCAATTTCAGGCCATGTATGTATTGAGATATGTGATTCAGCCAATAAAGCTAATCCTGTAACTCCCTGTGGGCTAAAGCTATGTGTAATCAAATTTATCAGTGTTGCGCCAGCGATTTTGGCTGATGAGGTAATCGTTGTCCTTATAAAGGCTTCATCATTTAATTTACCTTTATCACATTGATAAAGTTCAAGAATACAGTGCCTACCAACATTCTCATAAGAAACTTTTTCTGAAGATTCTATATTATTTATTTTCTTAGCTTTCTTCCATCCAGGATTTGGATGCAAGTCAGACACAAAAGGTTCCATATGTTATAAAATTTTTTCCACCATAACCTAATGATAGTGTCAATTTAAGGAATCCAATTTCATTATTTGTGAGTCTCTGATCCAGTCACCTTCGAAAGCTTCTAAATGTGTTGCACTTATCAAACACTGATGTTCTTGACCCACTGCATCTAAAAGCAGTAATTGCCGCTTAGTATCTAATTCTGCCAAAACATCATCAAGAAGCAAAATTGGAGACTTACCATGTAGATTTTTCATTAATTCCAATTCAGCTAATTTCAAAGCCAAAACAATTGTTCTTTGTTGACCAGCAGAAGCAAAGCGTCTTGCTTCTACTCCATTAATCAAGAAAAGAACATCATCACGGTGAGGGCCAATACGGCAACTACCAGTTTTCGCTTCATCAGGCCTCATAGCTAAAAGCTCGCTTTCTATCATTTGTCTCCAAAGCAACTCACTTTCTTCACCCTCTAATTTGCTCCCAGGCAAATATATAATGTTCAATTTCTCTATATCGCCACTTAGATGTTTCTGCCATAATAAAGCTAAAGGAAGTAGCCGATTTAAAATACGACTACGTCTTCGATGAATTCTTGTACTTACTAAAGCCATTTGAATATCAAAAGCATCTAATAAATTATCTCTAGCCTGTCCTCCTTCAAGATTTAAGTTACGCCAAAGCTGACTTCTTTGTCTAAGTAATCTATTAAATCTAACAATTAAATCAGAATAAATGGGCTCCAATTGCTGAACAATTCTATCCAGCCAATTCCTTCTTAGAGAAGGCTCGCCTCGAATCAAATCCAAATCAAGCGAACTAAATCCTACACTTCGTAGAGGACCAATTAAATCAATTTGTCGATTTAAAAGTTTTTCATTTTTATAAGCCTTTCTACCACCTTTTCTATTTAACTCTAAAGCATGTTTCTCCTCATCATCAGTTATTGCCGTCAACAGTGCCTGATCTTCATCCCAAAAAATTAAATCCTGATTTCTATTGGATCGATGAGAACGTAAACTTGATAATAATTCGACTGCTTCTAAAAGGTTAGATTTACCCACTCCATTGGGACCAATCACTATCAAACGATTTTCAGTTAACTCAAACTGAAATCGTCTGTAATTCCGAAAATTATGAAGTTCTAACTGTTGAAGCTGAATGTTTCTTTATAGAATTTTATGTAACCTAATTTTAATAAGGTATAGTTTTTTGGCCTTATTTTGTCAAATCCCTTTAGGGGCATGTAGCTCAGTTGGATAGAGCATCAGATTCCGGTTCTGAGGGTCGGGGGTTCGAGTCCCTCCATGCTCGTTAACAAATCAAATTATCTAAGATTGAATCCCATTATTTGAATACCATTTGGATCAATCAAAAATCCATTTGCCTTTAATGCTTTTATTGAAATAGATGGAGCTGCAACAGAAATGCTACAACCTTGCATCTCACTCCTAATAATTTCAATCGCCTTAGAAACAAGGATAGTTATATATATTTCTTGTTCATTTCCTGGCTCTGCTACTAGATCCCATAAATTGGCATTTAAGCCTTTATCACTCGTCACCCGAACAAACCCCACAAGATCTTCAGATTTCTTATTAACAAGAGTTAAATAAAAATCACTTTTTTCCAACGCTAATTTTAAAACCCTAGGTTGATGAGTATCTAAATGACATCTTGATAACAGCCTATTTAATCTTCGAAAAGAAACGCTTTCACCTCGAAGTAAAACACAGCCTTCAGGAATTTTAGAAGAAATGTTTGATAAATTCAATCCAAGCATTTCACCCTGTATTTCTCATACCTGCAGCGATACCATTAATAGTTAACAGAGCGCCACGCAATAATTCACTACGACTATAGGTTCTGCCACTATCACTGGAATCACTAGCAAGATCTTCACTAATGGGTGGTTGACGTTTTTGATCTCTTAATCGTTTTAGAAGAGCTACTTGAATAAAGCCTAATGGAATAATCGTCCTATTTCTTAAATTAACAGATAATTGCAAAGCAGGATCCGCACTTAACAACCTTGACTTTTCAGTGATTTCTAGAATCAACTTTTTGGTCAAACTATACTCGGTGGAAATTATCTCAAAAATACGAGTAAACGCCTCACGATTTTCATCACTTCCTAAACTAACCATATAATGATGTGCCACTTCTAAGTCAACTTTTGAAAGTGTCATCTCAACTTTAGAAATCAACATTCTAAAAAAGGGCCACCGTTGATTCAACATACGCAACAGCTCCATCTGCTTGGGATCTGAGTTGAGTTCTTTAGATAAAGCTGTGCCAACTCCAAACCAACTAGGCAAAAGAAAACGACTTTGAGTCCAACCAAAGACCCATGGAATAGCACGAAGACTTGATAAATCTTTAGCTCCACTCTTCCTGCGAGCAGGACGGCTAGAAATTTGTAACTTACTAATTTCTTCTATAGGGGTTACTTCTTGGAAAAATTGAACCAATTCTGGATTATCATGTACCAAAGCTCTGTAGTGTTCGCGAGAACAAGCTGCAAGCCTCTTCATTAATTCATTCCAACTAGGAGTAGCGTCTAATTTATTAGTAACCAAACTATTTTGTAGAACAGCTGTCGTAACAGTTTCAAGATTATATAGAGCCAGCTCAGGAAGACTATATTTTGATGCTAAAACTTCTCCCTGCTCTGTGATTTTTATTCGACCTTGAAGCGTTCCACTAGGTTGTGCAAGGATTGCTTGATAAGCTGGTCCTCCTCCTCTACCAACAGAGCCACCACGACCATGAAAAAGACGTAATGCTATTTTTTGCCTACTTGCAAGATCCTGAAGAGCTAGTTGAGCTTTATGAATTTCCCAATTACTTGAAAGAAAGCCAGAATCCTTATTGCTATCAGAATATCCAAGCATCAACTCTTGTAGCGGTTGAGATTTATCACCTACGCATGGAAGTAATTGACGATATATATCAGTTTGTAGAAGTGACTCCATTACAGACGGAGCTCGTTGTAAATCCTCGACAGTTTCAAATAAGGGTACAACTAGAAAATCAGCAGTCCCTAAAATTGGATCAATCAAACCTGACTCTTTAGCTAAAAGAAGAACCTCCAACAAGTCTGAAGCTGTATGACTCATTGAAATTACATATGAACGACAGATACGAGTACCAAATTCTTTCTGTAATCTATGAAGCATATGAAAAACTGATATAGTTTCATTAGTACTTTTAGACCATTCAAAAGCAGAAGGAATGAGCGGACGACGTGTTTGCAATTCTTTCATTAACCACTGAACTCTTTCTTCTTCATCCATATCCCCATATAACTTAGGCAACTTCAAATAACTAGTGAGTTCATCTAATGCATCACTATGACGTGTACTTTCTTGTCTTATGTCTAAGCTCGCTAAAGAGAAGCCAAAGATATGAACTTGGTTCAATAAAGTATCTAAGGGCTCGCAAGTCAGATCAGTACTGACCAAACTATTTCGAATAAGTTCTAATTCACTCCGAAATTCATCAATAGAAACATAGTGCAATGTCTCTTCAAGACTACTAGGAGTAGCTATTAAAGGATTACCCTCAGGTGAAGATTGCCAACCTGCCTCAGCTAATTGTTTGTTACGTTGTTGAGTTAGTCGCAATCTCTCTAATGTATAACTCAACTTCAAACGATATGGTTCCAAACGATATCTAGCAGCTCTTTCTTCGTAAACGTCAGGGAAACGGACTCTATCCATCTCTAATGACTCTAGCAAAGGAGAACTGACTTGACTCCATTGCATCGAAATACTCAACTGATTTCTTAACTCCTGAACAGAGGCAATATATCTATCCAGCATTAATTGTCTCTGGTAACAAGCTGTTCTCCAAGTAATTTCTGGAGTAACTGACGGATTCCCATCACGATCAGAACCTACCCAAGAACCAAATGTACAAAAAGCTTCATGTGGAATCTCTACATCTGGATAGCTTGAGATTAATGCTGACGTAAGCCTTCTTCTTAATTGTGGCATAGCATCAAACAGCACCTGTTGAAAATAATGAAGTGCATAGTCAACCTCATCAAGAACTGTTGGTTTGAATTGATGAAGCTCATCAGTTCTCCACCAGAGCCGGATTTCTTCTTCTAATTGCAACCTACAAATTTCCTTTTCTGAGTCTGAAATTGCCCTATTGGATTGAAGTTGCTGCAAAAGACTGGCTACTCGTCGTTGCTTATGACGAACAGTATGTCGAACTATCTCCGTGGGATGTGCTGTAAAAACAAGACGAATATCCATTTCTCGCATCAAAGCATCAAGCTGAGCTGGAGGGACATTTAAACGTCGTAATCGCTGAAATAATTGTCTAAAGGTCGCAGGTTCTGTCTGACTAGCTAGAGCTGGAGCAAAAGGATCTAATTGATCGGCAAACTGATCTTTCTGACTTTTACTCATGCTTGCTAAATAACTATCCTCCTCTATTCGCTGTTCAAGAATATTTACTAGCTGAAAATAAAGAGAAAAGGCCCTTGCTGCAGATATAGCTTCAGCTAAATCCATTTCTCTAATCAACTTAACTATCGCTTGAGAAGAGTTTTTTTGATTTTCTTCATCAGAAATATTCGGATCACTTAAATGCTTGAGACGCAACAAGCGATCTGTTTGATCAACAGGGCATTCGCTTTTCAGAACTGTTTTCCATAAATCCTCAACTAGTTCCAGTCTTTGCTGTAAGAGACGTCCAGGATCTTGATCCTCCACCAAAACAGTGGAGTGCTCCGAGAAATTATCTTTAGAAGAATTGTTCAACATAAACTCATTATGCGGCAGTTCTATCGACTTAGTCATCAATAGGATGACTTCATGTGAAAGAAATTTAATTCTTCTAGTTCCATATCACGAATACTTTGCTGAAGAACCGCTTCAATAGATGTCCCTTTTGCATATGAATCAAGCCATACCATTGCTTGATTGCCATGTGTCAAAACTGATTCGATAGGTTTTAGCAAACTAAACATATCAAGCTCTTCAGCCAGCGGTGTTACATCTTTAATAAGTTCCCTTATCCAATCACGACAATTAATTTGATTACCATTTTTCCAATGAGATAAATTTGAATTAAGGCTATTTTTAGCGGCTTTAATTTCATTGTTATCGCATAAAAGAGCTAGGTCATTTAAATTTTTTGAGCTCGCTTCAATTGGGTCATACATTTTAAAATTATTTAAAAGACTTATTATCCTCAATTCCAACAAAGCAGTTATAGCTATAAGCAAATCACAATTACTTATCAAATCACATATTCTTATTTCAAGTCGATCTAGTGAATAAGGTCGAATAGGTCCATTTGGCCTAACAGAAGTCCAAAGATGTCTTTCATTATGCATCTGCCCCTTACGAAGCTTCTCTTCTACCCATTTCACATAGTGTGAATGGTCGATAAAAATAGGTACATCTGATGGAGTTTTAGGAAACTGAATCCATCTTTGAGAATGAACGCCCGTTGCCTTACCACCTAAGAAAGGAGAACTCGCACTGAGAGCAAGAAACAAAGATGCTTCGCACCTTACCAAACGAAGCGCGGCAAAAAGTAACGGCAAGTTTTCGATACCTAAATTGATATGAATACTTGCTGTTACAACATTTGTCCCATATTTTTTTTCGATAAACGAATGATATGGGTTACTTATATCTGACCTTTCAAATTTTTTTGAATCACAAAAACTCAGCGTGCTGCTTGGCAAAATTGTCAATTCTTTGGAATCAAGCCATTGCCTAAGTTTTTGTCTAGGTAACAAAAGGGCTTTTTTTAAGACTGAATATCTTTTGTCAGGAGCTGTTATATATTCAAGGTTTCTTTGATCAGGTTCCGTAACAAAGTCAGGAAGATCCTTTGAGACAACTGAAGCAACCCCAATATTTTCTGCAGAAAAAGTACCTGTAAAAAGCTCCACTTCAAAGCCCTTTAATAGCCGTGGTTTTGTCATGAATTAGATTCTTCGAGACAAGCCAGAGCAGTAAACATCCCTCTAGCTTTATTTAAGGTTTCTTGATATTCATTAGAAGGAATGGAATCTGCAACAACACCTGCCCCAGCCTGAACCTCTACAGAAAAATCGGTTTTATTTTTTTTACGTACAATCATTGTCCGAATCGTAATAGCTGTATTCAAAGCTCCATTGAGATCTAGTGATCCATAAACACCTGAATAAGGTCCTCGTCGTTCTTTTTCTAATTGATTTATTAATTGCATCGCTCGTATTTTAGGCGCTCCACTTACTGTGCCAGCGGGGAAAGCAGCCATCAATAAATCCCACACATCATTTCCTTTTTTCAGGAGTCCCTCTACCTCACTAACGATGTGCATTACATGCGAATACTTCTCTATAACCATTAATTCTTTTACAAACACACTCCCTGGAGAACAAACTCTACCTAAATCATTCCTACCCAAATCTACTAACATCACATGCTCTGCTCTTTCTTTAGGATCTTGCAAAAGATCCTTCTGTAGAGCAGTATCTTCTATGTCATTTGATCCTCTTGGACGAGTCCCTGCTATGGGTCTTAGAGTAGAGCTAATACCTTTATCAATTCTTTGAGCTTTGACCATAACTTCTGGACTAGAACCAATAAGCTGCCAATCTCCAAAATCAAAGAATGCCATAAAAGGTGACGGATTTACCATCCTCAAACTTCGGTACAATTCAAAAGGTTTTTGTACGACCGAAGTCTGAAGTTTTTGACTAAGTACTAACTGAAAAACATCACCTTTTCTAATAAATTCTTTGGCAGTTTTTACATTCTGTTCAAATTCTTTTCTTGTAATATTGCTTTGAAAGTCAAGGGACTTCTCACCTTTCGAATTCCACATCAATGGCTTTATCGGCTTCAAAGGAGCTGACATAAATTCTTGAAGCTCATTAATTTGTAAACAAGCGATTTCATAAGCTTTTTCTGGATCAACTCCCTCAGTTAAGTCTCCATAGGCAACAGCGGTAATAAGACGTTTTACTTGATCAAAGATAAGAACTTTATCCATAAACATCCAAATTCCATCAGGTAAATCTTGTTTGGTTGGCTTATAAATATTCACCTTAGGCTCAATCCATTGAATCAATTCATAGCCCCACATTCCAAAAAGCTGTCCCAATTGCGGTAAACCTTCTAAAGATACTGATTTATAAGGCTCAAGCATTTTCCTAAGTAACTCAAAAGGGTTACCAAGCAACTCTTCGCTATTACCATTTCTCCAATGTCTAGTGAAACAATTACCTTTGACCGTCACTGTCCAAAGAGGGTCAGACGCAATAATGCTCCACCTACCTAAAGTTTCGCCACCTTCTACAGACTCAAGTAAAACTCCAGGAGGTTTATCATTTCCAACTTTCAACCAAGTTGTAAGAGGAGTTTCTAAATCTGCCGGCCAACTTGTAGCCAATGGAATAAAACTAGCCCCTTTTGAAGCTGATAAAAGGAATTTTTGCTTATCTAAAGAAATCATTCCTGCATGATTGCAGTCCAATATAAATTTAAATAGCTATAACTTTAATTGAAGAAATTACGCATCATAAGTGTTCTTTCCACTAAATTTCAAACTTGCAGGATTTGGGTTCTCTCCTATGCGTCTATTGTTATATCCAACTTTTTCTCTACCTTCGTTGGGCTTCTCTGAAAAAACTCCATCTTTTGGAAACAGTAGTTCAGTATCTCCACCAGGATAAATTCTATAGATCTGACAAGTTTCAATTCTTGGTTTAAATCCCCTTAATTGAGTATTAAGAGCAAAGCATTGTTCTTTTCTTGCAAAATACATAAGATTTTCACCCTCATGCATTTTCGCAGCGCCTCCAGTTGGGAGTTCAAAGACATCAGGCTTTTTACTGGTCCAAGTGATTGCATATTTTTCCTCTGTTTCTGCAGAATTTAAAAGCCCTCCGGTGCTACCTATATGCTTTGGAAGAGCTCCTGGTAATACTTCTGTCATTTTTTAATTTTAAGAAACTTACTCAGTAATAAATTTAAAATAGCACTTGTTCATGTGCTTTTTAGTACTTTGGATGCAACCTTCACACGCGTCAACATTGAGGAATATGCTCAAATTCTTTTGATTCAGAAATAGGAAAAAATATGGTAATGCCACTGTCTCTTCTATTCGTTAGACGACCACCAAGGCTTTTTAATAAGCGTTGGGTAGCAGATTGACTTAGCTGCAAGTTTCCTGTTGAAGGATTCCAACTAAGTACAGGGCCGATATCTTCATTAGAAGGCTTCTCTGAGATTTCAGGATTCTGCCCTTTAGAAAGGCTACTTAAGATTTGAAGTTTGAGTCTTTGCCCAGCTGGTCTTAATTTCAAGGTAAGTTCACCGCCTATTTGTAACCCACGTGTATTCCTATCAATTAAACCAGTAAGCATTAATTCAAGGCCCTCAGGATCACTCAAAACTTGAGGTAAATCTGGCGTAATATCTAAAAACAATTTTAATCCTTTTCTCTCTAACTGATTAGACCAAATGGGAGATAAAACCGTAAGCATTTTACCTAAATCAGTTATTGCTAAGTTAGCTTTTAATGGTTTACTTCTCTCAAGTTCAACGGCATTAAATATCAAGCCAAATCTATCTATTTGTTCAGTACATTCTGCATCAATCTGCCTTAATCTGGTATCTAAAAGTTTAGATAAGTTTTTTTGACGAAGAAGAGACCTAATCAATGTTCTAATTGTTGCAAGTGGAGTTCTAATTTCGTGAGTCAAAGCTTCTAATAATGAAATTTCCCCATTTAAGGAGCCTATCTTTTTATCATTAATTGCTTTCTCAGGCAAAGTTTGAATATTCAAACTTGGTGCAACACATGCAAGCCTTTGAGCCAATAAAGGCCAAAATGTTTTTGATAAGTCATCATTAGTTTTCAATGGTCCTAACTCTCTCAGAGCAGTTCTAAGGTTATTGGCTTGATCAAGTTTTTCAAGATTTAAGCGAGTATCTAGCATCGTCAAAAGATCTCTTAAAGTGTCAGGATCACTACGCATTAATAATTTACGTTCTTCTGATTTCCCTTCTAATGCTAAAGCTATTTGAATTTCAGGCGTAATAACAATAAGTAATGGATCATTTCCATCTTCTTCTAAAAGAGTTAAACGCTCATAGCTTGAAGAATCATCATGATTATTAATTGAAGCTGAATGGCTAGGAGGAAGTAATCCAATTGAAGGATATTGAAGATTCAATAATTCCTTAGGAGCCCAAACCCAACCTTTCAATTGTTTTAATAATTTAGGCTCATATAAGGCCGGAAGAGGTGAAGACAGCCACAAACCTCTTGAAAGATGCATGGGCAATAAGATTTCTGATTGCAAAGTATCTAAAGCTGCCCACCACAATCTTCTTACTGTTGTCTCATTACATGAACTCAAAG
>QBWB01000014.1 GCA_003284185.1 Prochlorococcus sp. AG-315-C08
TACAGAAAGTAATGATGTATTGAATGGATCTAATAATGATGAAATTATCAATGCTAGTGATGGCGATGATTTAATCAAGGGGCTTGCAGGATCTGACGAAATTAATGGAGGGCTAGGAACAGATACAGCAATTTATAGAGGTAATTTTGAAGACTATAAGATTAAAAGAAATTTCACCTTCGGAGATGATCAAACATTGAGTAGTGATAAAGTCGAAATCAAAGATAGTAGAACAACATCCAATGATGGTCTAGATATTCTTGAAAATGTTGAATATGTTCAGTTCGCAGATCAAACAGTTGAAGCATCAAAAGTCGATGTTATCAAACTCTATAGTGGCAAATTCAGTGATTACAAGTTCTATAACAAAGGGAATGATATCTATCAAATTAAAACCGACTCTGGGTATGACGATATCACTGGTCTTCCCTTATTGACATTCACAGGAGAAGCAGCAACAAGTTCCTTTAAAGACATAAGTGCAATAGCTGATGTTAAAGGAACTTTTGATCAAGTCACTGGACTAAATACAGATTCTGGAAAAATGTTCCGTCTATATAACGCATCATTTAAACGACTTCCAGATGCTGATGGATTGAAGTATTGGATTAACAAATACACTTCTGGAGAAAATGATGATCGAGCAGTTGCATCTTCTTTCCTTGTCTCATCTGAGTTCAAAGGACTCTACGGAGAAAATGTTTCTGACACAGCCTATGTAAATAACCTCTACAACAATGTTCTTGGGCGTAATGCTGATGGAAGCGGTTTAAATTATTGGTTAGGACAATTAAGTAGTGGTGCTGAAACTCGCTACGAAGCTCTCCTAGGGTTTGCAGAATCAATAGAGAATAAAGTGCTCTTTACGGACATGACGGGGTTCGGGTAACAAAACGCACCTCGTACTCAACCGGATCGCGAGGCAGAATCGAACACAAGAGGCAATACGCTATCTCATGGCGACAATAAGGGCCCAAGGACTACAAGCGCCTTAGAAGCGATTTATCGTGAGAGGTTGTGGTTCGTCATGTATACAGAGGAGATGCTTTACACACTCATCTAAGTAGGTAGCTTGGGACAGCTACTTCTAGCCAATGGAATCCCTTAATTCGATTGAGGAAACAATGTCAGAAGTTATATGCCATGCCTTAAGAAGAACCGATCAGCTAAACACTGGAGATCAATTAGCGATTGGTCAAGAATATAGAGAATGGATTCAAGGTATAGAGAATAGAGACTTGATTCCACAAGATATTCTCTTCATCAATACCTCCACTTTTGGAAAGAAATTTCAATAGAGAGACCAAGTCATCATGTATACAAGGGAGGGTTAGCCCATCTATACAGGGGGAGAGAACAACTCGCAGTCCCTAACTGGGTTTAGACCGAGTCGTCATGTATACAGGGAGAGGGTTAGCTCATCTATACAGGGGAGAGGAAAACTCCAAGCTCTCACTGAGATATTTTGATTCGTCACGTATACAGGGAGAAAAGATAAATCCCAAACTAAAAATTGATCGACTATCGGATGTAACTACCCGATCTACCAACCGTGTCAGGCGGCGGCTGGTTAGTAAATAGACAACAAATGTCTACAGGCTACAGGCTTCGGAGCGTTAGCGAAGAAGTCAATGAGACTCCAAGACGAGGCGTAAGCCGAGGATTGGTAAGTCGAATTGATTACCAACAAGAGGTTCAGCGAACGTAATCTGAATATTACCTATATCCCTTTATTGGATATATCTAATATACGTATTACCTTCTTTGAACCTCTTTGAATATATGTATTTACCTTTAACTATTACCTATCATCTATGCGTACTAAAACTGGATTAACTACAAACGATCAAAAGTTCATTAATTCAACTTGTCGTTCCATTGCAAAATTCGATAAGCACGGCGTATCTGAACTAGCCCTCAGACAACAAATATATATGCTCGGCTTATTTACCTTCAGGCAATTTTATAAGGCGGGATTCCCCAGTGACTATAAAAATCCAAGCTTAAATAACTTAGCCAGTGTGAGTCGTTAAGAGCTCACCCATGAAACAACCAATACGAGTAAGAGGCTGGATATCAACGGCCAACCTGATCAACCCTAGAAAATTATTTACTGATGAAATACCAAGGTACTACTTAGCTATACAGCCAGAGGATCCAATAATTTTTGATGAGCTACAAGAACAAGTAGATCAAAGGAAACTTGAAGCTGAGACTCCCTACTCCTCAACAGAGAGCGTTGCAGACAAGCTCTTTGACGGCTGCAAAGTCATCTTTCAAACCACAATCGAACCACGACTAGAGGATGGATTAATGGGCGTACAGCGTGATCATGAACTCATCGGTAAGTTCGTTCAAGTCGTTGGTCATATCCATATGCTTAAAGCTGGTAACGCCATATTCTCAATGCATATCGTTGAACCTGCTTTCAATTCATTAGATGGGTTTGATCCCACTGCATAGCAACCATTCAATTCACAATCAAAAAATAATGAAAATAAACAAGCAACTCAAGATTCAATCAATTACGACTCCTTCTAAGAAAAAAGCTCTGTTGATATCTTCCGTACCAAAGCCTTCACCATTGAAGATAAAAGATAGATGAATAGCCTTGGTCCTTTAGTTTGTACAATGAATTTCTGAAGTCGTATTACTTATAGGACGAGGACTCATCATCCCCCATACCCCTAGCTTCCAACTTAAATAAATGAGAGAATTACATTCTAAAGTACTGTTACCTTAGTGTTACCCTTTACTTTTAGTCCCTTCAAACTGCTTGCCACACAAGGGATTGCAAGCTACGTAGTATAATCGGCATTAGTGCGCACATAACAGTATATTTCTAGTTATTGCAATACTTCTTGGATATCCTGTTTACGGTAGCACTGCGGTAGCATATGGATATTATCGCCTCAATCCCTGTCTACCCAATAAGAGCGGTAGCAAGGCGGTAGCAAAGTTTTCTAGATCATGTCTACAACAGAACTACATAAGCATCGCCTAGATAAGAAAGAAATTCCCTCTGATTCCAGTGCTTACGTCTTTAGAGACGCTCAACGCAATGGAACTTGGTGTTTATATTTCTACGATCGTGATGCAAAGACAAGACATAGGATTGTTCTCAAAGATGGTAATGGAACAAAACCTACTCAAAGCATTGCAGGACAAGATGACGCTTGGATGCTTGGGATATCGAAATACGTCGAGCTAAAAGGTAAAGCAGATCGGGGAGAAGCAATACGCTCGATCACCTTCGGTTCAATGTGCGATCAGTTCATTGCACAGGAGAAAAGAAAGATCAGTTCCATTCCTCATCAAGGGATTACACAGACTCGCTTCCGTCTGATCTCCCATCAAATCAACTGGTTGCGTCGCTATCTCAACAACGATAAGAAGCAAGTGCATTCCTTCAGACGCAATGCTTTCAATGGTTATGAGGTATGGAGGAAAGAGCAAGCGCTCTACATGGGTAAAAGCGCTCCTGTGCAGACAACCATCATGCAAGAGCTATCCATGCTTAAGCGCGCTTTTAAAGAAGTCGCAGTAGCTAATGGATACGTTGCAGAAGATTCCTTACCTAGTGTTCCCAAAGTCAAGCTACCCAAAGATCAATCGCATCGTCGTGATGATCTATCTAACAAAGAATGGGAACAACTCGAACGTGGTGCACGTAACTACTGGATCAAAGGTAGAACTCGCTTAGTTGGAGAAGACAACTCGATGGAAAAAGATAGCGATGGTACATGGAAAACCCAACCGATCTTTGGACATACATCAGAGCGAGGTAAGCGTCAGATCATTCATCGCAACCTGATTTACTACGCCATGAGAATCTCGATGGACACTGGGATTAGACCCGGTGCTCTTCGTAAGATGAAGTGGAAACATATCTCAGAAAATACCAGTATCTCTAAAGAAGAAAGAAAGGTATGGGTAGTGATCGACGTTCCCCCAGAGAACAGTAAAACAGGGCGTTACTACAGAATCTCAGCACCGATTGCACGGTACCTAGAAGGGATGAGAAAGGTGTCTAAGCATAAGAAAGCAGATGACTTCCTCTTCTGTAATCAACACACCTCACAACCGTTTAGCGAACGCATCTGGAAAGATAGTCTCGCTGAAGTGTTAGTGGAATCGGACTTAGGGGTTTGGAGTAAAGATGACAGCAACAACCTGAGGAAAGTCGACGTTCATTCTGGTAAGAGCATTACGTGGTACAGCTTCAGACATAGCTACATCACCATGCGTCTTAAAGCAGGTGTACCTGTCCCTGTGATTGCTGCTAATACCGACACAAGCATGAAATACATCCAGAACCACTACTTCCATTACAGAGCAGATGAATCTACAGAGATCCTTGGTAAAGGTAGGAACATTCGTCCTGCAGAAGAAAGTTTGAGATGGATCGGATCTGTATGAGCGTTTCACACTCATCAATTATTGACTCCTCAGATCCATTCCCATGACTACGTTTTGAGCGGTCCGTCCCGTATAAGGGAGGAGATAAAAAGCGCTCCCATCAATACCCCTGTCATACCAACAGCTATTTCAATCACCACCTTATAAAGGAGAAAGAGAAAACTCACAAAACAAGAAAGCTAGTTATAGATATGGTTCTTGGACATAACACATGTATAAAGGAGAAAGGGAAGACAACTAAGACAACAATTACCTCTACTGATGTCCCCTTAATGGACATCCTGTGAGTACTTTCTTTTATCTCTCCCTACTAACTATTCACTCTTCAATCATGATGATCTCTATCGTCCCTTAATGACGATCTGGATCATCCTTATTGATACTTACCTAACAACTACTAATGAAAGAGAAGAAACAACAACCTACTACCTCAAAGAAATCCAGTCACAACACTCTTGATTGGGTAGAGAGACAACTAATGGAAGTCAGAGCATTTGATATGGGGATATCACTCAAAAATCAAGAAAAATAAATTCAAGCCTAGCTCATCTAGTTTTTATATATACTGAATGAACTGACAAAAGCCAATCTAGAGAAAGCAAAAGATATGGCAACGATAGATTTTAGAGTTAGTGATGATAGCTCTACTTTGAGTTATTGGGCCTCTGCAAATATGGAGGACGGAAATCCAAACCTAATAGCATTCAATCGTTTAGAAAATTCCTCTCTACATAGCAATATCGGAAATAGAAGATTTACGATTGTTGAAAACAATTGGTCTTGGACAACATTTCTAGGCACGGATATATCTATAGTTCCTTCTTGGAGCATTCCATATGATTATTGGCATAGTGATTGGACACCTGAGAAAGGAAAAGTAACTTCGATTGAGAGGATTGGAGGTGATGCAGTAAAAATATCAAATATCAATTGGGACCTAAGTAATTATCTTACTGAATTAGAAATCAACCAACTATTTGTCAAAGGCTCAGATGTCATTTATGGCGGAAGAGGTGATGATGTTATTTATAGTATGGGTGGATCAGATGTAATCCACTCCAGTGATGGTTCAGACACGATTGATGGAGGTAGTGGAACAGATACTGTTGTCTACGATGGTAATTACGGTGATTATTCAATAACCAAAAGCGGTTCAACTTTACAAGTAGTTGATCTTAGATCGGGTAAAAGTAATTCCATTGATACTCTAACTTCGATTGAAAAATTATCTTTCTCAGATCGTAGTTCCTACGAAGTAGGAGATATCAAAGATTACAGCGGTAATGACACATTAAATGGAAGCGACTCTTCTGACACTCTGAATGGACAAGGTGGTGATGATGTCATCTATGGTAAAGGAGGAGATGACACACTTTATGGAGGTAATGGTGTAGATATAATTAATGGAGGAGATGGCTCAGATAAAATTTATGGAGAAGCAGGAGGAGACAGCATAAGCCCTGGTAAAGGTAATGATCTTATTGATGGAGGTTCAGGCGTAGACGAGGTTTGGTTTAGCGGTAATTACTCTGATTATTCAATCACTAGGACTTCTGATGAACTAAAGGTAGATGATAATCGAGAAATTGCTAACGAAGGAAGCAATACCCTATACAATATTGAAATTTTAAATTTTGCCGATAAGAAAATAAATGTTGAAGATATCTATATAACAAGAAAACTAGGTTCAAGTATAGATATCCCTAAAAAAAGTTTTATCAAAAGATGGGGGGATAGTTATTCATCAACAAATGGTACTAATAAAGAATGTGTAAATGAATATGCCTTTGCAGCATTAAAAAATGATGGTTCTGTCATTACTTGGGGAGGTAAAAATCATGGAGGTGATAGTAGTTCTGTTGCTACAGAATTAAGTAGCGATGTTAGTCAAATTTTTTCATCAAGTGAGGCATTTGCTGCCATTAAAAATGACGGTTCTGTAGTTACATGGGGAAACTCAACTAATGGAGGTGATAGTAGTTCTGTTGCAGAACAATTAAATAGTGGTGTTAGTGGAATTTCATCAACAACTTTTGGATTTGCAGCTCTTAAAAACGACGGTTCTGTAGTTACATGGGGAAACTCAAGTGATGGAGGTGATAGTAGTTCTGTTGCAGAACAATTAAATAGTGGTGTGAGAGAAATTTTTGCTAATGATCATGCATTTGCTGCACTAAAAAGTGATGGATCAGTCGTTACTTGGGGCAACACATCAACTGGAGGAGATAGTAGTTCTGTTGCAGAACAATTAAATAGTGGTGTAACTCAAATTATTTCAGCAAGTGATGCATTTGCAGCCATTAAAAGCGATGGTTCTGTAGTTACTTGGGGGAATCCCATGATAGGAGGAGACAGTAGTTCTGTTAAAGGGCACTTAAGTAATGGTGTAACTCAAATAACAGCTACTAAATTTGCCTTTGCTGCATTGAAAAATGATGGTTCCGTAGTTACTTGGGGATTTCACGATGTTGGTGGAGACAGTAGTTCCGTTGCGTCCGAACTTAAAAGTAATGTTAAAGAAATTTATAGTTCTCCGAATGCATTCGCAGCCATCAGAAGTGATGGTTCAGTCGTTACTTGGGGAGACTCCGATTTTGGTGGAAGCAGTTCCTATTATTACGATTCTAGGTCTGTTGCCACAGAATTAAGTAGTGGTGTTATTAAGATAATCGGAGTAGGTGGAGGTGTAACAAGATCAGGTTCATTAATAGCAATCAAAAATGATGGTTCTGTAGTTACTTGGGGTGGATATTCAAATGGACTTCACAGCGACAGAGAATATAAATATACAGACTGGCTGCAGTCTGGAGTTAGTCATGGAATATCAACGGAGGGAGGTATTGCACTTATAAAGGAAGAAGATAATATGATTATCATTTTAGGAGAGGACAGTGGTAGATATCAAAACATTAATTTCAAAAAAATAGCTGCAAGTCAAGAAGTATATGCAGTTTTAAAAGATAATGGTTCCGTTATTCAAATGGGTACATATGGTGCAATGACACCAAGCAAAGTTCCAACTGAGCTAAATGAAAATGTCTTTAGTTTTGTAGATCCATATACAGATGAATGGCTAATTACAGAAGAAAATACTTACAATGACAAGTTTCATAAATATAAATTTTACAAACGAGAAAATGAAAAATATGAAATCAAAACTGATAACGGCTTCGATGACATCACAGGAATACCAAATATAAAATTTGCTGATAAAACCATAAATATCTTGCAAGATATAACCGGTACCTTTGATCAAGTCACAGGTTTAAACACTGACTCGGGTGAAATGTTCCGTCTATACAACGCTGCATTCGCTCGTTTCCCTGATGCTGACGGATTGAAGTACTGGATTGATCAATTTAGTTCTGGACGAAATACTAGAAGGGTTGTTGCTCAATCATTCTTGGGTTCTGCTGAGTTCGCAGAACGCTATGGTGCAAACGTCTCCAATGAAAAATACGTTACTACTCTCTATCAAAATGTTCTTGGTAGAACTCCAGATAGCAGCGGATTGAATTATTGGTTGGGACAATTAAGTAGTGGTGCTGAAACCCGCTATGAAGCGCTTCTAGGGTTTGCAGAGTCAGCAGAGAACAAAGCGCTCTTTACTGATATGACGGGGTTTGGTTAACCACCTAAATTTCCAACAAAAATTTCTTCACTCTCATTATTCATAGAACCAGCACTCATTTACCCCCATACGCCGCCTCAATTTAGTTATCTAGAGAGAAAGCATATCTATCTCCCTAAATAGATCCAACTATGTGCGTACTAAGTGGTAGCATTGCGGTAGCACCTAAAACAAGCAGCCTCAAATCCCTTTTATGTCAATTAATCTCAAGTTACGTTGTATAATCGGCATTTATAGATCCTTAACGACAGCAAAAGATATCAATTTCGATAGGAGCTGAATCTAGATTTAGTTGGTTCTAGCCTGCTTCCAAATCAAACCTAAAATTAAACCCATCACAATCAAGGGGAGAAGGGTCTTGAGAATTCCTACAACAATTAGAACACCTAAACCAATAGCTCCATAGACAGCCCATCTAGGGGTAGAACGAGCAGCATTATAGCCAGCAGAACTAGATGAAGGAATCACTTCAGGGTCAATAGACATTAATTTCTATAGTCATTAAGTTAAAAGTAATGCTTCACACCAATTTGAGTAGAGCTTTTTACAAATTGACAAGAGCAACAAATCATAGAGTTAGAAGTTAGGAACAGCATCAACTGCTTGTTTGATAGTCTCTTTCACCCCTTCAACAGCGTTCTTGGCTGAATCTGTCAAGGACTTTGAGCAGATGGAGAAAATGCCTTAATCTATTTTATAACTGAAAACTCACGCTCTTCAAGCCATTTGCTTTGACGCTCATAAGCGTCATCTAATCTCTTTCTGTGATCGAGAATAGAATCAAGCTCTACTTGGTGATCTTGGAGTTCCAACTTTTTCATCTCAGTATCAGAAATGACATAGACAGATCTATGAATGTTATAACACGGTGATTTGAAGTATTCGAGTGTTGAGTACATAGCGCAAATTCAAACGACTGCTCAACTATGAGACATATGTCCTAAAACTAGAGTGAAGGAAGCCTCACACATTCATTCGGTATTACACCGAACTTCAGTTTCTGCCAATCAACCTCCAGGTAATAACCGTAAAAAAGGCTTGAATGTATAGAAAATTGAATCAAAAGAGTTTGAACAATTAATTGAACTTAAATCGTGATCTTTTTTTACCACTGGAAACACCACCTACTTTCAATCTTCGGATTTTTCCATCATCCCAAATCCAAAAAACAGGATCGGCTGCTTTTGCTTTCTGCAAATCAGCTCTATGTCGCAAGCTGACAGGGGTAAATTCCTTAGTGGGATCGAAATCGCTATCTCGTACCGCTTGATTCAATACAATACTGCCCTCTGCCCCTGAAACAGATTGATGATAAGTACCAATAGGTATCTGGAGAGCACCCATTTTCAGGTGGAGATAAATCACATGATGGGGCTCATCCCATGCGGGATTGAGTAAGGTGAAAGTACGGCTACCATTTAAGACTAAGTTGTGGTCAATCTGGTGGTAATGAACGTAATACTGCTCAAATTCACCGTCTTTAGGAGGAGAGATGGCACTTCCATGATGGATTACGACATCAGATCCATTAGAGTCCTTAACTCCTGCATCAAAAAACGTGACCTGATGAGTTTCCCGAAAGACATTAGTTGGGAGAAAATTCACCAATGTCTTTTTTTTGTTTTTCGATTGATCCCACTTAATCTTAATTTTTAATGAATCATTTAAATTTCTCAAAACAGGACAGTTCTTTATCGCCTTTTGAAGAACCTTTAATTGATTAGCCTTTAAATTAGGTGGCATATCAATTTGTAGAAATAAAGATTGAATCTTGCGAGCCCCGTAACTTGTCATCTTCTTCTCAATTTCAATTTTTATCTCATCTAATTTCCAACCTTTTTCTTTTGCGGTGATCCCCATCACTGTAAGAAAACAAGTCCCTACCGATGTAGCCAATAAATCAGTAGGAGCAAAATTTTCTCCTTTACCTGCATGGTCTAGAGGTGCATCGGTTCTGAGTTTTTCTCCAGAATGCACATGCTTAGCCTCTGTATGCAAATCTCCTAAATAACGGCAAAGAATCTTGTCTACACTTCGTAGAGCTTACAAGTAGATTGAGTGGGATAAAGTTTGCATTCCTGATCCCAACATAAATTATGCTTATCTTTTGGTAATTCATAAGAGAAATCATGAAAGGAATCAAGATCTCTCAATGGATTTTGAATTACAGTGAAAGGAGTTCTTAGTTTCATAATCCTCCTATTTGGTTACTTCATTTCTAGCACATTTGTATCAATTTCAATTAGGGCTATTACTCAAGTATTTAGTCTTAATGGTGCTCACTAAACGGAAAATTTGTTCAAGTCGTTGGTCATATACAAGTTCTTGAAACTGGTAACGCCATGTTCTCAATCCATATCGTTCAACCTGCATTCAATTCCTTAGACGGGTTTGATCCCACTGCATAACTAACTTTCAATTCACAATCACCAAAGATAAGAATGGCAAGTATCAGACCAGGTCAAACCAAGCCTTTGGAGGGAAGAGAGGTAAGAAGCCATTAGTCCATAGAGAGCTTGCTTACTTAGCGATGAGAATTTCGATGGATACTGGGATCAGACCCGGCGCGCTCCGCAAAATGAAGTGGAAACATATCTCAGAAAACACCAGCATCTCTAAAGAAGAAAGAAAGGTATCTAAACACAAGAAAGCAGATGACTTCCTCTTTTGTAATCAACACACCTCACAACCGTTTAGCGAGCGTATCTGGAAAGCTAGTCTTGCGGAAGTATTAGTGGAATCTGATTTAGGAGTCTGGGGTAAAGATGACAGCAACAACCTCAGGAAAGTCGATGTTCATTCAGGTAAGAGCATTACTTGGTACAGCTTCCGACATGGCTACATCACCATGCGTCTTCAAGCAGGTGTACCTATCCCTGTGATCGCTGCTAACACAGACACAAGTATGAAATACATCCAGAACCACTACTTCCATTACAGAGCAGATGAATCCACAGAGATCCTTAGTAAAGGTAGGAACATTCGTCCTGCAGAAGAAAGTTTGAGATGGGTCGGATCTGTATGAGCGTTTCACACTCATCAATTACTTATTCTTCAAATTCATTGTTCTAACTACGTTCTTAGCGATCCGTCCCGTATAGGGGGGAAGAGAAATGCACTCCCATCAACACGCCTATCATGGCAATAGATATTTCGATCCCTCATCTATAAGGAGGAAGATAGATTTTTAATCACCACCCTTAAGGGGGAAGGAAAGACAACTAAGACAACAATTACCTCAACTAATGTCCCCTTAATGGACATTCTGTGAGTATTTTCTTTTATCTCTTCCAACTACCTATTAACTCTTCATATGAAAAAGAGTTTTTAATTAGTTTTGTTTTCTAATTTGTATGTCTCGAAGAGAGTTAAGTAGATTAGTATAATTGTAAAAGCATCATAATTTGTCTAATGACGTGGTCTCTTGTAAATATTGAACAACTGAGTGTGAGTGGAACAAGCGCATTAGGTGTAAGCGCTCATTTGGAAATAAATCAAGACAATAGTAATGACACATATCAGCTTTATTACACAGGTGATGGAGGAGTCACTGTCAATAATATGTCTAATGATCTTGAGCTTGCTGAACAGGGAGTAATTAAATTAATTCAAGATCTCACAATTATTACTACTAATGAAGGTATCCGTAGGGCTTATTATGTCGAAGTTGATCCGAATACTGGTAATCATGAAATTCTTACTGCATTGATATCAGAGGATGGATTAACTCTTTCACAAGCCACTAGAACAGGAATATTAGACAACGGAGACAACGCTTGGGGAGTCCCTGACTCAGTAGTTCTTCCAGATGGAAGAATTAGACTATACTGGGTTAGCACGGATAATACAGATTCTGGATGGACCGTTCCACCAGATGATGAAATTATAAAAAATGATGGTTTTAGTACCCTTAATGGTGAATGGGTCACGGCAAATGAATATTTTGATAACAACCGAGAAATACCAGATAGGGTAAATACAACACTTGCTAATGAAGTTATACTCAGTGCGACTTCTGAAACTTCAAAGGGTACAGATTTTATTGTAGATGAGGGCTATAGGACCGAAGGAGGGTATGTCGACTTTGAGGTTTTAAAAGCTAAAGAAAATGATTGGTTAGCGATAATGTCTTCTTCACCAGTAACGATTCCTGATGAACCTCAGGGGATCTATGTAGGAGTTTCAAATGATGGCCTTAGTTGGGAAATAAATGAGAATAATTTAGCTCCTCTTGAAAGGAGTTATCTCGATCCCACAGGACTCTTATTATCTAACACACCTAATAAATATCAGATTATCATGAGTTCATCACTATCAATACTTGGCGATAGAGAATATACATTAGTAGCAGCTGAGCTTACGTCAGCTACCACCACATATATAGGCAATAGTTTTGATTATAATTTCTTTAATATTGGTAATGGAGTGTATGGAATTAGACCAGATTCTTCTGGAACTATTGATTCATTGACTGAAATTTCAAATATTCAATTCGATGATAAGAAACTAAACATCTCAACTGATATTAAAGCAACATTTGATCAAGTCACAGGTTTAAACACTGACTCAGGTGAAATGTTCCGTCTCTATAACGCTGCTTTCGCTCGCTTCCCTGATGCTGATGGACTCAAGTATTGGATTGAACAATTTAGTTCTGGGAAAAATACTAGACGTGTTGTTGCTCAATCATTTTTAGGTTCTGCAGAATTCACTGAAAAGTATGGAAGCAATGTAAGTGATGAGACATATGTGAATAATCTCTATAAAAACGTTCTAGGCAGAGATGCTGATACAGAAGGACTCAACTACTGGGTAGGTAACCTTAGCAGTGGAGTTGAAACGCGCTATGAAGCGCTCCTAGGGTTTGCAGAATCAGCAGAGAACAAAGCGCTCTTTACTGATATGACGGGGTTGGGGTAAGCAGTTAGATATCCACCACACATTTCTTCACTCTCATTATTATAGAACCACCACTCATTTACCCCCAGACAGAGAATTTGGCAAGATTCAATTGCTGATCTGTTAGTCGAAGCAAGACTTGCTAACTGGAGAGAGGATGCAAATAGTCAAGTAAAAAAGAGTCATTCACTCAGGCAAGAACATCACTTGGTATAGCTTCAGACAAACATACGTCACCATGCGTTTATCTGCAGGTGTCCCTCTTCCAACAGTTGCAGCCAACACAGATACGAGCAAGAAATATATCCAAGAGCATTACTTCCCTTACAGAGCTTATGAGTCCACAGAGATCCTTATGAAAAGCAGACCTGAATATCAGATGAGATTATGTTCTACATCAGAGTGAAACTAGCTACGCATTACGTCTCCATCCAAATAACATCGTGACGTTAATTCGACGATTTTCATACCCCTGTTTGAATTCATAATTATCAGTTTCATGAAATAAATTAGAATTGAAAACAACGGCACGATTTTCATTATGTGGAATAACTTTTGTATTCCCTTTACTATTTTTTAGTTCTTCTCGTATTTTCTGCTCATCATTATTATAAGTTTTAAAATCCCATTCCTTTGGAGCTTCTACGTCGTAGATGATTAATCCACCAGAATCAGAATTTAAGTTGGCCTCTTTAGGAGTAATCCAAAAATTTACATTGATTGCTGCTTGATCTGCATGAACATTGATTCCTTTGACTGAGGAATTTTCATTTTTAGCGCGGCTATCGTACTTGTAAGCCCATATTTGATTTATAGGATGATCTTGAAATATTTTTGGGAACTTTTTTCTTAGCTCATCTGCTATTTGAATAATTAATGGACTAGCTAAACCTTCTTTCAAATAAGCTCCAAGATATCCACCCTTTTTAACATCAAACCAAATTGTACTTCCGAGTAAAAACTTACGAAGTAATTCTAGAGCTGTAGGACTTAAGAAATTATCAATGTAAGTTAATCCAAAATCATGATTAAAATAATTATTTGTAATTTTCTCAACATCTAATGAATTATTTACTGCTTCCTGTTTTAATCTAGGAGCCTCTATTTGATGTATTAGACGATTATAACTAAGTTTGATAAGACTTAGATGCTTATTACTTAGAGAAATTAATTCAGTTTCAGATGGCCAATTAATTTCGGCGCCAACTTTTTTATAAAGGATGGCAAGATCCCTAAACTTTTCAGTTTCGATTCCTTTAGTGGCTAAATATTCAAATTGTTCAATATCATGTTCTATTTTAGCCTTACTAATTGTTGTAAATCTTTTGTGATTAGGTTCTTGATTTTGGTGACCTCTTAGTAACTCAGCACTTTTTGAAAAATATTTTAAGGATAATTCGCAGTCACTTTTGTGAAGAAGTAGTAATCCCAGATTGTAATGAGCATTAGCGAAATCAGGATTCAGTTTAATAGCTTTGCTAGTCGATATTTCTGCGTCTTTTAATTTACCAAGATCTTTCAATAAATTTCCCAGGTTGTAATGAGCATTAGCGAAATCAGGATTGATTTCAATGGCTTTGAGTTGTGATATTTCTGCTTCTTGGAATTTGCCAAGATCTTTTAATATATTTCCTAGATTGGAATGCGCCTCTGGTAAGTCAGGATTAATTTCAATTGCTTTGCGATAGGATATTTTTGCTTCTTGGAATTTGCCAAGATCTTTCAAGATACTTCCCAGATTGGAATGTGCGATTGCTAAATCAGGATTAATTTCAATGGCTTTTCGTTGAGATAATTCTGCGTCTTGTAATTTGCCGAGTTCCATCAATATATTTCCCAGATTGGAATATGCTTCTGCGAAATTAGGATTAATTTCAATTGCTTTGCGAGTAGAAACTTCTGCTTCTTGTAATTCTCCAAGATCTCTCAAAATGTTTCCCAGATTGGCATGAGCATGCGCGAAATCAGGATTAATTTCAATTGCTTTGCGGGTAGAAACTTCTGCTTCTTGTAATTCTCCAAGATCTCTCAAAATGTTTCCCAGATTGGCATGAGCATAAGCGAAATAAGGATTAATTTCAATTGCTTTGCGGGTAGAAACTTCTGCTTCTTGTAATTCTCCAAGATCTCTCAAAATGTTTCCCAGATTGGCATGAGCATTCGCGAAATTAGGATTAATTTCAATTGCTTTGCGGGTAGAAACTTCTGCTTCTTGTAATTCTCCAAGATCTCTCAAAATGTTTCCCAGATTGGCATGTGCCTCTGGTAAGTCAGGTTTGATTTCAATTGCTTTGCGATAGGATCTTTCTGCTTCTTTTAATTTGCCAAGACCTTCTAAAACTACCCCATAATTTGAAAATACTCTGTGATCATTAAAATCCTGTTGAAGGCAGTATTCATAATATTTTGATGCTTTTAAAATATTACCTTGTACCTGAAACTTAATTGCTTGATTAATTATGTGTTCTTTAGATAGTTGCTTAGGAGTACTTGTATTAATAGTAAGATTTCCTTGATTTGCTCTTAAAGGAAATGGAACTGGAAATATTTTTATATCAGTGAATTTATTCTTTCTTTGTTCTAGTTTGTCTGATTTTTCCATATATTTATTTCTGTTAAAGAGACAATTAAAATACTTACATATATATTTCCTTTCTAACTGATCAAGATCTATTCAAGATTTCTTCTTAATAGTTTGAGACGACAACGCGTCAAATGCTGCTTTTATCTATTGATTCTGAACTCGCCATTATTATAGAGAAAGAAGCATTTACACTATCTCGCACTCGATTGACATCGAGAATAAAGAAATGGGTCACTGCGAATATCGAAAGAAGTAGCTCATGATTTGGTTGGTTGAAGCCTTGGAACTGACGACGTGGAGAAAGGGAAGACAACTAAGACAACAATCACCTCTACTGATGTCCCCTTAATGGACATCCTGTGAGTACTTTCTTTTATCTCTCCCTACTACCTATTAACTCTTCAATCATGATGATCTCTATCGTCCCTGAATGACGATCTGGATCATCCCTATTGATACTTACCTAACAACTACTAATGAAAGAGAAGAGACAACAACCCACTACCTCAAGGAAATCAAGTCACAACACTCTTGATTGGGTAGAGAAGCAACTAATGGAAGTCAGAGCATTTGATATGGGGATATCAATCAAAAATTAATTTAAACTAGTCACATTGATTTTTCACCCATTTCCTAGCTTTCCCATTCAAAGGGCAAAGAGTCTAGTTGTACTAGAAGGTCTAGCTGGAGTTAGTAATGTTTAAAATCGCCTTAAGCCGCTACTATGGAAGTAGAGCTAAGAAAAAAATGTCAAAAAAAAGAACGCAGCTCAATATCAAAATAGATCCAAAATTGCTTTTAAAACTGAAGTCTGAAGCAATTAAAGATGGAAAAACTTTAACAGAATTTGTCACTCAAAAGCTATCCAGTATTCCATCAAACTCGAGGGATGATTCACTTGAGCAGAGACTAACAAAAATAGAACAGCATCTTAATCTAGACAAGAATTCATCTGAGGAAGAAAAAAGCATAGGATCTATTTTTACTGATCAGGGAGCAAAAAAATATGGTGAGGTTGCCAAGGCATTGTTTGACTTACATCGCAAAAAGAAGAGACTTTCTCTTGAAGATAGCCTAAAAGAACTAGACATACATCTCAAAAAACTTCCTCATAGTTCTCCCGAGCTAGTCTTCCAAATCCTATTAGGTGCTCATGATTTAACAGGTTTAGAAATGACAAATGCCTACAGGTATGGATCTTGTGCTATGAGGACTGCTCTATCGCAGTGGAGCAAGGACTCTTTAGAAGAGTTAAACGATGCTTTCCTAAATGCAGTAATAACGAAAAGTCTTGCGTAAATATCTCGATTTAGATTGATCTTCTTCAGAAAATTCACTGTGAAGCAAAACAGATTAATTGAGCGATACTATAAAAATCTGAAACTAGAAAAAATAGAATAGGTATACTGATTATGGAAAGATGAAACTGCCGAATTTTGCCAGTTAATACTTCTCATTTAATAGGAGCTTTAGCAGAACATATCAAAATTGATTTTGCTGGAAAAGAGACTATTTATTACTACATAGATAATTCTTATGGGAATATATATAGTGATGCGTTTTATTATGGTTATGAATATTCTTATCCTCATGATTCTGACTCCGCAAAATTTATAGAAAATGTTTTTCAAAGTATTGATGGATATATAGAACTTGATTTCAAGCGTACATATTCTAAAGCTCAAGGAAATATTGATATTTATTATCTAGGAACTTTTTATGAAGGACTCGCGGGACTGACCTGGTCTGCTACAGCATATGACTCCAATGTAGAGATATTCTGGGAGAAACAGCGGGAATATTCTTATATATATGGGAATTATGAATCACTAAAAGATCTAGATGCTTATACTCTGATTCATGAAATAGGACATGCATTAGGACTTGAGCACCCGAATAATGATCCATATGGAACTTGGCATAACTCTAATGATACTGTTATGTCTTACAATTTTATATATAATGAAAATCTTACTTATACTCAAGCGCCATCATGGTCAACAACTGATATAGCTGCACTGCAAACAATATGGGGAGTTGAAAAAGGTAATTCGCCTACTTCTATTAGTCTTTCTAGTAAAAATTTCAATGAGAACTTATCTTCTAATTCTATAATCAGTATACTGTCAACAACTGATAGTGACTTAAATGATTCTCATACTTATCAATTAGTTAATGGCTATGGTGATACAGATAATGCATCATTTAAGATTAATGGTAGAGACCTACGGATTCGTAGTTCTCCCAATTATGAAAATAAATCAACTTATAGAATTAGAATAAAAACTACAGACACTAAAAACAATAGCTTCAGTAAATCCTTCACACTTTTCGTAAATAATCTGAATGAAACACCAACTGATTTCTATCTATCAAAATATAACTTTAATGAAAATATAAGCGCAGGAACAACTATTGCAACTATATATGGAATAGATGAAGACATTGGAGATAGTCATTCGTTTTCATTTATTTCTGATTTTAAGGAAAGTTCTGGCAATAATGCTTTTATTATTGATGGAAATAAACTAAAAATTAAAAATTCACCTGATTATGAGACCCAGAGCTCTTATACAATTGTAATTAAAGCAACAGATCAATCTGGGAAGAGTTCAGCAGGTAAATTTTATCGAACACTATATGTGAATAACCTTCCTGAAGGAAGTGCCCCTACTTCAATTAAATTATCTAAATCAGATTTCAATGAAAATGTTGAAAGTAACTCCAAGATTGCAACATTGTCGACTATAGATAATGACTTAAACGATTCACATACCTATTCCCTAGTGAGTGGTAAGGGTGATGATGATAATAAATTCTTTGTAATTAGTGATAATGATTTACTAATAAATGAATCACCTAACTATGAAAAGAAATCATCTTATAATATCCACATATCAACAACTGATAGTGAAGGTTTTGTATATTCTACTCCTCTAACTTTAACCGTAAATGATTTAAATGAAGCGCCTACTAATTGGAAGATGTCTGAAATAAGTTTCGATGAGAATATTGAAAAGGGATCAATTATTTCAACGCTAAGAGCTATTGATGAGGACTTAATAGATACTCATACCTTTCAATTCATCGCCAGTTCTATCTATGGTCCTGATAATAAATATTTTACAATTAATTCTAATCAAATGATAATCAATCATTCGCCAGATTATGAAAACCAGCCAATATATTCTATTCAGTTTGAAGTAATTGATTCTTCTGGCTTAACGTCCGGCCCATTATGGAGATTTTTAATAGTTAATGATCTCCCCGACCCAACGAAGTTAGACGATACTATCACTGGTAGCAATCTAAAAGATGAGATTAATGGATTAGAGGGAAATGATTTCATTACTGGTGCAGAAGGAAATGATGTAATTAATGGTGGATCAGGCTCTGATACTTCTATTTATTCATCAAAGTTTAGTAACTATTCCTTTATACGAGGAACTAGTTCCCTGCAAATTACGGATCAAAGAACAGGTACTAATGATGGAGTTGATACTCTCACAAATATCGAATACATACAATTCTCAGATCAAACGGTAGAGGAGTCAAAGATAGACGTCTCTAAAACTTATGCCGATAATTTTAGAGACTACAAGTTTTATAACAAAGGTAATGGTAAGTAT
This sequence comes from Prochlorococcus sp. AG-315-C08, assembly GCA_003284185.1. Taxonomy (GTDB): domain Bacteria; phylum Cyanobacteriota; class Cyanobacteriia; order PCC-6307; family Cyanobiaceae; genus Prochlorococcus_B. Next base: position 19,163 of record QBWB01000014.1, read on the forward strand.
GAGATTAAAAGTGATGCAGGCGTCATAGATAACATTACAGGTATTCCCAAATTAATCTTTGCAGATAAAACTGCTAGTATCAGTGCAATTGCAGACATCAAGGAAACTTTTGATCAAGTCACAGGATTGAATACAGACTCAGGCAAAATGTTCCGTCTCTATAACGCTGCATTTGCACGCTTTCCTGATGCTGATGGTTTGAAGTATTGGATCGGTAATTTTAGTTCTGGTATTGATGATGAACGAGCTGTTTCATCTTCTTTTCTTGCATCATCAGAATTTAAAGAACGTTATGGAGATAACATCACACATGAGACATATGTTCAGAATTTATACCTGAATGTCTTAAATCGAGAATTAGATCAAGGTGGTTACAACTACTGGGTTGGTAATCTTAATAATGGAGTTGAACAGAGACATGAAGTTCTTCTAGGGTTTGCAGAGTCTGCAGAGAATAAAGCGCTATTTACAGATATGACTGGGTTTGGTTAACCACTTAAATATCCAACACAAATTTCTTCACTCTCATTATTCATATAACCACCACTCAATTACCCCCATACGCCGCTTCTATATAGCTATCTAGAGAGAATGCAGATCTATCTCACTAAATAGATCCAACTATGTGCGGATTATGTGTGAGCAAAGCGTGAGCATCTAAATCTAACACCCTCTAATCTATTTTATACCAATAGATCTCAAGTTACGTTGTGTAATCGGCATTAGTGCGCACATAATAGTATATTTCTAGTTATTGCAATACTTCTTGGATGTTTAATTTGCGGTAGCACTACGGTAGCATAAGCATATAACTGCTTAAGAAGTCTGTCCAGCTCATACGAGGGGTAGCAAAGCGGTAGCAGACTCTTCAATCTGATGACTAAGACAGAGCTCAATAAACATCGTTTAGATAAAAAAGAAATCCCTTCAGACCCTAGTGCCTACATCTTTAGAGATAGTCAACGTAATGGAACTTGGTGTCTTTACTTCTATGACCGAGAAGCTAAGAGTAGACATCGAATTGTTCTTAAAGATGGCAATGGGTCCAAGCCAGTTCAAAGCATAGAAGGACAAAACGATGCTTGGATGCTTGGGATATCTAAATACGTCGAGCTAAAAGGCAAAGCAGATCGAGGAGAAGCAATACGTTCCATAAAATTTGGTGAAATGTGCGATCTGTTCATCTCACAAGAGAAAAGAAAAATCAGCTCAATCCCTCATCAAGGCATCACCAAGAATCGATTCCGCTTGATATCTCATCAAATCAATTGGCTACGTCGATATCTCAACGACGATAACAAGCAAGTTCATACATTTAAAACTAATGCTTTTAGTCACTATGAAGTTTGGAGAAAAGAGCAAGCTTTAAGAATGGGCAAGAAAGCTCCTGTACAAACAACCATCATGCAGGAACTTTCAATGCTGAAGAGAGCTTTCAAAGAAATCGGAGTTGCTAATGGATATGTTTCAGAAGACTCTCTACCACGAATACCCAAAGTAAAACTTCCGAAAGATAAGTCTCATCGTCGTGATGATTTATCCAATAAAGAATGGGAACAACTAGAGCGAAGTGCGAGAGGTTATTGGATTAAAGGAAGAACAAGATTATTAGATGGCAAAACTCAAATGGAAAAAGATAAAGATGGTACTTGGAAAACAAAGCCCATCTTTGGTCATAGATCTGAAAGAGGTAAAAGGCAGATCATTCATCGAAATCTGATCTACTACGCAATGAGAATCTCAATGGATACAGGTATAAGACCTGGTGCTTTACGCAAGATGAAGTGGAAGCATATCTCAGAGAACACAGCAATTTCCAAAGAAGAAAGAAAGGTCTGGATAGTCATTGATGTACCACCAGAGAACAGTAAAACTGGTCGCTATTACAGAATCTCTGCTCCAGTTGCTAGGTATCTAGAGGGAATGAGGAAAGTCTCTAAACATAAGAAGCCTGATGATTTTCTTTTCTGCAATCAACAAACAACGAAGCCATTCAGTGAAAGGATCTGGAAAGATAGCCTTGCTGAAGTCTTAGTTGAATCACGTCTTGGAGATTGGGGGGCAGATGATTCAAATAACCTGCGCAAAGTTGATATTAGCTCAGGTAAAAACATCACTTGGTACAGTTTTAGACATAGCTATATCACCATGCGATTAAAGGCAGGCGTTCCAGTCCCTGTGATTGCAGCCAACACCGACACAAGTATGAAATATATCCAAGAGCATTACTTTCATTACAGAGCTGATGAGTCCACAGAGATCCTTGGTAAAGGTAGAAAGATCAAGCCAGCAGAGGAAAGTCTTAGATGGATTGGGTCAAGCTAGGGGACAACCTTACAGCAAATGAATCAAGGAAGATAGAATAGCTAGACTGACTATGATTTAAGTTTAGGTTTATTAAAGGATCACTCAAAATATGACATCAAATATTAATTTATCCAAATCTAGTTTTAATGAAAATATTAATCTAGGCTCTGTCATTGCAGAAATTTCAAGTGTAAGTAATAACCCCGACAATACTCAGAGTTATTCGCTTGTTGCTGGGGATGGGGATACAGATAACAGTTTATTTTTAGTCAGTGATGATAATCTAATCTTAAATACATATCCAGATTACGAAAACAAATCATCCTATACAGTAAGATTAAAGTCAACTGATTCTGATGGTGAAACTTTTACCAAGTCATTTGAATTAACCGTTAATGATCTAGAAGATAACGACCAATTAACCACGAAAGAATTAATTACTGGATTAACTTACTATAAGTATAAGGAAACTATCTTATCTAACAACAGGGAAGTGACATTTTTTGTTGATAGATTAGGTACTTTAAATCAATACAAAGATTCTGCAACTAATTCTTATAAAACAATTGAATCCGCACCGACTCCAGATAATATTTATACCCATATTTTGAATACTTTTAATTTATTAGAGTCGAAGATCAATCTAACATTCAAAGAAGTTACTAATCCAGACGAAGCAATAATAAAGATCATGCATAGAAGTGATGATAAAGAGAATAGTTATGCTTTTTGTTCTACTACATATACAGGAAATTATAGTAAAGTAAATATAGATATAGTTTGTGAAACAAGTAGTATTGATGATATATTCCATCAGCATGCAATAACTCATGAGATAGGGCACGCACTAAACTTAGAACACCCATTTGAAGACGATGATGGAGATGTTTTTGGAGAAGAAAATGATAATAATGCGAACACACAAATGTCTTATGGGTCTAAGGATCCAACTTATCCTTTTCTGACTCCTTTAGATATTCAAAGCCTTAGAGAAATTTGGGGTGTAAATACTAATCAAACTTTCAGCAAACAAAGCTTGATCACTAATAACAAAATACCCTTAAGCTTGGTTCATAATAATAGAACAAGTTTTGAATACAAAAATTCAACTGCCTTTGCGATCATTAATACTGATGGGTCTGTTTTTACTTGGGGAGCCTCTAATTATGGAGGAGAGTTAGAATCCGAAAAATATTTCCAAACACGATCCAATGTTGTTCAAATCTTTTCAAACCGAAGAGTATTCGCAGCATTAAAACGTGACGGTTCTGTTGTTACTTGGGGAGCCTCTAATTTTGGAGGCGACAGTAGTTCTGTTTCTAAGCAATTAACAAGTGGTGTTATAAATATTTCTTCAACTGATAGAGCATTTGCAGCTTTAAAAAGCGACGGCTCTGTTGTCACTTGGGGAAGTTCTTCTTCTTATGGTGATTATGGAGAGGACAGCAGTTCTGTCTCTAGTCAATTAACAAGTGATGTTAACAAAGTTTTTTCAACTAAAAGAGCATTTGCAGCTTTAAAAAGCGACGGCTCTGTTGTTACTTGGGGACTCTCTAATTTTGGAGGTGACAGTAGCAATATCTCTAGTCAATTAACAAGTGATGTTACCAATATTTTTTCAAATGAAAGTGCATTTGCAGCTTTAAAAAGTAACGGCTCAGTTGTCACTTGGGGAGGTTATGGGGGTAATAGTAGTGATGTCTCTAGTCAATTAACAAGTGGTGTCACTAATATTTTTTCAACTCGTAGTGCATTTGCAGCTTTAAAAAGTAACGGCTCAGTTGTCACTTGGGGAGGATCTACTTATCTTCCTCGTGGAGGTGATAGCAGTTCTGTCTCTAATCAATTAACAAGTGGTGTATCCAATATTTTTTCAAATGGTAGTGCATTCGCTG
>QBWB01000015.1 GCA_003284185.1 Prochlorococcus sp. AG-315-C08
AAAAGCTCTTCTAGTTGTTCTTTGACTCCATAATTGTTTTTACCAGAGTGAACAGATATAACTTCAATTAATTCATCTAAGCTGCCCCTAGTAGCTTCAAGGGTTTGTTTAGCCATGTCTGGCCAGCGTTCTTGAATTCTTGGGAGCAAATTATCAAACTGTTCACTGAACCACTGCTCTGATAATTTTCCAGCGAAAACTTCATCAGTTTCAACTGAGTTTGCGGATTGAGGTGATGAGGAATTCACTGATTCCATAAAACCTAAAGGTTTTACAAACAATACTTAGATATTTGCTCAATCGAAACCCCCTTATTGAATTCATTTGTGAAAATTAAATTCAGAAGCAATTTTTTTTGTGATAAATGTTTGAAGTGCAAAACTTAATAACATTTTTAAGTCGTCTTTCCTTACATATATTGCTATCCGAATACTTCTAGTGCTAAAGGTCCTTAGTATCTCCATTAGTACTCATGGACGTCGGATTTTTATCAATGGTTTTTGCGTCAAATACCATCCCTACAGATTTCGGTCTTGTAGTAGCAGCAATCGCAGGTGCTGGAAGTCTTCTTTTGATTGCTTTGAGATTTGTTCCTGAAGCTGAAAGCTGATCAGGTTCTAATAAAATCAAGATTGGATGAGGAGTCTGGACTCTTGGAAATTTTTAAAAAAATTTCCAAGCTGTGTGCTCTTCTTGATTTTTTGTGGCTAGTAACAAAACATCAATGCAAATATTTTGCAATGAAGAATTTCATATTTGGGAAATTCAAGAGAGCTTTTTTAGAATCTAGAAATCTATATCTCTGTAAGGATAATTATTTTGGAGTTGTTTCAACTGAATCAGAAAACTGACATTATTAAGTTTTTCATAAAGAAAAGTTTTAATTTGGATCAAAATAAAGCTCTGATTTAGATGAATTGTTAGTCATTTATTATGCTTTTTTTTAATTGACTTTAGATAGTGAAAAAACTTATCGTTGGGTTTTATTGAGGCACATAGAGGCCCCTGATGATCCTACGAGAATACATTTTGACTTGCTTTTGGAAGATGTAAAGGTCTGTAGATCTTGGCGCTTGAGTAAAATTCCTTATTTAAATGGACCTTTTGTAGAGGCAATTTCTTCTTCTTCTCATAAACTGGAGTGGCTTGATATTAAAGAAAAAGCTGTTTCTGGTGATAGAGGATGGGCAAAAAGAATTAAAAAAGGAATGTTATTTGATTCTTTACCTGTGGTTGAAACTCGTTCTTTAAATTTAAGTGCAACTTGGGATGAAAAGGATGTGATTTTGGAGATTAATAAAAATCGTTGCAGGGTGAGGACTACCCAAATTTAATTATTTTATGCGAGCACACATGACTTGAGTTTCTCTGATATTTCGCTAATGTCGATCATATTGTGGATGCCATCTATTGGTCCATATCAATCACGTAGATTTGGCGCATTTCAAGTCCTTCGGGGGATCGATGTCGATTCCTCTCGAAGAAGGATTTACTGTTGTAACAGGTCCAAACGGTTCAGGTAAAAGTAATATTCTTGATGGCGTTTTATTTTGCTTGGGGCTTGCCACAAGTAGAGGAATGAGAGCAGATCGATTGCCTGATTTAGTTAATAGTGGAGTGCTAAAAGCTGGTAAATCAGCAGAAACGGTAGTCTCCGTCAAATTTGATTTAACTGATTGGAAGCCTGATGTAGCAGAGGAAGGGATGGAACCAACAAATGAAGGACCGTGGATTAAACATGGTCAAAAGGAATGGATTGTCTCTAGACGATTGAGAGTTATGCCAGGAGGCTCGTATAGCTCTACATACAGTGCTGATGGTGAAGTTTGTAATTTACAGCAATTGCAAACTCAATTAAGGCGCCTCAGGATTGATCCTGAAGGGAGCAATGTTGTTATGCAGGGTGATGTTACTCGAATTGTCTCTATGAGTAATAAAGATCGAAGAGAGGTAATAGATGAGCTTGCAGGAGTTGCTTTGTTTGATACAAGGATCGATCAAACTCGTTCTAAATTAGATGATGTTTATGAAAGACAAGAACGATGTCGCATTGTTGAACAAGAGTTGAATGTTGCAAAACAGCGATTAAAAAAAGATTGTGAAAAAGCAAGTTTATATAAAGATCTTAAAGAAAAGTTGAACTTTGGAAGAAAGCAAGAATTAGTTTTGTCTTACGAAGAAGCAAAAGAAGGTTTGAGAAAATTATCTATAAATCATCAACAGTTAATCGATAAAGAAAAAATAGATATAGAAAAGTTGGTTAAGGATGAGAAAAATTTAAAGTTATCTATAGATCAATTAGATATTCTTCAAAAAAATGTAAAGGAACTTGGTGAAGATCAACTTCTTGTAGTCCAAGGTAAGATAGCAGGAATAGATTCTCAAACTAGAGAATTAGAAAGACAAGCAATTAATCATAAAAATGAAGGTGAAAAATTACAAGAATATAGGAATAATTTAATCAATAAAAAGAAAGATTATCAAAATGAGTTGCAACTTAAATTGAATGAAATCAATCCAAAGGACTTGCAAGAAGCAGAATTGAAATGCAAAGAAGCTGAATCTTCGGTTGAAGTTGCAAGAAGGAGACTATCTGATGTCGCGGGTAGGTCAGGAGCTTGGCTTGAGAAGCATCAACAAAGTAGACATGATAGACAAGAAATCCAATTAAAATTAGAACCACTGAAGTTGCAAAAGCAAAACTTGGAAGAAAGTTTATTGCAATTAAAAGTTATTCTTGATGAATTAGAATGTGATCAAGAAACTGATAAAAATGTAAATGAAAAATTACATTTAGAGATTAATAGTATGAATAAGAAGTGGGAAACTTTATTACAATCAATCTCAAGTAGGCAAGAAGATTTTAATAAGTTAGTTTCAGAACTGGGAATACAAGAACGTACTCGAGATCGACTAGAGCAACAGCAAACAAAGCTTGAAAAAGAAATTGCTCGTATGGAGAGCAGGAAGGAAACAATATCTGAAAGTCGTGGGACTGGTGCATTGACTTTATTATTAGACTCTGGATTATCTGGGATTCATGGACCGGTTGCACATCTTGGAGAGGTTGACGATCGCTTTAGAATTGCTCTTGAAGTTGCGGCTGGGGCAAGACTTGCTCAAGTTGTTGTTGATAATGACCTAATTGCTGCTAAGTCAATAGAACTCTTAAAACAGAAAAGAGCAGGCAGATTAACTTTTTTACCTTTAAATAAACTTCAAAGTCATACTAAAAATAACTTTAATACTTTCAAGAGACCTAGCCCTAAGGGACTGAATATACAAAATGGATTAATTGGAAAGGCTTATGATTTGATTCAATTTGATTCAACTTATAGTGATGTTTTTGGTTATGTATTTGGGGAGACGATTGTGTTCGCTGACTTGCCTTCAGCACGCAGTCATATTGGTCTCAAGAGAGCTGTTACGCTTGAAGGCGAATTATTAGAAAAAAGTGGGGCAATGACTGGCGGAAGTTTAAATAGCAGGGCTTTAGGTTTGAGTTTCGGAAGAGCGAAGGATAATGATGAACTTGAGCCATTAAAGAATAGATTGTTAGAAGTAGGAGATATTCTTATTAATTGCAGAAAAATAGAAAATGAACTGGCTAAAAAGTTAGAGAATCTACGTACTGATTTAAGTGCACTAGAGCAAAGAAAGGCTGGCTTGGATGCAGAGAGAACAACATCTAAGCGGTCGAATTCTCCATTAATAGAAAGACAAAATACACGAGCAAAAAGAATAAATGATCTTTATAATTCTAAGAAAGACAAAGTATCTCAATTAGAATCTCTTGATTTAGCTATTAATCCTTTAGAAATTCAGTTGGGAAATATTGAGCATGAAGAGAAAAAGCTTGAGCAATCCAGTGACTCTAGTATTTGGACTGAATTACAAAAAGAATTAGAGATTTCTGATCAAAATCTACTTCTCTTGAGGAAGAACAGAGATCAATTAGTAAATAAACAAAGTCAGAACCAGTTAGCAATTGATCGTTTAAATGATCAAGAAAATTCTTTAAAAACTGAAGAGGATCGCTTAAAAGAATCAGTGGAAGCTCTTACTATTGCCCATAAAAATTGGCGAGATCAAAATTCAGAACTGAATTCAACCCGTCATGATTTAATTAGAGAACAAAAAGAGTTGGAAACTCGTTTTGGCGAACAGCGACGTGAGAGAGATGCTGTTGAAGCTGACGTGGGTAAAAAACGATTGAATCTGCAAGAACTTCAATGGACTTTGCAGCGTTTAAAAGAAGATCAAAAAAATATTGAGGAACAGATAAGAATGGAATCTATACGACTTAATGAATTAGAAGAAAGATTACCGAATCCATTGCCTGAGATCTCGAATGAGTTAAGAACGAATGGTCTTGAGGCTTTACAAGAAGAGTTAGAGAGTTTGCAAAAAAAGATGGAAGATTTAGAGCCAGTAAATATGCTTGCGCTAGAGGAATTGGCTAAGTTAGAGGAGAGGTTGAATGAATTGGCCAGCAGACTAGAAGTTTTAACTGAAGAGAGGTCTGAGCTCTTAGTTCGTATTGAGACAGTTTCAACATTACGCCAAGAAGCATTTATGGAAGCTTTTAAAGCAGTTGATATTCATTTTCGTGAGATTTTTGCAAGCCTTTCTGAAGGTGATGGTCATTTGCAGCTCGAAAACCCTGAAGAGCCTCTTGAGGGTGGCTTAACTTTGGTTGCTCACCCTAAAGGTAAATCTGTAAGGAGACTTGCAGCTATGTCTGGAGGCGAAAAATCTTTAACTGCATTGAGTTTCCTTTTTGCCTTACAACGTTTTAGACCTTCTCCTTTTTATGCTCTTGATGAAGTGGATAGTTTCTTGGATGGAGTCAATGTTGAGAGGCTGGCTGCTTTAATTGCTCAACAAGCCGAGAATGCGCAATTTCTTGTAGTAAGTCATAGACGACCTATGATAGGTGCATCAATGAGAACTATAGGAGTTACTCAAGCAAGAGGTAATCATACTCAAGTAGTTGGGTTACCAATGGCGGCATGATTTTTTTTAGTATCAATGCATAGCTTTATTCTTTTCATTCAAGACTATTGAGTTGACAAACACTCAAGCTCCAAAAGAACCAACATCGACTGTCCCTAGTGACAGGTTATGGCTTCGCTCTGAGTTGATGGGGACTCAGGTTATTACTCGCGATAGTGGACGTAGGCTAGGTCTCGTGGGAGAGGTCGTGGTTGATATTGATAGAAGAGAAGTCGTTGCTCTTGGGTTACGAGATAACCCATTAACCCGATTTCTACCTGGATTACCAAGATGGATGCTTCTTGATCGAATTCGCCAAGTTGGTGATGTTATTTTGGTTGATTCAATAGACTCTCTTAGTGAAACCTTTGTTCCTGAAAGGTATAACAAAGTTATTAATTGTCAGGTTATTACAGAGTCTGGTCAGCAGTTAGGAAGAGTACTTGGTTTTTCGTTCGACATTGAAACGGGTGAATTGCTTACCTTGGTTATGGGGGCAATTGGAGTGCCACTTTTAGGTGAAGGCGTTTTAAGTACTTGGGAAATGCCTGTTGATGAAATAGTTAGCAGTGGACCTGATCGAATCATTGTTTATGAGGGTGCTGAAGAGAAATTAAATCAATTGAACAGTGGGTTTCTCGAAAAGCTTGGTGTAGGTAGTTCTGGATGGGATGAAAGCGAAAGAGAAAGATATAGGGTTAATTTAGTCCCAGTTGAAAATCAATTATCTGCTGGAGAAAATAATACTGAAGATCAAAAACTTCTAGAACAAGCTTCTCAGGAAAAATTTAAAGAAGATGAAATGGAATATGTTGAATTAGATGAGCCTGAGCAAGAACAATATAATCAAGAATTACGATATTTGGATGAGCCCAATCAATCTTCTATTTATTCAGATCTGGATAACGATAATTATAATGAATCCAAGCAAGTAGAAGATTCTAATATATATAATAGAAAGATAGCTCCAAGGAATAATAATAATAGATCTATGCAATTAAGAGAAGAGGAACCTATGGATGTAGAACCTCTTGAAAACGTGTCTACAGAAACATCTAAAAAAAGTCAAAAAACTCAGGATAATGAAATTATAGATATTGAAGATCCATGGTGATTCTTACTGACTCAAAAATCTTTTGGACACTAATAGATCTATTATTTCTTGACATATTTTTTTTATAGCCCCTTTTTTACCTCTTAATGCTTGCAGATCTTTTTTTTGACCATCTAGTCTTCTAGGTGAATTTAGCCAACCAAAAGCCTCTTTAGCTATTTCTTTGGGAGTGATATTACCAACTCTTTCAGGAACAATCATTCTTCTTGCGGAGATATTAGGCCAAGCCATAAATCCTCTTTTTCTGAGTTTTATAAAACTAATTAATAGTCCTATGCACCATTTTAAGATTGGTGATCTGGCAATTATACCTATAATTCCATCCCATGCGTCCATAACTAAAATATGCTGAGTAGGAACAATTACTATCATTGGAATAGTTAATGCCCCTAGCTCTGCTGTATTAGCTCCAACTGTGGTCAGTGCTAAGTCACATTGGCTTAGATCATTGTGAGCGGGATGATTTTCCTGGATCAAAATCTCTGTATTGTTTTCAGTAATTAGTCTCCCTCTTGTGTTGATATTGTTGGCTTCAGTGATTGATTTAATTCCAGAATTATATTCTTTTGCGATTGGATTTTTTTTGCTCCCAAAGTAATTAAGTTCCCAAAGATTTGTTGTTGGAGCTAAAGGAAGTAGGAACTTACAATTTGGCATTAATTTAGCAAGTTGATCTGCCACATCAAGAAAGAAAGGAACACCTACTTTTAATTTTGAGCTTTTGGAACCTGGCATAAGTGCAATCCACTGACCGGAGGGAAGAGGATCATCTTTTTTTGCAGATATTGATAAATCTGCCATTAGGTCACCAACTACTGAGCAACGATGTCTGATTTTTTGAGGAAGTTTATAAACAACTTGTTTTGACATTGCAACAATACGATCATTCCAAAATGGCCATCTAGCTATCCACTCGGCATATGTCATATGTAGATAGCCCAGTCTTGCTGAGAGTAGAACGCTCCAAAACTGATCACCTCCAAGAAAAATTACTAGTCCTGTTGATGGCCATTGACCAAAGTCACTGGGTTTAATAAGTAGGTGCCAGAAATTCTTTGCGTTTATTATTTTTTCAAATAGCAACCATTTTTTTGCTGCTAGACTTTCTTGTCCAGTTGCATTAGGACATGGAACTAGTACTAATTTTAAAGAAATTTGAGACTTCTCAACTCTTGGTCTCATAGATATTTGTTTATGCAGTTGCTCAGCAAGGGGCTTAACCCATGTTGCTATTTCACCTGGTCCGTTGGAGACCATGGTTATGACTAATGAATTTTCACTCATTTAGAGATGAGTATTTGGTGTTTTAAAAATGCGGATGGCGAGACTTGAACTCGCAAGGCCGAAGCCACATGTCCCTCAAACATGCGCGTATACCAATTCCGCCACATCCGCAAAAAACTTAGTAAATACCAAGTTAACTTTGATCATAATGCTAAACCTATTAAGCCTCTATTTCATTGGTTTATTTCTTGGGCACTAGTACTGATACTATCTCCATAAAGAATTGATAATTTTGAATGCCAATAGGCAAATTGCTGATTGCTAATCGTGGCGAGATAGCTTTGAGAATTCTCAGAAGTTGTCGGGAGATGGATATCTCCACTGTTGCTGTTTACAGCACAGTTGATCGAAATGCTCTACACGTTCAACTAGCTGATGAGGCCGTTTGTGTTGGAGATTCTCCGAGCAACAAAAGTTATCTCAACATCCCAAATATCTTAGCTGCAGCAACTTCAAGAGGTGCAGATGCTATTCATCCTGGATATGGTTTTTTAGCTGAGAATGATCGATTTGCAGAGATTTGCAGAGATCATGGACTCATTTTTGTAGGTCCATCACCCCATGCAATTCGTTCAATGGGCGATAAAGCGACCGCTAAAGCGACAATGCAGAGTGTTGGAGTTCCTACCGTTCCTGGTAGTGACGGCTTGCTTAGCAGTGTTTCTGAGGCGAAGAAACTGGCTTCAGAGATGGGTTATCCAGTAATGATTAAAGCCACTGCAGGGGGAGGAGGAAGAGGAATGCGTCTAGTAGGAAAGTCTGATGAATTAGAGAATCTTTATAAGGCTGCGCAAGGAGAAGCAGAAGCAGCGTTTGGTAATCCAGGTTTGTACATGGAGAAATTCATTGATCGTCCTAGGCATGTAGAGGTTCAAATTTTGGCTGATAGATACGGTAATGTTGTTCATCTCGGAGAAAGAGATTGCTCTATTCAGAGACGTCATCAAAAATTATTAGAGGAATCGCCAAGTCCAGCTTTGGATAATCAATTAAGGCTACGAATGGGGGAAGCAGCAGTATCAGCAGCAAAAAGTATCAATTATGAAGGTGCTGGGACCGTCGAGTTTTTACTCGATCAGAAAGGTGATTTTTATTTTATGGAAATGAATACTCGAATACAGGTGGAACATCCAGTTACTGAGCTAGTAACTGGAATGGATTTAATTTCAGAACAATTACATATTGCTGGTGGTGAGAAAATGAAATTTACCCAACAAGAAATTAAACTTGAAGGACACGCAATTGAATGCAGAATAAATGCTGAAGATCCTAGTCATAATTTCCGACCTTCTCCAGGAAGAATAACAGGTTGGTTACCACCTGGTGGGCCTGGTGTAAGAGTAGATAGTCATGTTTATACAGGTTATGATATACCTCCTTTTTATGATTCTTTAATAGGTAAGATAATTGTCTGGGGACGTAATAGAGAAGCAGCACTAAAGCGTATGGAAAGAGCTTTAAATGAATGCGCTATAACTGGGATAACTACTACAATTGATTTTCATTTAAAGTTGTTAAATAGAAAAGAATTTTTGAAAGGAGATGTTCACACTAAATTTGTAGAACAAGAAATGTTATAAATAATTATTTATTCTTTAAAATATCAGTTGAGTTAGTAATCCTTGCTGACTAAAAATTAGCTCACGAAACAGACTGATTAAACCTACCCAAATAATCGGGGTTATATCTACGCCACCTATCGGAGATACAATTTTTCTTGTTGGAACTAAAAAAGGCTCAGTTGGCAAATATATCAGTGGCCAGAAACTGGACTTGAGGTCAATTTTCGGATACCAAGTCAAAATAATTCTAAGAAGGAATGCAAGTGTTAACGCTCCCATTAAAAATCCTATTAAGAAATGCAGTATCGGAAGGCTTTTCATTAAAAGAGGCATCACAAAGCTCAAAGCATTAGTTAAGAGATGGTATAAATCATCTTTTATTTCGTAAGATTACTTCGATATCGCATCAGAATTCGCTGAAATGGCTTTTCATTTATTAAATCTGTTCTTAAGTGCAGGAGCTTCTAGTGAAGTTGCTACAAATTCTGCAGTAGGCATGATTGGTAGCTTTCTTGCCGCTGGAGCACTTATTGTTGCACCTGCTGGAGCTTTCTTGATTTGGGTTAGTCAAAAAGACTCTTTGAGCAGAGGGCGCTAGTAATTACCTAGATATTTCATAGACTGGTTTAACTAAGGTTGTTTTACAACCTAGAAATTGTTTATTTGAGGGGAGAAACTTGGTCAATGCCAGTCTCAATTGGGCCAGCATTGTTGGCATAGCTCTTGCTGTATGCGGAGCTGGCTTATATTTTCTTAGGTCTTTCAAGCCAGCATTAGCAAGAGATTATGACGTCTTTTTTGCAGCTATTGGCTTGCTCTGTGGAGGTATTCTCTTCTTTCAGGGCTGGAGATTAGATCCAATTCTTCAGTTTGGTCAGTTTTTGCTTGCAGGAACAACTGTTTTCTTTGCCTATGAAAGTGTTCGATTAAGAGGAATTGCTACTGATCAAGCTCGTCGTTCTTCTTATTTTGATGATGAGCCAGAATTACCAAGACCATCTCGTGGAGGCTTAGGAGGATCCTGGTCAGATGAACCTTATGATCAATTTGAAGAATCTCAGCCTATAAATCGAAGGTTTGCTGGTAATGCTTATGAAGAAGAATATGCAAATAATGAAAGCTACAGTTCCAGGCGTCCTTCAAGGGCTGCCATTCCTGAAGAAGCTGTAAGTAGAAGGCCTAGAAATAGACAAGATTCACAAGTTGATAATCGTGGAGAAGATAGAGATAGAAGAATGGCCAGGTTTAGTAGAAATGAGGATTCTCCCTTAGAAAATTCTTCAAATTTTGGAGAGAGGCGTACTAGTCGACAAGAAATTAGAAGAGGGACACGTCCTTCAGCTAGTCCTCAATCACCTACGCGTAATAGAGCTGGGTCAAGAACTTCTTCTCAATTTTCTTCAAGGTCAGGTACAACTAATTTTGGTGGATCTTCTGGATCGAAAAGATCAACAATTTCTAGTAATGAACAGAAATTAGAGGATGCTGCCTTCTCTAATTCAGATCAAATGGTAGAAAAGTCTAACAATAGACCTACAAGACAGTCTGATTCCAGAATCTCTAACCAAAGACCAACAACGAAAAGTAGATATTCTTCAACATCTTCTCAAGGTTCTAGGCAAAGTGATAACAGATCAACATCTTCTCAAGGTTCTAGGCAAAGTGATAAGAGATCAACATCTTCTCAACGATCTAGGCAAAGTGATAACAGATCAACATCTTCTCAACGGCCTAGGCAACGAGATAATAGTTCACGGTTTGATGATTAAATGAAGTGGAAGTGGATCATTTAAGAAAGTATTCCTGCCCAATTCAAAAAAGAAGTTTTGCTTATTGCTTCTATCAATAGAATCGAAATGAAGCCAATCATTGCGAATCTTCCATTGATTCTTTCTGCATAACTACTCCATCCAAATGCAGGGATATCAGGAGATGTTGCACTGGAATTATGTGAATTAACAAATTCTTTTTTTGAATCAGTTGTATCTTCTTCGATTGACTGATTTTTTAGAGGTGGTTCAGTATTTGAGTTCATTGAAATACGCTAATTTTCATTAAATGTGTAACTTTCAGAAGGGATTAATCGCCAATTTTGGTTTTCTGTAATTTCAAGAACTGTTGCATGATAATTCTTAAGAGTTGGCCTGTGACCAACGCTAATACAAGCCATCTCACGTTGGTTAAGAAGTTCATAAAGATGTTTTTCTGTACTAACATCTAATGCACTTGTTGCTTCATCCAAAACAACAAACTTAGGAGAATTTAGCAAAAGTCTTGCAAATGCTAGTCTTTGTTGTTCTCCTAATGATAATAGTCTTTGCCAATCTTGCTTGATATTCAAGTCAGGGTAGCGTTTAATTATTTGATGTAATTGTACTTCTTCTAAAACAGCCTTTAAATGATCATCACTAAATCTATTTTTATCTAGTGGGTAACAAAGTTGTTCTCTCAGAGATCCTAGTGTCATATAAGGCTTTTGAGGAATAAAAAGTAAATCTCCATTATCTGGAGTTTCTATCTCTCCAACTTGTGCTGCCCAAAGGCCGCTAATGACCCTAAGTAAGGATGTCTTTCCACATCCAGACGGGCCAACAACTAATAGAGTTTCGCCTGTTTTGATACTTAGATTTAGGTTTTTAATTAAAACGTTTTCTTTCCCCGGAGTTTTGATATTTACATTGTTTAGAATAATAGATTCGTTGGTTTTAATATTTACTGAAAAGTCATCATAATAATTATCTTTAACTTCATTCATATTGGATTGAAACCCTTCTAGTCGACCAATTGATGCAGAAAATCTTGCTAAAGCTTCTATTTTGTAAATAATAAAAAACAGTGAACCTTCAAGAAGATTATAATTTAGGTTTGCTTGCTGGAAACTTCCATAGTCCATTTCTCCGCTGATTATAGGTCCTGCGAGGATGATAAAGGGTATAAATACACTGCCGTAGATACCTGAACGTTGCAATACCCTAAGCAATGCTTCCCAGACTATTAATAAGTTAAAATTATCAACAGCAGAATTTAATCTTCTTTTTACCTCTTTAGATTCTTGATCTTCTCCTGAGTAAAATGCTATAGATTCAGCATTATTTCTTACATGAACAAGACCATATCTGAAATCAGCTTCGTATCTAAGTTGATCGTAATTTAATTTAAAAAGTTTTCTACTAGCAAAAAGAAGTAATGATGAAATTAAAGTTGCATAAATGACTAGAGCAAGGGTTAGCTCTTTACTGATACTGAGTAAAATAAAAATGTTTAGAGAAAAGACCAATAAAGAATCAAAAATATTTAAAGACAGGTCAATTGTTTGAGCTGTAAAGTCGCGAGCATCTTCAGTGATTCTTTGATCAGGGTTATCAATATTAGTTTCAGACTCATCATTAGGGTTTAAAACATAATATGTACGATCATCTAAGTAGTCATTAATTAAACTTTTCGATAACCATTCTCTCCATAGAAGTTGTAGCTTCGCAGAAAAATAAAATTGGAAGCTTCTAATTGGTAATGCTGCAATAAAACAAATTCCTAAAATCCATAAGTTTTTGTAACTTTCAATTTTATTTTTTTCTATTAGAGCATTGGTGATATCTCTGACTAGGAAAGTAATACCAGCATTTATTCCATTAACTGATAAAAGCATTAAAATTATCAAGCCTAATAGAAGCCATGGAAGCCATCTTCTTTGTCTTAGTTGTCCCCGAACTGAAATAAATGAAAAAACACCTAAAGCAAATAAGCTTGAGATGATGATTCCTGATGGACCATTCCAAATGATTATTAAAGAATTTTGAACACCACCTAAGAATTGATTGGTGATTTGTGGAGCAACATTACCTAACAGGCTCATTAAGCCTGTTAATAAAAAAAGTACTGTTCCACCGACGCAAAATAAAAGTGCTATTAATAAATAAACGAATAACCATCCGTTGTTTTTTGAGTAAGGAAGAAAATATGGCTGTGTAAGTTTCCTTAATTTGATTATTTGAGTTATGAACCCTTTTTGTGCTTTTGAAATAGATGAGGTCATTGTGATATTGATTTGATTATTGCTAGGTCAAATATGTAAATGATTGACTTATAGGATAGTGGATATACGAAGGTTAATTAAGAAAGGATTATTTTTATAGAGAACTAAAAATAAAGTTTAAATTCTTCTATCTATCCCACAGCTTCTAAAATATCCTGAGGGTTCATTAAAATCTGACATGATAGCCCATTATCTCTAGGTAATATATATGTAGACTAATGATCGACAATTAAAAATAAAGAAATATGCAACTATTTAAGCCTTACAAGTTAATCAAATTATCCTGGCGGCCAATTTAATGTTCTTCCACCGAGAATATGAATATGTAAATGAAATACTGTTTGTCCTGACTCTTCGCCAGTATTTATAACTGTTCGCCAACTTTCTAACCCAGAATCATTTGCAACTTTTGTTCCAATTAAAAGCAAGTGACCTAACAAAGCCTGATCTTCTTGTTGTATTTCTTGAAGACTTACAATTGGTTTTCTTGGGATTATTAAAATGTGAACAGGGGCTTGCGGAGTGATGTCTTTAAAGGCCAAGCATTTTTCGTCACTATATACTTCATTACATGGAATTTCACCAAGGAGAATCTGATCAAAAATTGTTTTTTGTTTCATTGAAAATTAAAGACAGAATGATATGGGAAATTCTAGAAGAAGTTTATTTTTAGAATTTGCTTTACATTTCCGTCAGATTACTTTTGTCCTGACATCCTTTTGATTAAAATCGTTTTCTTTTAATTGTTTTGTCAGCTCATCTTTATCAGTCACTCTGTCTACAAAAAGTACCCCATTTAAGTGCTCTATCTCATGCTGAATACATCTCGCCATGAGGCCATCTGCATTCATTTTTTTGTGTCTGCCCATTTCATCTCTATAACTCAATTTAATTGACGAAGGTCGAACCACATTGAGATATACGCCTGGAATACTTAAGCATCCTTCTTCATATGTGTCTAAAGTTGCACTGGAAGAAATTATCTCAGGATTTATAAATACATGTGGAGGAGCATCTGGATCCTCCAAATTTATATCAATCACCAGAATTCTTTTATGAACTCCCACTTGAGGAGCGGCTAAACCAATTCCTTTAGCTGAATACATCGTTATAAGCATATTCTGTGCAAGCTCTCTAATTGAACTGTCAACTTTTACGATGCGTTTGGCGGGGTTTCTGAGAACTTCTTCTCCAAGCATGTAAATCGTCAAAGGAGGTTTGTCTACAGCTTCTTTGCTAACAGCTATAGATGACTTTTTATTTTCTGCAATTTTTGCAAGTTGAGCAAAACTTCCAGCCAATGGGAGTCTCAATAACATCAATTGCTACTGTACTTTGTTTTAAGTTCTATGAGGGGATTCATGATTGAGTCTCAACATGTAATTTGAATTTGAATTTGAAAATGAAAACCTCTGATTATGTTGACCCTGAATTAGTATTTGGTGAGACGCCCATTATTAAAGAGCCACGGATAATTGGAGATTGGATTTTATGGTTAGAACAAAGACCTAAAGAAAATGGAAGAACTACAGCTTTAATTAGACCTTGGAGACAAAATGAATTTATTCCGCAAGAATTGACACCTAGCCCCATTGATTTAAGAACAAAGGTTCATGGATATGGAGGAGCACCTTTACAAGCTATTCAAAATGGATCAAATCTTTTATTCACCTGGATTGATAATGTTGATAAATGTTTGTGGACTAGTACTTGGTCGGGTTTATGTCAAGATGATCAGTCTAATTATCAAAAATTAAGGCCTAAAGATACTCCTATATGTCTCTCAAAAAAACAAAATTATCTTTTAGCGGATGGCTTAATTGATTTAAAGAGAAATATTTGGATTGGATTAATGGAGAGTAATGGAATAGATCATATTGTTTCTTTTTCTTTGCATGAAGCTGATCAAATCCCAATAACTTTATATTCTTCCAAGGGTTTTTTAGGATATATAGTTCTTAGTCCTAAAGGAGATAAATTAGCCTGGATTGAGTGGCAAGATCCTTTTATGCCATGGGATTCAAATCAATTGAATTTAGCTAAAATTTCCAATAAAGGGAAAATTTTTCAAATTGAGAACTTAGATAATAATAAATTTGATTTTGAAGGAGAAATTTCATTCTTTAATCCCACATGGTCTGATGCAGGAGATCTTTACGTAGCTGAGGATAGTAGTGGATGGTGGAATATCGCGCGGATTGATTCATCATTCAAGAATAAAGGAACCTCACTTTTTCAGCAAAAGATGACCATGCTTGCTGAAATGGCTTTTCCACAATGGGTTCTTGGGATGTCTAGCTTTTCATGTGTGGGTGATGATGTTGTTAGCGCTATTTGTCGTGATGGAAGCTGGAGTTTGGGATTGTTTTCCAGAAATGGAACTTGTCGCATAATTCAGCAACCTTTTAATGATTTCTCAGGTGTTAATGCAGTACAAAATAGAGTTATAGCAATTGCGAGTAGCCCAATTATTGGTCAAGGAATTTTGGAAATAGATTTGCGTGACGATAGTCATAACCACACGCCTGCCTCTTCAGTAAGTATTCCTAACGAAAAAATAAGTATTGGTAAATCTTTTTGGTTTAGTGGCTCGAATGACAAGAAAGTTCATGCATGGTATTACCAACCAGTTAATAAGACTCTTGATCCAACACCTTTGTTAGTGAAAAGCCATAGCGGCCCAACTGGCATGGCTAAATGTGGATTGGATATGGAGGTCCAATTTTGGACCTCGAGGGGGTGGAGTGTTGTAGATATTAATTATGGAGGTTCTAGCGGTTTTGGAAGAGAATATAGAGATCGTTTAAAGGGGAATTGGGGAGTGGTTGATGTTTTGGATTGTGCTTGTGCTGCAGAGACATTGGTTGCATCTGGTCAAGCAGATAAAGACTTAATAGCTATTACAGGGAGTAGTGCCTCAGGATTTACGGCATTAGGTGGTTTATACTTAACTGATGTTTTTAGTGTTGCGGCTTGTAAATATCCTGTTTGTGACTTGTTAAGCATGTCAAGTATTACTCATAGATTCGAAGCCTTTTATCTAGATTATCTCATTGGTGATATTGATAGTAATTATGAAAAATACATTGAAAGATCTCCAATTAAAAATACAAACAAAATCAAAACTCCTTTGATTTTATTTCATGGAATACAAGATAAAGTTATATCCTCTGAGCAAACTCTAAATATGGAGAAAGAATTGTTGAAAAATGATATTCCTATTGAAGTATATTTATTTGAGAATGAAGGACATGGCTTTAGAGATGGAGGCACTAAAGTAGATGTTTTGCAGAAAACTAAGGATTTTTTCAGTAAACATTTAAATATTTAGGAATTTCTTTTTATAAAAGAAATTATAGATTTCAACTCATCACTTAAAAAGTCAATCTCTTCCTTTGTTGTTATAAAACTTAAGCTGGCTCGTCCAGTACTTGTTAAGCCATAGAAACGATGCAAAGGTTGACAACAATGATGCCCACTTCTGATACATATATCACTATTATCTAGCAATTCTGCGATATCATTCGAATGTATTCCTTCAACAAAAAATGTTGCAAGGGGTCCTCTTTCTGGCTGCATTTTTGGACTAGGACCGAGTATTTCTAAACCATTAATCTCTTTTAATTTGTAAAAAAGATATTGTGTGATTTCTTGCTCATAAGTATGAATTTCTTCCAATCCAATAGACTTTAAATAATTAAGTGCCGCTCCCATACCTATAGCTTCTCCGATAGCCGGTGTCCCTGCTTCAAATTTGTGGGGCAGATCTGCCCATGTACTGTGGTTTTCATAAACTTCATCAATCATTTCTCCGCCCCCAAGGAATGGAGGGATTTTTTGCAAGATCTCTTCTCTCGCCCATAAAAAACCTATTCCAGTAGGACCACAAAGTTTATGAGAAGACCCCGCAAGAAAATCAACACCAAGTTTGTCGATATCTAAAGGTTTGTGAGCCAGACTTTGACAGGCATCTAACAGTACGAGACTCCCTTTTTTATGCGCAAGATTAGTAATTTCTTCAATAGGATTGCAGCAACCTAATGTATTACTTACATGTACTAAGCTAACTATCCTGGTGTTGTTGTTAAGCTTTTTCTTGAAATCAGCTAAGTCTAACTCGCCATTTTTTGTGATATTTATATAATTTAATTTACATCCTTTTTGTTTGGCGATTAGTTGCCATGGAACAATATTGCTATGATGCTCCATTAAACTAATAAGTATTTCATCATCTTTTTTAAGTTCATAATTTCCCCATGAATACGCTACAAGATTTATAGCTTCGGTTGCATTTCTCGTGAAAATAATTTCTTTAAAGCTTTTACAATTTATATAATCAGCAGTTGATTGCCTTGCTTTTTCAAAGGCCTTTGTGGCAACCGAACTTAATTGATGAGCGCCTCTATGAACATTTGCATTTTGGGAACTATAATATTTATTAATAGTATCTATTACAATTTTTGGTTTTTGACTGGTAGCTGCATGATCTAGATAAATTAACCTTTTAATACCGCTATCATTCTTCGAAATTATAGGAAAATCTTTTCTTGTTAGTTCTGCAATATTCTTAGTTAAATTCTTCATTTATTTGTAGCCTTAATAAGCTTCTCTATGAAATTCCACCTTTGTGCATTTTTGGAAAAGTTTGAAATTATATCATCATAATATCCCTGTAATAATAGAGAGTTTGCAGCTTCTTTATTAATCCCTCGACTGAGTAAATAAAATAGTTCTTCCTCTTGTAATTGGCTTACAGTTGCTCCATGAGTACATCTCACATCATCTGCAACTATCTCAAGTTCAGGTTTTGTATCTATCCGTGCCCTTTTAGAAAGTATCAGATTTTTGCTTAATTGGGCTGCTTCAGTTTTTTGTGCTTTTTTCGGAACGTCAATTGAACCGTTGAAAATACTGTGTGATGAATCAGTAGCAACCGCTTTTTGTAATTGATCAAGTCTTCCATTAGGTCCTTCAAATCTAACTAACGAGTGTGTAGCAATTTGTTCTTTGGCACTTGTTACTTGCAGACTTTTTATAGTAGTTGAGGCGTCTCCTTGAGTTTGAATAATTCGAGGCTCAAACCGGGCATAATGCCATCCTTGATGTAAGGAATTTAAGGAATATTTACTTTGGGGACTTTGTTCTACAGCTAATGTTGAAAGTGAAGAAGCCTGTTTCCCTTGACCGAAAGAAATTAACTCATGATTTAATTCTGCATTGGCCTCTAATTTAATTTCAATTAAATGATTTTGAGCTGATTGGTTATTACCTAAAATAACTTCCAAAAGATCTAATCTTGCTCCTTTTTCTAGGATTATAATTACGCGAGTTGATATCATCTGTTGCTGTACTGATGGGATAATAATTTCTAGACTTTGAGTTACGTTTTGATTGATTCTTAATGCTAGCAAGTCAGAACTAGCTGCTTGATTAATAGACACTGCTAAATCATTTTTTATATTACAAGTCTTTATTATATTTCCTATATTTTCTTCAATTTCTCTATTGCTAAGCTTTGTAATCCCTTCAGGTAATATATCTTCAAGTATACATTTATTTGTATTAAGTATTAATCTTTTTATACTCTTTTCTTGCTCAGGAAAATGATGGTTACTCCTTTCTTTAATAGTCAGAGGTAAAGCAAAAAACTCATTTAAACGGTTTAAATTTGATAGTCGCCATGCTTCATCTTCGGGAGATGGTATACCTTTTTCCAATAGTCGCTTACGTCCAAAGACTTGTTCTTTTTGTAAATCTCCTTGAGTAGGTGGTAGAGATTTAAGCCAGTTTCGGCAAAAAGCCGATGATTTCATTTTGCAACCTCCTTCTTTTTAGTTCTTTTATTAATTAACTCATACCCAGACTTTTCTATATCCATAGCAAGTTCTTTATTCCCAGTTTTTATTATTTTTCCATTAGCCATTATATGAACAAAATCTGGTGTAACTTCATTTAGAAGTCTTTGATAATGGGTTATTAAAATTGTCGCGGAATTAGGATTTGATAGCTTAGTAATTCCTGAAGCTACAACTCTTAAAGCATCAATATCGAGCCCTGAGTCGGTTTCATCAAGTATTGCCACTAAGGGATCGAGAAGAGCCATTTGCAGTATTTCGTTGCGTTTCTTTTCTCCACCAGAAAATCCTTCATTTACGCTTCTTTCAAGGAAGGCTGGATCCATTTCTACAATTTTTAAACTTTCTGTTACTAATTCTTCGAATTCAAAAGTATCTAATTCACTTTTACCTAATTCATTTCTTCTGGAATTCGTAGAAACTCTTAGAAACTCTAGGTTGCTCACACCCGGAATTTCTACTGGATATTGAAAGCCAAGAAAGATACCAATTCTTGCTCTTTTCTCAGGTTCCAGTTCTAAAATATTAATGCCTTTAAATTTAATTGAACCTGATATAACTTTATAAGATGGATGTCCAGCGATTATTTTAGAAAGAGTGCTTTTCCCGCTTCCGTTGGGACCCATTATCGCGTGAATTTCACCTTCTCTTACGATCAAATTAACGCCATAAAGAATTTTTTTATCTTCAACACTTGCATGAAGATCTTCAATAGATAATAATATTTCAGAATTTGATAGATTCACTTGCTTAGAAAGAAATTTGAAGGATATGAAAGAACAAGAAATATATTTATAATTATCCCACTGAGCCCTCCAATTTTAAAGCAAGAAGTTTATCTGCTTCTGAGGCAAATTCCATGGGTAATTCATTAAATACATCGCTACAAAAACCACTAATTATCATCGAGACAGCTTCTTCAAAATCAATACCCCTGCTTTGTAAATAAAAAAGTTGATCTTCGGAAATTCTACACGTACTTGCTTCATGTTCAATATTGGATTGTGGTTGCTTCGATTGAATATAAGGATATGTATTTGCTGCCGCTTCATCACCGATAAGCATTGAGTCACATTGACTATAATTTCTAGAACCAACTGCATTTGGGCTAATAGATACGAGTCCTCTATAACTATTTTTTGATTTGCCTGCACTAATACCTTTGCTAACAATCTTTGACTTTGTGTTTTTACCAATATGAATCATTTTTGTTCCAGTATCTGCCTTCTGTAAATTATTAGTAAGAGCGATTGAATAAAACTCACCAATTGATTCATCACCTTGAAGAATGCAACTTGGATATTTCCATGTAATGGCTGACCCAGTTTCAACTTGTGACCAGCTTATCTTGCTTCTTCTACCTCTACATTCTCCTCTTTTGGTTACGAAATTGTATATACCACCAACACCTTTTTCATTGCCAGCATACCAATTTTGTACAGTTGAATATTTAATAGCTGCCTGATCTAGAGCAACAAGTTCAACTACTGCAGCATGTAAAGTATTGGTGTCAAACATAGGAGCTGTACATCCTTCTAAATAGCTTACAGATGAAAATTCTTCAGCAATAATCAAAGTTCGTTCGAATTGACCAGTATCTCCAGAGTTTATTCTAAAATAAGATGATAATTCCATTGGACAGTTAACATTTTTAGGTATAAATACAAATGACCCGTCACTGAAGACTGCTGAATTTAGTGCAGCAAAGAAATTATCATTTATTGGGACTACAGTCCCAAGGTATTTTTCAATTAATTCTGGATATTTACTAACTGCTTCACTAATTGAACAGAAAATCACTCCATGTTCGGCAAGCTTTTCCTTATAAGTAGTTGCTATTGAAACACTATCAAAAACTGCATCTACAGCAACATTAGTCAGTCTTTTCTGCTCGCTAAGGGGGATTCCAAGTTTTTCAAAAGTATCTAATAGTTTTGGATCAACTTCATCTAGGCTTTGTTTTTTAATATCTTTTTTTGGTGCCGCATAATAAACTAAATCTTGATAATCAATCTTTGTATAACTTAATCCGGACCAATCAGGCTCTTCCATTTTTAGCCATTGGTCATAGGCTCTAAGACGAAAATTCAATAAAAATTCAGGTTCTTTTTTCTTGTTAGAAATTAACCTTATTACCTCTTTATTTAATCCTTTGGGTATTTTTTCTGTTTCTATGTCTGTGACAAATCCATACTTATAAGGTTGGGATACAATTTCTTCAACAGTATTTGTTTGATTCATTTTATTTGTGATGAGATCAAATTAGATGCTCCTTGTGCTTATAAAAAGTTCTCTAAATTTAAATCTTAGAAGATTTTTTTGAAAAGTGTTAGAGAATTAATTATTTAAACCAAAGTTGTCATAGCATGTGATTATCAAAAAATTCTAGGCCAAGCTAAGTAGTTAGCACCCATTGGTTAAGAAAAACTTTTTTTGTTTTTCTAGCCCACTCTCCAAGTGAGAAGCCTTTGAGTTCCTAAGTTGGCTTGAATAAATCTTTGAATCAAGATAAGCAATTTAATTAATAGAAAAAGAAGTAAATGACTTTCTTAAGTCAGGGAATCGGCTAAGAGTTAATGTATTATCATATTTCTCAATAAGGAATAGCTTGGAATTTGACTAGTCATTAATAATAGAGATATTCACATACCACCTCGGGAACACTAAAAAGTAAATATTGCTTTTAGATCTTTCAGCTTTCCATTACTTGAAATTTTGATCATGGGACATAGTGTTTTTGAGACTCTAGAAACTAGCCCTCTAACTTTGGAGGATCTAAAATTGATTGAATTAACGAATTTGTCTATTTTGGAAAAACATCATATAAGGATGCTTGCTCACTGCCTTGGATGTTTTAAATCTATGAATAGTCAAAAGACAGAAGGCTCTATACCCGATAAAGAGATTTGGATGAAGTGGTGTTTATCTAGGCCAGACATGGGAAATGATGATGAGTTTATTCATGTTTTGTTTGAGCAATTTTCAGGAGCAGCTTTTCAGTTGGAACAATTATCTGATGTTTTTAAAGTGCCACCATTAGAGTTGACTTTGAAAGATCTAATCGCGGTTTATCAGAAATAACTTCTTTTCTTACTTTGTTTTCCGCACCTGAAGCTATTGGCTTTTGATTAATAATTTGATGATCCCGAAGGAAAATGGTCTATACGATTTTTGGAAATTCACCTGATTTTTCTAAAAGATTTTTTAGTCCCTGGAAAATTCATGAGAACTAACTAGTGCCACATTAAATAGTGATAGCAATACATTAGATGATTTGAGACCATTGATTATTGTGTCCTCAGAGTCAGTAGATCCTGACTACTTCAACGATAAGAGCACATTGGAGAACATACTTATTTGGTTGATCCCAAACAAAAACGGAGGTATGTGTGCGTGACCATTGATCAAGAATCCCTGTCACGTTTAACTCTTCGTCAGCTTCGTATAAAAGCTAGTCAGTTGGGCATTCCTCTTTACAGTCGACAATCTAAGGCTGCTTTAGTAAAAGGTGTTTTTCTTAAAGAACAAAATCAAGAATTAGAAAAAGACTTTATATATTCCCATAATCAATCTGATAGAGAAACATCTAAATCAAACGTTTCAGGTGATTCAAAAACAAATGTAGTTTTTCTTCCTAAGGACCCTGAGTGGGCTTACGTTTTCTGGCAAATATCTGAACAAGATCGTTATAAAGCTCAAGAAGAAGGAGCCAAAAGGCTTTGTCTCCGTTTATCTGATGTGACTGGTACACCAAATGGTGTAGCTAATCCTGGAACACTTCAAGAAGTTACGGTAGAAAGTCACAGCACCGAATGGTACTTACCAATTCCTTTAGGAGGGAGAGAATATAGTGTTGAATTAGGTTATCGCATTGGCCATAGATGGATGTCTTTGGCATTTTCATCCTCAGCAACAGTTCCTTCCCTTCATCCAAGTGATCAAATTCTTGATCAATTTGTTCCATTTAGTTTGGAAGCTTATTCACCAACCACTACCACCACAGAGCTTGAACAAGAGAACTCCACTTTAGATCAACCAGATAGTGGTTTGCATGAACGTTTATATCAGTCAGCTACAACAAAATTCAGATCTAGACGAGTTGGCTCCGAAGAGTTTCAAGAGATCCCTTCAAAAGAACAAAGTACTCAAAACCAATCTGGTGCAGGACTTTGGGCTAGTGGATTAAATGAATCTGGTATTGGAGGAGTAATTGGGAAACGTTCTTTTTGGTTAGTTGCTGATGCTGAATTAATCGTTTATGGAGCAACTGATCCTACAGCTAAACTGTTTATTGAAGATGAACAAGTGCCTTTAGCCAATGATGGTACTTTTAGACTGCAAGTTCCATTTAGAGATGGGACGCAAAATTATTCAATCAAAGCAATCGATAAAGATGGAGTTGATACTAGGAACATAAC
>QBWB01000016.1 GCA_003284185.1 Prochlorococcus sp. AG-315-C08
TAAACCATTTTTCTCTTAATTCTTGCGGTGGGATATCATTGTAAATTTTTCGATTCATTCAGAAAAAGATTCTTTATAAAAAACTAAAAGTTCCAATCAATAATACCTTTAATTGAGTTTAATTGTCATCCTTAGGTTTTTGAATATGTTAATTGTAAACCAATCCCCATAACACATAAAATCAAACATATTAATCCACAAAACTCGGTCCACCCTTTAAGGCCAAAATTATTAATAAATAAAGGTGCAATAACTGTTATCAATCCTCCTGAAAGAATAGGTTGTAAAAATAATTGCTTTACAGAAAAAACAGACAATGTATTCGTAGTTCCTCTTGGATCTGCCAATCTCAACAGCAATAGTCCACTAGCCGCTACTCCAGTTGCATTGCCAAACTCAGCAATTGCTCTTTCAAACCACTCTTCGCGAAAAACTAATCTTGAAAAAACAAACATTCCCGCAAGATTCCAGGCTAATCCCGCTGTGGCTAAAACTGCTATAGGAATCCAATATCTTATCAATAAAGGAAAGTTCAATCCAGCCATAGCAGTAATAATAAGTAAATCTGTAGAGAGTATTCCAATCTCGCGTTGTAAAAGTGGAGATACAATCTCTGTTTTACCAAACTTTTCTAAAATATATCTAATAAAAAAAGATCCTAATAAAGCTAGAGGAAAAACTGGAAAAGCCAAAACTACTTGTTGAATGATATCACCAAAATGTGTTGATAAATTACGTAATGAATAAAGCAAAAAAATACCAATAATGATAGCGAAACCTATAAGAGCAAAATTATATAAAAGTAGTCTTAGTTGATCAAATGGCTTAATTATTAAATCAACTTCCTCTGAATCAATTTTAGAGACATGTTCAATAGGAACAATCCATCCAAAAAACCTACCCAGAACAACTAAAAAACTTCCTAATACCGTTGAAGCAAGCAAACCTACCGTTGCCATTGCAAAACCAAGATCTAATCCTTCAGAAAATCCCAATTTCCGAAAACTCTCTCCCATAATTGCTGCCGCACCATGTCCACCTTCAAAACCAACCTCAAGAATGCATCCCATTAATGGATCTACACCTAGTTGAGGCAGTAAGACAAACAATACAATTATCCCGCCTACAACATACTGTCCAAAGCCAAGTAATAGCCCCAACAAGGCCTGAGAAGCAACTGGTTTCCATAAACCATTAATGCTAGGAATGGGTCTTCCTAGCATTAATGTTGCAAAGACCAAAGTAAGTAATGGTGTGGGTAATTGCATCCAAATATCCATTACTGGAAAAGGTAATATTTCGAAAGGTCCATAGGGACCTAAAACAAAAGCAATCCCCCCAACCAAAAGTGCTATTGGTATACCAAATCTCTCTAATTTCATTGCAGAATCGAGTCTTCTGCCAAGTGTCAGAAGGATGCCAATAATTCCAAGTAAGCCTAAAGAAAGAAGAATTGTTGGAATAGCATTAATTTTAGAAAGGTTATCAAAACCTAAAATTAATTCATTCATTCATCTATTCATCAATTAAATATAGAAAACAAATAAACCCTCTAAAGCAAAAAAAGTTTCCCATACAAATATTTATTTTACAAAATAATTTAATTCATATTATATCTTAAATAACCACATTAAATAAGCATCCATTAAATCTGGTTATTTAATTACTTTAACTTTAGAAATATCACTAAGAAAACTGAAGCAGAGAAATCATAGAAATTATATCTATCAATACTATAAAACAATCATAATTGTATGGATAATAAATTCAGTTAAATTAATTTTCAAGAATATATCTTATTTATTTTTTCCTTAAAGTTAGATCTTTGATCGAGAAAAGCCTCATTAGATTTCGAATTTAAATATTTCTTTTCAAACTCTATATATCCTACTAAAGCGTAAAACAAAAAAAGGAAACCATAAATAAAAACCCCCACAAAGCATGCAGGGGTCTTATATCTAGTTAAATTTTATTATTCAACTACTTCAATGATACTGAAGCACTATCTAAATTACTCACGGCATTAGTTACTCGCTTAAAATCGAAACCCATTGCCCTTAGAGCATGCCATAAATGACCTTGGATATAGAAGAAACCAAGATAGTAATGAACATTGGTTAGCCAAGCACGCGAGGAATGAGCGCCGTTAGGAAGATCAACAGTATCTACCCAGTATGGGGAAATGCCAAATTTAAGAGCTAAAGGCTCACCAAACCATTCAACAGGGTAAACAGTCGTATTTTGTGCACACCAGAAAGCTGCTACCACAGCCATCCAACCGATACCTGCTAAAGACCAAGAGAGAATAGCCTCTGCAGAAAGTAGTCCAGATCCTTTGAACTTACTGTATTCGCCAACTTGCTTAGTAGCAATATGGAATGCGCCACCAGTAATTTCCAAGAAAGCCAAGAAAGCATGACCTCCCATTACATCTTCCAAACTATCAATAGTTAGGAAGTCAAACTGATGATCCCAAATGTGACTCAAGTTCAGGTTGTATTCAACTTGGCGAATGCCACCAACAGCTGGATCATAAATTCCATGGATTCTGGCCCATTCAACGAACCAAATACATGCAACACCAAAGAAAATCAAATGATGTCCAAGGATGAAAGTCTGGTTATCAGGGTTATCCCATTCCAATTTAAATTTTCTAGCCTGAAGAACATCAGATTCCTGCATATCGCTAGAGAAAATCAATGAATGCATTAATCCACCAGCGCCATAAACCATGGACAAAACTAAGTGGACTACAGCAATTGAAATGACTGCACTACCACCCACAAAAGCCCCAGTTTCATCAAAACCAATACCTAGAGCTGCTAAATGAGGTAGAGCAATTAAAGGCTGATGTCCCATTGGTACGGATGGGTCAAAACGAGCCAATTCAAATAACGTGAAGGCACCAGCCCAGAAAGCAATCAAACCGGTATGAGCGGCATGAGCAGCAATAAATTTGCCTGAGCGGTTGGTGACCCCAGAATTACCAGCCCACCACCCGTAGGTGACACCTGGATTTCCATAGGTCTGCATTAGAAGTGCAATTTCAACAAAGCGATCCGAGGATACTGCAAATTGAGCAAATACTCATGCAAGAGCAAGAATCTGTAAATCTTTTATAACAACTAATAAAAAATGTCATAGCGATACCTTCAATACAACCTGGCTTTAAATGGCCTTAGTGATGGTTCCAAAAACTAATGGACAAAGAGGTTTTTTAAAGAAACGCAGATCAACACAAAAAAATTCTTTAGAAGTAATTAATAAAAACAATGAATGGAGAACTATAAACAATAACTGCACAGAGCTATATACAAGACTAAAAAAAAAGAATTAATTGATAGCTAAATATTCAAATATTATGCAATCAAAACAAAAAATCTATGTTCTCTCAGGAAAACACAGGTAAATATGTAATTAATATAAAAAATACAAATGCAATCCTTATATGTATCTATTAGAAGAGGAAAGCATTAATTATTACAATGGATTGCCCTAGACGAAAAAATCTTGAAATGGAGACAGAAGAACATTACAGAAAAAAAGCTAAGGGCTATCGAATCTCTGCAGAATATGGAAAAATGGTTTCACTTTATCCAGCTTTGGAAACATCAATTAAAGACTGTCATGGAGAAAATCTAATAGATTAATTTAACAACAACTTATCAAACAATTATCTTTTTGCTACGCAACTAAATTTTGAACAGGTGCATCATGCTCCTTCCAGTATTCAATAACCTCCTTACACCATCTTATGTGATAGATGACCTTGGGGTTCCACGGCACTTGTTCAGCATCAAATGAACTTCTCCAATGAGTTCCTGGCTTTAAATATCCAGCTTCTCTCCAAAAATTCAAAGTTTTTTCATTCACACCCAAAATCTGCCCCGCTTCTCTTTCCGTTACCCATGTGCGAGGCTGGTTCATATTTTAATAACAATTATCCATTTTATAACTTGAATTCCTGCAAAAAGTAAGTATGCATATAAAAATGAGTCTAATAATTTAATGTAAAACATGACAATCCAATAAATAAATAAATCACTGGAATCTAAACATCACTGCCTATAAAATACCTACATAAAAACTTTATTTTAATAGTTAGTGCATCTAATTAGTCATCTTAGAAAAATATCAATTAAATTAAGCTGGCCTTAAACCAAGGTCTGATTTCCTTTTTAAATATAGGAATAGACAGGCCAGAATCATCAGAAGGTTGCATAGAGTGGCATAAATTAATATCACATTGTTTTACAAAAGCAACAGGCGTCTCTAAGAAGTCATTGGCTTCCCACCCTTCAATCCATTTAGAGGGGTCTTGCAAGTCAGAGCAAGAAATTTTCATTGAAATACTTCCATCTAAAACTGAGGTCATGTGAATCCATCTATCAATTATTTCTCCGCCATAATTTATTGCAACAAAATGCCTTGACCCACAAATCTGAGATTTACTAGTCCAAGCTTTTAGAGGTGGCCAATGCATTACTACTATGTAGCTATTTTTTCCATACATTAATATTTTCTACTAATAAATCTAGAGTAAGTTTTATTTCTTCTTTAACTTCTGATATTCTTCCCTTATAGACTTCAATAGTAGTTTTTTCCTTTTCATAGTCTCCCTATTATCGAAAGAATCCATTTCTCGTCTTTCTTCATTTGTTAATTCCATCCATTCAATAAGTTTAAAATTACTCTTTCTTTTTAAATTCCTTTTGGATTTAAATCTAATTTTAAAAAAAACAATTAATGTTAAAGATAGAAATACAATAGTTAAAAACAAATTCATATGTTTAATTAAAAATAGAATAAACTATAAAATTATGTTTAGAAATTCTAGCTCCCCTCTCCCAGTTTCCATAAGTTAAGATCTGTATTTTTTATTTCATTACGATTAACAACTGATCTTGTATCAAAAATCCATGAAGGGGAACGCATTAAAGTAGCTAGATAATCCCAATCAAGTCCATAAAACTCAGCCCAATTGGTAATTATTAAGACAGCATCTGCATTCTTTAATGCATCTGGAATGGAGTTAGCTTTCTTCCATTTACCTTGATTTTCAAATGAATAGTTATCAAAATCTTCCCTTATTCTCTCAATAGAAACCTTAGGGTCATAGACTGCAAGAGAAGCACCTTCTTCTAACAAATCGCAAGAAATTCTTATAGCTGGAGATTCGCGGGTATCATTAGTATTTGCCTTAAACGAAAATCCAAGTATTGCTATATTTTTCCCATTAACTGTACCAAATAGTTTTTGCAAAACAATTCTGTATATTCTATCTTGCTGCCATGTATTCATTAATACTACCTGCTCCCAATAATCAGCAACTTCTGGCAACCCAAAATATCCACTTAAATAAACTAAATTCAAAATATCCTTTTTAAAGCAGCTACCACCAAAGCCAGGACCTGCATTAAGAAATTGATTTCCTATTCTTTTATCTGTTCCTATTGCGTTAGCAACCTCCTGAATATCAGCTCCGGAAGACTCACAGAATGCTGAAATAGAATTTATTGAACTTATTCGTTGTGCTAAAAATGCATTTGCAACTAGCTTGGAAAGCTCACTACTCCATAAGTTTGTGCAAATTATTTTATTAATAGGGACCCAACGACTATAGATTTCAACCAAATCATTTATAGCGTCGGAATCTTCTCCTCCAATCAAAACTCTATCGGGTTCTTCTAAATCATTAATTGCAGTCCCTTCAGCTAAAAACTCCGGATTAGATAAAACTGAGAAAGTTGAATCAGATTTATTTTTCTGATCTACGTTCTTAGTTGACATTAGTATTTCTTTGATAGCTTGTGCAGTTCGAACTGGAAGTGTACTTTTCTCAACAACAATAGTGTGTCCTCTTGCAAATTCAGCAACTTGTCTAGCGCTAGCCTCTACCCAACGAAGGTCACTAGCTTGTCCAGCCCCTAAACCTTTTGTTTTGGTAGGAGTATTAACTGAAATGAAAACCATATCTGCATTAGCAATTGCTTCTTCCATTTCCGAAGAGAAAAAGAGATTTCTTCCCCTTGTTCTTGCAACAATTTGAGCTAGTCCTGGCTCAAATATTGGAATATTACTTAAATCATTATCATTCCAAGCAGCAATCCTACTTTTATTTATATCAACAACTCTAACCTCCAAATCAGGACACTTATCTGCAATAACAGACATTGTTGGGCCACCAACATAACCTGCTCCAATACAACAAATTTTTCTGATGGTTTTAGAATTCATTTTTAAAATCAACCATTAATTAAGTATTTAATTTTGCAATCAACTTATCAAGCTCACCAGTTGAAAATATATACTCTTTACTGCCATCTTTGTTTCCAATATTTCTTAATCTCTTCATTTTCAATTGACCTTTCAATACCTCATTCTCTCCTATTACAATTGCCCAGTCAGCACCACTTTTATCTGCACGCTTAAATTGTTTTGAAAAAGAGGAACCTGAATAATCCAATTCAATGCTGAAGTTAATTGATCTTAACTGACGTGCAATATTCAAGGCAAGTTTTTCAGATTCTAGACCTCTATGAATTACATAAACATCAGGAGATCGAGAAGTTAATATGCTATCAGAAGCAAGAATAAGAAGCCTTTCCATTCCTATAGCCCATCCTATCGAAGGAGTTTTTTGGCCGCCCAATTCACTAATTAAGTTGTCATAACGTCCTCCACCACAAACTGTAGCCTGCGAGCCTAGATGATCGCTAGTTATTTCAAATGCTGTATGAGAGTAATAATCAAGTCCACGCACCAATTTATAATTTATCTTATAAGGAATATTTAAGTCATCTAACAAATTCTGCAAATAATCAAATCTAGTTTTACTTTCCTTTGATAAAAAATCATTTAGAGAAGGAGCATCATGCAAAAGCTTTTTTGTATCATTGTTTTTACTATCTAATATCCTTAAAGGGTTAACTTTAATTCTTTTCTGAGAATCTTCATCTAATAGATCAAAACGTTTCTCTAGCCATTCTTTTAATTCTTCTTTAAAAACAAATCGATCTTCATTACTTCCAAGACTATTAAGTTCTAAAGTCAAATCTTTTAAGCCAATATCCTTTAAAAAGTCCCAAGCAATCGAGATAGCCTCAGCATCACTAATAACAGAAGCTAATCCAACAAATTCGACTCCAATCTGATGAAACTGCCTTTGGCGTCCTGCTTGTGGACGTTCGTAACGAAACATAGGTCCTTCATACCAAAGTCTTTGAGGACCTTTATTCAATAATCCATGCTGAATAATTGATCTCGCAACAGACGCTGTCCCCTCAGGCCTCAGAGTGCATGAACGTCCTCCTCTATCATCAAAACTATACATTTCCTTACCGACCACATCTGTCCCTTCTCCAATGCCTCTTGAGAACAATTCAGTTTTTTCGATAATTGGTGTCCTGATTTCTTTAAGTCCAGCTCTACTAAAGTGTGTACGGGCAATTGATTCAACCTTTTGCCAGCTCTCACTCTGAGCAGGTAAAAGATCTACCATTCCTCTTAAATTCTTGAGATTGGTCAAAGTAGCTATGGCAAAATTATGGATTTGTTTGTTTCATACTAAAATAGTTTACATAAGATAGTAAAACTATATTTAGCCTACAAATAATTAGCAGCATAAACTAATAAGAACAATATAAATGAAAAAGAAATTTTTCATCTCAATTCATTTTTTCTTTAAAACATGATTTTAAGATGTAGTTCTCCCCAAAAAGATTCTTGCGTTTAAACCATATACAACTCTAAATCATAAGTTTAAAATGCTACAAAAGATTCAATTGTTCAGGCTCTCATGAATGAGTAATAATTGAATGCCATGTAATAAAAACAATAAAACCTAAATTTACAAAGCCAAAATTTTAAGACTTACTTAGAATTATTCTTCTAAACGAGTCGCACCAGCGTATCTAATCAACCAGAAATTTACTCTTCGTCTCACATTAATAGGCATTTCATTTTGAAGCTGGATTAATTCCAATGCTCCAAACTTTTTAAGTTCCTTTGATTCTAAAGTCCACATTTTCTCTGCCTCACAAATTAAACGAGCCCAGCTTCTTGAGTGTTGCCATTGCCTAAGACGTTTCTTTAAATTATTTGCATCACCTTTGCTTAGAAGCTGACTAGACTTATCAACTATATGTTTTTTAGTTAAATATTTACTCATAAGTTAAACATGGTACAAGTCCCTAGGAAAAGCTAATTAATTACACATTAGATATATATCCAAAATTTGAAATGAGTACTTTATGAAAATATCTCAGTTCTCAAATTCAACTTCTTGAACAGGAAAATCTAAATCTTTAATATCTCTATGGCTCATTCGTCTAGACCACGCTCCTTGAATCGCATCATTCCATCTAAAACCAGCATTTTTAGCCAAATGTCTTTTTTCATAAGATATTTCAGCCCTCACAATAACTTTAGGCTCAAGGCCTCTAATTAAAAGCATCTCCAACTCATTACATCTTTTAAAAACCTCAGACAAATATATACAATCCGTCAAAGCTCTATGAGCATTCCATACAGGAATACCATAAGCCAACGCAAGATCTCTAACTGAAGGTCGACTCTTAAGCTGTCTATCCTCTGGCCAAGAAATATCATCCATAGAACATACCCATGGTTTATTTATTCCAGGTAACTTCCCAGTACCAAACCATTTTTTATCAAACTCAACATTATGAGCAACAATTAGATCTGAGGCTAGGACCAAAGTCTCAAAATATTTAATTGCTTCCTCCAATGGTTGGTGCAATCTTGTAATTTCAGCAGGAATTTTATTTATCCTCTCAGCATTATTTGTTTTTACGGGCAAAAGAAAAGATTGTTGGGCTAACACTGAGCGACTTTTAATATTAAAAAGTATCGATCCAACTTCAAGGCAATGATCCTTTTCTGAATCAAGGCCAGTTGTCTCAGTATCCAAAATTAAGATATTTTCAAGGGGCTCATCAACTTTGAAATCTTCATTAGATTGAGATTGTTTCTTAAAAGGCATTAAGGATCTGACATCTTTCTCACTTTCATTTGACATTTGATTAATTGATCCATTCAAAAGGTTTAACTGACCGAGTTCATTTTGATTTTCTTTTTCTTTTCCTTCTATCACATCTAATAAAACAACAATATTCTTATTATCATCCATAAAACGAATTGACTGTTAAATAATAGTCAAAACAAAAAAAACTATCAAGACTCTATTTATAATTATTTTGGTACTTCCCCATTTGGCTTTTGGTTGATTATTGATGAATAGTAGTAGGTATATTAATGATGTTTTTTGCCAATGGCCCTCGAAACCTATTGGTCTCATTGAAATAATTGGAGGGAGTTATCTTTGCGTTAAGCCAGAGATAGCATACAAAAGACTTATTTCAGCACTTTTCAAAAAGAATTTTGCTATCCATGCATGGAGTTTTATACCTATCTTTGATCATCAAATCCAAGCGAACCATGCCTGGAAGTCCTTCCGCTCATGTAAGCAAATCCTAGAGAAAAGGGTGGGGTCATTTTTTCAACCAATTAGAATTGGGCATAGTCTTGGCTGTAAATTACATTTACTTTCTCCAGATGGCGGAACTAGTTGCAAAGGATTTTTAGCCATAAGCTTTAATAACTTCGCAGCAAATAAATCTATCCCTATGCTAAAGAAAATATCCCATAAATTAAACTTTCAGACAGAATTTACTCCTAGTCCGAATGAAACATTGAATCTTATAAATAAATATTATGAGCAACAAAATAATTTAATAATAAGCTTCGAAAATGACAATCTAGACCAAGGTTATATATTACTTGAATGTCTAAAGCAGAGAGGTTTAGACAATTCAAAACGATTAAAATTAGACGGTGATCACTTAACACCCGTCAGCCTAGGTTTAAGAGAGAAGTTACTAAGGTCTAAGTTTAAAGACAGCTCTAAATACAAAAGTATCGATTCAATCGTAAATTTAATATATAAATGGGATATTTAATAAATCAATTTCTTAATTGATCTAAAACTGATCTATCTTCAAGTGTACTAGTATCTCCAGTGATCTCATCTCCAGAAGCCAAAGCTCTAAGAATTCTGCGCATAATTTTTCCACTTCTTGTTTTAGGTAGCGAATCAGTAAATTTAATTTCATCTGGCTTTGCAATAGGACCTATTTCGCTAATGACATGAGACTTCAATTCTCCCTCAATGTTTTTGTTAAGGTCTGTACCATTTTTCAATGTCACGAAAGCCACTATTGCTTCACCCTTTAAAGCATCAGGCCTACCGACAACTGCCGCCTCTGAAACTAAATCATGACTAACTAAAGCAGATTCAATCTCCATTGTCCCAAGTCTATGCCCTGAAACATTTATTACATCATCAACTCTTCCCATGACCCAAAAATAACCTTCATTATCTTTGCGAGCGCCATCTCCAGCAAAATAAATAAAACTATTATCTGAAGGCTTTAAATATTCCCAATAATTCTCTCTAAATCTTTTTTCATCTCCGAAAACAGTTCTCATCATTCCAGGCCATGGTTTTTTAATAACCAAATATCCACCATCATTCGAAGACACAGACTCACCCTCTGCATTGACAACATCAGCCTCAATACCAGGTAAAGGGAAAGTTGCTGATCCTGGTTTTGTTGGAGTAGCGCCTGGCAACGGACTAATCATTACTCCACCCGTTTCCGTCTGCCACCAAGTATCTACAATAGGGCAACTCCCTCCACCAATAACTTCTCGATACCATATCCATGCTTCAGGGTTGATTGGTTCTCCGACAGTTCCTAAAAGCCTCAAACTAGTTAAATCGTATTGGCCTGGAACTTTTTCACCTGCTTTCATAAAGGCCCTAATAGCGGTAGGAGCGGTATAAAAAATAGAAACTTTATGCTTTTGAATAATTTCCCAAAAAGCTCCTGGATTAGAAGGTCTTGGAACTCCCTCATACATCAAAGTGGTCGCACCATTGGACAATGGACCATAAACGATATAGCTATGTCCTGTTATCCAGCCCACATCAGCAGTACACCAATAAATATCGTCTTCTCGAATATCGAATATCCATTTAAAAGTCAGATGAGACCAAAGGTTGTATCCAGCAGTGGTATGAACTACACCTTTAGGCTTTCCAGTAGAACCTGAGGTGTATAGAACAAACAAACAATCCTCACTATCCATCTCCTCTGCAATACATTCTTCTGACTGACTATCAACAATCTCGTTCCACCAATAATCTCTCCCATTAATCATATCAATCGCCTTTTTCGTTCTTTCAACAACTAAAACTGACTCAACCTTTGGACAAGCTCCTCCTGCTAAAGCTGAATCAACTGCATCTTTTAAAGAAATAACCTTATCCTTTCTAAATCCTCCATCTGCAGTAATTACTGCCTTTGCTTCTCCGTTAATCAATCGATCTCTCAGTGCCTCTGAAGAGAAACCACCAAAGACCACAGAATGTGGTGCTCCAATCCTTGCACAAGCAAGCATTGCAATTGCCGCTTCAGGAACCATAGGCATATACAAAGCGACCAAATCACCTTTTCCTATACCTAGAGATTTAAGAGCATTAGCAGCTTTACAAACCTCTTTATGGAGTTCTTTATAGGTATATTTTTTTTGATCACCAGGTTCTCCCTCCCAAATCAAGGCGTATTTTTCGGCAGTAGGAGTGTTTAGATGACGGTCTAAACAATTAAAAGAAATATTTATTTTCCCTCCCTCAAACCATCTTGCGAATGGTGGATTTGACCAATTAAGTACTTTATTGAATGGCTTAAACCAATAAAGTTCGTTTCTAGCAGCATCTCCCCAAAACTTATCTGGATCAGACTTAGCCATCTCAACCATTTCCAAATAATCAGAAAAAGATGAGACCCTGCTTTTACTAACGAAGTCATCAGAAGGTAAAAAGACTCTTTGCTCCTGAAGAACAGACTCAATAGAGTTAGAGTTATCAGATGTCATTAAAGATAAAAAAATTTTCCTTTATTGCATTCAAGCTATTCCTGGCGAAAAGGCATGAATAGTGAAACTCTTATTTAAAACAAATTTTATAATGATTAAAAATTGGGGTTTTCCAAAAGCATTATTATTTGATCTTGATGGAGTTTTAATAGATTCAGAGCCTTTACACGGAAAGGCATGGAAAGAAACAGCTTCTTTTTTTGGTTTAGATCTAACGAATGCACAAATAAGACTTCTAAGAGGAAGAAGAAGAATTGACTGTGCTCACGAACTTATAAACCTAATTAAAAAACCAGTAAGGACTGAAGAGTTACTAAAGATACATAAGCCAATTTCTCGAGAACTTATCCTTTCAGCACATGCCATGTCTGGAAGTGAAAGTCTCATCAAATGGTGTTATGAGAATAATATTCCCTTAGCCTTAGTTACTAGTAGTAGCTCTGAATCATTCCAAATAAAAAGTGCAACTCATTCCTGGATGAGCTTATTTTCAACAAAAGTTCTTGGAGATGAGAAATCATTAACCAAGGGGAAACCAGCACCAGATCCATATCTTCTTGCCGCTGAAAAATTAAATGTCGATGTTAATGAATGTTGGGCAGTAGAAGATTCATTTTCAGGAATCTCCTCGGCTCTTCAAGCAGGATGTTGTGTTTTCTTATTAAAAGCAAAGAATGAGGAATCAATTCTAGACAAAACAACTAAAACGAATAACAAGTTAAAAGAGATAAGTCAATTACAAGAGATCGAACAAATGCTAGAAAGCTATTCATTTAATAGAGACGACTAAGTACGAATTCAGGCAAATCTAATAATGCATTTTTCGCGGATGAATCTGGTAACCAACAAATTGCATCTTTAGACTCGCTTGAGAATCTTTCTGCCAATTCTCTAGATTTTTCTATTGCATTTGATTCTCTTACAATGGCCAAAGCTTTAAGAAGATCTTCCTTTTCAGAGAAATTACGTTCAATAAGTTCGGATAGAAATGGATTTTCATCTAAAGCATATAAAACAGGAGCGGTTAAATAGCCACTACCCAGATCACTCGCAGCTGGTTTTCCAAGTTGTTGATCACTACCAGTAAAGTCCAAAATATCATCAACGACTTGAAAAGCTAATCCTAATTGCCTACCAAACAAATAAAGTGAATTTAAATGTTCTTCGTCCACATCACTTAAAACACCAATAGCTTTCGAGCTATTAGCAATGAGAGAAGCTGTTTTACAATAACTTTTATCCAAATAACTAGCAAAAGATTGTTTTGGGTCAAATCTATTAAGTCCTTGCTTTATTTCCCCTTCAGCAAGGTCCATAATTACTCTGCTTAATAATTTAACAACTTCCAAATTCTCAAGATTTGCTAAGTGCCAACTTGCCTGTGCAAAAAGAAAATCACCAGCCAAAACAGCAATTCTAGGGTCAAAACGGCTATGTACTGTCTCAACTCCTCTTCTGGTATCTGCTTCATCAACCACATCATCATGAACAAGAGATGCTGTATGAATCATCTCAGTAATTTGAGCCAATTTTCTATGTTTTATAGGTAGCTCACCTTCAGGAGTTAGGGCCCTAGAAATTAATAGGACTATCCCAGGTCTCAAACGCTTGCCACCTGCACTAAAAAGATGTTCTGCAGCAGCTTGTAAAATTGGGTGACCAGCACCAATAAGGCCACGAAGATCCGATAGCAATGCTTCCAGATCAAGTTCTACAGGTTGAAGAAGTTGCGTGGCTGTGGTCATAGAACCGCTCTACTTTCTGATACTAAGAGACGCAAGCCTTATTCCGTAGTGAAACGAGCTCAACCTCAGGACAGATATTTAACCAATTCTTACTTCTGATAGCGAATTTATCAGGATCTGAAGTCACATAAAACTTTGAATTAGTTAAATATTCTCTTTTGTTGGGATCAATTATTTTTGCACCTAAAAATGACTCTAACTTGAAAGACAATGCTACAGCAGGATCAATTAAATTAACTTTAGAAGGAATCAACTCCGACAATAAAGGAATTATTAGTGGATAATGACTGCAACCTAAAATAATAGATTCAACTTCAGCTTTGAGAAGTGGGGTTAAATATTCAATTGCTAAAGTGCGAAGTTTATCTACATTAATATAATCCACTTCAATATTAGAAACAAATCCAGGGCATGGTTGCTCAATAACAAAAGCTTTTGGATTGAAATCTAAAATTGCTTTTGTATATGCATTTGATTTCACTGTCGAAGGTGTTGCGAGAACCCCAATTCGATCATCTTCCACCATTAATGAGACAGATTCAATTAAGCCATAAACGGGAATATTTAAATTATTATTAATTATATCCAAAGCTATAGAATTAGTTGTGTTGCAGGCTACTAAGAGAACATCAATATTCTGCATATTAAACCAAGAAACTATTTCTTTTGCTATTTTTCTTATCTCATTTAGGTTTTTCGATCCATAGGGAATTCTTGCTGTATCAGCCAAATATATAAATGAAAAATGGGGATATAGTTTAGCTACCCTTTTGAACACTGTTAGACCACCAACCCCGCTATCAAATAGACCTACGCGAATACTCAATTTGATCCTCTTAGATAATTAAGTATCCCTTTGGATATAGCAAAAGCCATTTTTTCTCTATAATCTTTCTGTCTTAATACCTCGGCATCATTCTTGCCAGTCACGAAACCTAACTCAACTAGAACTGCTGGCATAGAAGTTTTTCTAATTACATAAAACCGCGATCTTCGAATCCCTCTATCAGGGCTTGTATATGCAGCATTTAAAATTTGTTTATGAATATTTTTGGCTAAGTTATAACCTTTATAACCAGAATAATAATATGTCTCCACACCGTTAACTTTATTGTCCTTACCCCTTGTTGCATTAGCGTGAATACTTACAAAAGCATTAGCTCTTGATCTGTTAGCAATTGTTACTCTGGGTTGTAAATCTAAAGTTCTTTCACTGCTCCGAGTAAGAATTGTATTAACTCCTTTTTGATTCAATAAATCTGCTACTTTCAATGATACTTCCAAAACAATATTAGTCTCTTTCAAACCATTAATTCCAACAGCACCGGGATCTGATCCACCATGACCAGGGTCAATAACAACTTTATACTTTCCTATTGGAACATTAGGTAAAGAAGAAACATCTAGACTTTTAAATATACGTCTTCTTTTTGTCTTATTTATTGAGTTTCTATTGACATTACCCTCTCCAATTAAATTCAAAGTGTTACTTTGCAAACCAAAAAATCTT
Organism: Prochlorococcus sp. AG-315-C08; assembly: GCA_003284185.1. GTDB lineage: Bacteria > Cyanobacteriota > Cyanobacteriia > PCC-6307 > Cyanobiaceae > Prochlorococcus_B. The sequence goes on from QBWB01000016.1 coordinate 15,217, forward strand.
AGTTCCCATTTATCAGAAGCAGTTCCTATTAATTTTAATTTAGAGTGCTCCAATTCAACTGAAGGAGAGAACTCTACAACTAGCCGAGTAACTCCATCGGAAGGTTTGCCTAAACGAATCTCCTTAACAGGGCCATTACCTTTTATAGACCTCGGTCTAATTAACTCTCCAGGAAAATCTATCCAAACCCTTTCACCTTTATCACTTGCGGCGGACTGAAAGAAAGCCTCTAATTTAGCTCCAGAGGAAGTTCTTAACTCAAGAATCCCATTACTATTTATTCTCCAGGCTGCTAGGGCACTTGCAGAATTTACAGACAAAGGGAAAAAAACATTTGAGCAACAAATCACGCCAGCAAATAATGCCAATTTTGATTTATTCAAATCAATACCAAACATCAACTAAATAATCCTGTTTTTCGATGTCTAAGGCTGGGCATTTGTTCTCGAATCCTATCTACTCTTGCTTTATCGGCAGGGGCTATTGCCGCCCCCTGAACAACTCCAGCATCTGCTAAAACCGTCCCCCAAGGGTCGATAACCATTGCATGCCCATGACTTTGGCGTCTTCCGTAATGAAGACCTGTTTGAGCAGGGGCAACAACATAAGCTGTATTTTCAATAGCTCTTGCTTGAAGTAAAACTTTCCAATGATCTTTCCCCGTAAAAGCAGTAAAAGCAGCTGGAATCATTAATAAATCTGCACCCTTATTAACCAAATCACGATATAACTCTGGGAAACGAACGTCATAGCAGATTGATAAACCTATCCTGCAAAGATTAGGGATATCTACAACTGGAGGAGATTGGTTCCCAGAAACAATAGTCTCTGATTCTCTGTAAGTATTACCTTCCGGAAGATCAACATCAAAAAGATGGATTTTGTCATAGCGAGCCAGAGACTGACCGTCTTTTCCAAATAATTCAGCTCTATTTAAAGTTCTAGTTCCATCCCCTGCTGGAACAGGGAAGCCACCACCAAGCAAAACGATTTGATATCGCCTAGCCATGGTTACTAGAAAACTATTACATTTTTCAGAAATTGAGGACGCAATTCTCAATTTTTTTTGATCGTCACCCAAGAAAGCAAAGTTTTCAGGTAGGCCTACAAGATCAGCTCCCCTTCTAGAGGCTAACTCAATTTGTTCCTCAGCAGCATTGAGATTTGCTTCTATATCTGAGGTGCTTGTTAGCTGAAGAGCCGCAGCTAAGAAATCGGACACAGAGTTAAAAAATAATAGGAAAAGTTTTTAAGTTAGCTTGCACAAAGGACACCCATCTCTGACTGTTTAGGAATTACAGACAGATTATCCAATAAAGCACAACATGAGAAATCATCATCATGATTTCCTATTCGTGCAAGTCTTTGTCCATGACTTGCAATACGTAAACATCCTTCCAAATCATCTTTCCAAGTTTTCCACAATGCTATTGAAGCCACAAGTTCATCATTTAGAAATTGAACTGAATCATTTTGCTCCAAAATAAATGATGCCAAACCTCCAGCAGCAAGTGAATCTTCCAGAGAATAAGCCCCCTCCCATCCACTTCCTACAATCCAAATTTCTTGAGGGTTGTCCTTTATAAGTCTCTCTCCAATAACTTTTCTATTTGGAAGGGCCATTGTGTACAAACTTTTAGATTCCCTCACTCGATGAAGTGACCTTGTTCCATTGGTCGTACTCATAAAAACTCTTTTCCCTCGAACAATTTCGGGGGAAACACTCAAAGGAGAATTGCCTAAGTCAAATCCATCTAGTTTTTTACCACCTCTCTCTCCAACTAGAACCCTATCTGATTTTTGAAAAGACTTTGCCTGATTTTTGAGTTCATCTACATCTGCAAAAACTTGAACTGAATCAGCACCATTTTCAAGAGCCCATGCAATTGTTGTGGTGGCTCTAAGAACATCAATTACCACTGATGATTCAGGAATAATTCCTTCTGGGACATCTGCAGCCACATGAAAATATGAAAGTTTCATTTCCACAAAGACTGATAACTTGCGTCACAGTAACTAGATATAAAGGTAAATCGTGCAGACCTTCATGAATTTATTTCGTCAAAAACCTCTTACACGTGATATTAGGGATTTTCTTTCCCTTTTAGAAAAGAAAGGTCAACTCAAAAGAATAACTAGCCAAGTTGATAGCGACCTAGAAATTGCGGCAATTAGTGATCGAGTCTTAGGGCTGGGTGGACCTGCCCTTCTTTTTGAAAACGTAAAAGGTTCCACAATGCCAGTCGCTGTAAATCTTCTTGGCACAATGGAGAGAGTTGTTTGGAGTATGGGGCTTGAGAAGGCAGAAGAACTTGAAGATCTAGGTAAAAAGTTAGCCCTTCTCCAACAACCAAAACCTCCAAAAGGGTTTGAACAAACAAGAGAGTTCGCATCTGTCGCTTGGGATCTACTCAAAGCTCGGCCAGATATTGATCTATTACCTCCATGTCATCAAAAAGTAATAGGCGAAAATGATTTAGATCTTAATAATTTACCTCTATTACGTCCATGGCCAGAAGATGCAGGAGGTGCCATCACCTTAGGCCTCGTAATAACAAAGGATCTAGAAACAGGTATTCCAAATGTAGGTGTATATAGGCTTCAAAGACAATCTGCCAAAAGCATGACAGTACATTGGTTAAGTGTACGGGGAGGAGCGAGACATCTTAGAAAAGCCGCCGCTATGGGCAAGAATTTAGAAGTTGCTGTCGCAATTGGTGTACATCCACTTCTTGTAATGGCAGCGGCCACTCCCATTCCAGTTCAACTTAGTGAATGGCTTTTTGCAGGTTTATATGCGGGGGAAGGTGTTCGATTAACAAAGTGCAAGACCCTCGATCTTCAGGTCCCAAGCCATAGCGAAATAGTTTTAGAAGGTTCAATTGTACCTGGCGAAGAAATGATGGATGGTCCTTTTGGCGATCACATGGGGTTTTACGGAGGAGTTGAATCATCACCTTTGATTAGATTCCACTGCCTTACACAAAGAGAAAATCCTATTTTCCTAACAACATTTAGCGGAAGGCCGCCTAAAGAGGAAGCAATGATTGCAATAGCCTTGAATCGAATTTATACACCAATACTTCAACAGCAAATTCCAGAAATAATTGATTTCTTCCTTCCTATGGAAGCATTGAGCTACAAACTAGCAATCATATCTATAGATAAATCTTATCCTGGCCAAGCCAAGAGAGCTGCAATGGCTTTTTGGAGTGCCCTACCTCAATTTACTTACACAAAATTTGTAGTTGTTGTCGATTCAAATATAAATATTAGAGACCCCAGACAAGTTGTATGGGTAATATCTAGTCAAGTTGATCCTCAAAGGGACTTATTTATACTGGAGAAAACTCCTTTTGACACACTCGACTTCGCTAGTGAAAATTTAGGTTTGGGTGGAAGATTGGCAATCGATGCTACAACAAAAATTGGTCCTGAAAAAAATCACGATTGGGGTAAGCCATTGTCTAGATCTAAGGAACTAGAAGAAAAAATTGAGGCAAGATGGATTGAACTAGGATTATCAGATTTAGAAAACAGTCAGCCTAAGCCTGAACTATTTGGTTATGTTATTGATCAATTAATACGTCAAAAACAAACAAACAATTCATAAATTACTAATATTGCATAGCGATAAATAAAATAATAAAAATTGGTTTATTATTTTAATTGAGAGTTCCGACTAACAATCAATCTTTGCGAAGCCTTCAAAGGGGGGGCGGACTCATTGGAAAAGTAAAAGTCCCTGGAGACAAATCGATATCACACAGAGCACTGCTATTTGGTGCAATTGCAGAAGGCAAAACTACAATCGAAGGTCTATTACCCTCTGAAGATCCTCTTAGTACAGCAGAATGTTTAAGAGCAATGGGCGTAAAAATAAGTCCGATAAAAGAAGGTGAAATAGTTGAAATTGATGGCGTTGGATTAAATGGCCTTAAAGAACCACAAAACATTTTGAATTGTGGGAATTCAGGAACAACAATGAGATTAATTTTAGGCCTCTTGGCTGGTCAAAAAAACCATCATTTCATTCTTACTGGCGATAAATCTCTTCGGAGCAGACCGATGAAAAGAGTTGGACACCCATTAACAATAATGGGGGCAAAAGTTTCCGGTAGATCTCATGGAAACTATGCTCCACTTTCAGTAACTGGTAACACTTTAAGAGGTGCCGTCATTGGCACCCCCGTAGCAAGTGCTCAAATAAAATCTGCAATTTTACTTGCTGCTCTTAACGCAGAGGGGGCAACAACAGTTATTGAGCCCGCTCAATCTAGAGATCATAGCGAGAGAATGCTCAAAGCCTTTGGAGCTGATCTTGAAGTAGGTGGAGAAATGAGTAGACATATTACTGTTCGTCCTGGGAAGAGTCTTAAAGGTCAATCAATCGTAGTTCCTGGGGATATAAGCTCAGCTGCATTTTGGCTCGTAGCAGGAAGCATAGTTCCAGGTTCTGAACTAATAATTGAGAACGTAGGTTTAAATCCCACAAGAACAGGTATAATTGATGTTCTAAAAAGAATGGAAGCAAATATCAAATTAATAAATATTCGTGATGTAGCAGGTGAACCTGTTGGAGACATTCAGGTGATTTACAAGAAGAATCTAAAGCCATTTGAGATTAATGAAGAGATAATGCCTAGACTTGTAGATGAAGTTCCAATATTGTCAGTAGCTGCGTGCTTCTGTAAGGGTATTAGCAAAATACAAGGTGCAAAGGAGTTAAGGGTAAAAGAAACTGATCGCTTAGAAGTAATGGCAAGACAACTAACAAAAATGGGAGCAAAGGTTGATGAGTATCCTGATGGTCTAACAATATATGGTGGAAATGATCTACATGGTTGCGAACTTGACAGCGAGACAGACCATCGTGTCGCCATGAGTCTAGCTATTGCTTCCATAATGGCTACAGAAATTTCGACAATGCGACACAGCAATGCTGCAGCGGTTTCATATCCCGAATTTTGGGATGATCTTGAACGACTTCATAAAAACAAATAACTCCTTTCCTGTAGAGATAGATGAGTTATCAAGGTATAAAACAAAAGATGGAAGTTTAAGTCTTTATAGTTCTAACTATAAAGAAGCCTTCCACAGTAATAATGGAGCCATTAAAGAATCAATAAATAAATATCTAAAACCTGCCCAGTTAGATCGTCTTTATAATACTAAGAAAATTTCTATTTTAGATGTATGTATAGGGATGGGATATAACACTGGCTGCTTTCTTGAAATATTACTAAAGAGAGGCATTCAAATTGATTGGCATGGCTTAGAGATAGATCAAAGACCTTTAAAGATTGCTCTACAAGAAATGAATTTTATAGAACGATGGTCTCCAAAAGTATTGAGTTTTTTCGACTCAATAAAAAGAACAGGGGAATGGAATGACGGTATCAATAAAGGAATAGCTCACTGGGGAGAGGCAAGAAAGAAAATTAATGAAATAAATAATTCCGTAAAATTTGATGTAATACTATTAGATCCATTCTCACCGTCAAAATGTCCAGAGCTATGGAGCGAAGAATTTCTATCTTTATTATCAAAGAAACTTTCTCATGAAGGCCGATTAATAACTTATTCGCGTGCAGCATCTGTAAGAGGAAGTTTAAAAAGGGCTGGGTTAGAAATATACTCACTAAAACCAGTAGATGATAATACTAATCAATGGAGTTCTGGGACAGTGGCAATGAAAAATCCTATAAAAGAAAAACATATTTCAAATAATCAGCAATTTAAAGATTTAAGTCAGAGAGAAATGGAACATTTAGAAACACGTGCCGCTATCCCATATAGAGATCCCTCGGGAGTAAAAACCTCTAGAGAAATACTTTTTACTAGAACAAAAGAACAATTAAATAGCTCTTTAAAAAGTACTTCTGATTGGAGGAAAAGATGGGATACTGCCAAATAACGACAAAGCCATTAGATTTCTGCAAAAAAGGAATCTAATGCTTGCCATCGCAATTCTAGCGGCAGGGAAAGGGACCAGAATGAATAGTGACCTCCCTAAAGTCCTTCATCCCCTAGCAGGTAAATCACTTATTGAGCGAGTTCTCGCGAGCACAAAGGGACTCAAACCCAACAGACAATTAATAATTGTTGGGCACAAAGCTCTAGAGATAGAACAATTCCTCAAAAATTCTCCAAGATTGGAATTTGTTCGTCAACAACCTCAAAATGGAACTGGACATGCAATTCAACAATTACTTCCAAAACTAAAAGATTTCAAAGGGGAGCTTTTAGTCTTGAATGGAGATGTTCCTCTGCTTACTGAGAGAACACTTGAAAAACTTTTAAACTTTCATAGAGAATCTGAAGCCAGTGTAACTTTTTTGTCAGCAACATTGCCTAATGCAGATGGTTATGGAAGAGTTTTTACCGACAAGCGAGGTCATGTTAAAAACATCATCGAGCACTCTGAGTGCAATGAAATACAAAGGAAAAACAAATTGATAAATGCAGGGATATACTGCTATAATTGGCAAAAACTAAGAGATGTATTAGGCATATTATCTAATAACAATAGCCAAAAAGAAATCTATTTGACTGATACTATTAGTATCCTTCCGAAAGCATTACATTTCGAAGTAGACGACCCAAAAGAGGTTAGTGGAATCAACAATAGATATCAACTCTCAAGATGTGAGGCTCATATCCAAAAGAGACTTAAGTTGTATTGGATGAATAAAGGCGTTTCGTTCGTCGACCCAACAAGTTGCACTCTCAGTGAAGAATCCAGCTTTGGCATTGATGTGATTATTGAGCCACAAACACACATTCAAGGGAGCTGTGTTATTGGCAATAGATGTCATCTCGGACCTGGAAGTGTAATAACTAATTCTATTCTAGGTGATGGAGTTTTAGCCATT
>QBWB01000017.1 GCA_003284185.1 Prochlorococcus sp. AG-315-C08
TTTATCGAAATGGGCCTGGAAGATTAGAGCGCGGAGGACGATGGGTGCATCATCCCTTCGATGGTGATGGAATGATAGCTGCATTCAAATTTAGCAATGGAAATGTAAGTCTTACTAATCGTTTTATTCGTACGAAGGAATGGGAAGAAGAAGAAAAAGCACAAAAATTTCTTTATAGAGGTGTTTTCGGCACTCAAAAAGAGGGTGGGATCTTAGCCAATGCCTTGGATATACGCCTCAAAAACATTGCGAATACTCATGTCGTTAAACTTGGAAAAGAACTTTTAGCACTATGGGAAGCTTCTAGCCCTTATGCAGTTACCCCAAACACTCTTGAAACAATTGGAATATCTAATTTAAAAGGGGTTTTAAAGAAAAATGAGGCCTTTAGCGCACATCCCCATTTTGATCCTGGTCATCATGAAGAGCCAAGGATGGTGACTTTTGGAGTTGCAACAGGTCCCAAAAGTACTATCCGGCTTATGGAATTTTCAACAAAGGGAGACAAAGCAGGGTCTCTTTTAAGCGATAGGAAAGATTCTTTTAATGGATTTGCCTTTTTGCACGATTTCGCAATTACACCAAATTGGGCAATATTTCTACAAAATGCCATCAGCTTTAATCCTTTACCTTTTCTGCTAGGCCAAAAAGGAGCGGCACAATGTTTAGCATCACAAAAAGATGGGGCTCCAAAGTTTCTGCTAATCCCTAGAGATAGTGGAAAATTTGCAGGGGAATCTCCAAAAACAGTTGATGCTCCAAAAGGTTTTGTTTTTCATCATCTAAATGCCTGGGAGGAGAATGAAAATATCAATGTAGATAGTATTTACTACGAGGATTTTCCTAGCATTGGACCTGATGATGACTTTCGAGAAATTGACTTTGATCTTTTACCTGAAGGGATATTAAAAAGGTGTCAAATCAATCCCAAAAAAAATAAATTCACTGTCAAAACATTGAGCAACCAATGTTGTGAGTTCGCAATGGTTAATCCCCTCTTAGAAGGAAGAAAAGCTCGCTTTAGTTGGATGGCAACTGCTGAAAAGAAAGAAGGCAATGGTCCACTTCAAGCTATAAAGAAATTAGATTTATTTAATAATGAAGAGATAATATGGAGTGCAGCACCAAGGGGATTTATAGGAGAACCTATATTTATTCCTTTGAACTCATCAAAAGCTTCAGAAGATCAAGGATGGGTAATAATTTTAGTTTGGAACAGTATTCGTTCTGGAACTGATTTAGTGATTCTTGATGCAACAGATCTTTCTGAAAAAGCAATTCTAGAGGTCCCAATTTCTATTCCTCATGGATTACATGGAAGCTGGGTTGAAGAATAAAATTCTAATGACTTTATCTATACTCAAATCAATCCTTCAATGAAAGCAATAGTTTTTCTAATTCGGATTTAATCAATTTAAAAGCATTTCCTCTATGTCCAATTTCTTTCTTTCTATAATGATTCATCTCTGCGAACGTAACTCCTAAGCTATCTACTTCAAATATGGGATCATATCCAAATCCATTTTTACCCCTAGGAGAAAATGTTATTGAGCCTTCACAAGAACCAGTAACTTCTAACAAGACTTTATTGTTAGAAGCTATACATAATGCACATTCGAATTTAGCTTTCCTATTTGAGAAAGGTTCTAGTTCTTTAAGTATTTTGTAGACTCTATCCTTATCAGATTTGGCATATCTAGCCGAATGAATTCCTGGAGCTCCATCTAATGCTTCAACACTCAATCCTGAATCATCAGCAAGTGACAAAAAACCTGTTTTTTCACTTACTGCAATTGCTTTAATTCTTGCATTCTCTTCAAATGTTTTTCCTGTTTCTTCAACGTTAAGACCTTCAGGCTGATCAATAAAATCTAGAGGTAAATCACTTAAAAGATTACGAAATTCTTTTACCTTTCCTTTATTACTACTAGCAATTACAAAAGGAATTTTATCTAAAGCCATTTTCTGCTAAAAGATTTTTTGCATAATATAAAGTAGACATCGCTAGTTTTTTTGACGGAGCTTCACAATAAATTCTTAAAAGGGGCTCAGTTCCTGAGAAGCGAAACATCAGCCAATGAAATCTATCTAATATTAATTTAATCCCATCCGTGGAAACGACTTCTAAAACTAATTTATTACCAATGGAAGAAGGAGTGTTATTTTTCAAGAATTTTTCCAAACTCCTTCTTGCTTGCATATCTTTAAGACTTAAATCGATACGTTCAAAATGACTTTTGCCAAAAAGAGAATAAAGATTATCTATTCTTTCTCCCAAAGGCTTTCCCTCTGCAACTATTGCTTCTAGCAAAAGTAATGCTGTGAACAATGCATCACGCTCTGGAATGTGATGCCCAAATCCAATCCCCCCTGATTCCTCTCCCCCAATTAAAACTTTGCTCGAAAGCATTTCTTCAGCAATATATTTAAATCCAACTGGCTTTTCAAGAACATCTCTACCTAAATCTTCCGCAACAAATCGCATTAAGTCCGAACCACTTACTGTTTTAACAACAGAACCTTCCATCTTCTTAACTCTTGCAAGATGATCAATAAGTAGAGGCATCAATAACTGCGTATTACAATATTTTCCCTTTTCATCTATCGCTGCTATTCGATCTCCATCTCCATCGAAGACCAATCCTATTGCCAACTTTCCAGATTCATAAAAATCTTGAATCTCAGTGATTAATTCATTTAAATAGGGTTCCAAAGGCTCTGGAGGGTTCCCCCCAAAGCAAGGATCCCTTTTTGTTCTTATTTCTTGCAAGACACCTTCGCCTTCCGGACCAAACAAGTCAGTCATACAGGCCGCAGCAGATCCATGCATTGGGTCAACAATTACTTTTAATCCTAAATTTTTCAAGCCATTCAAAATATTAGGGATATCAAATTTCTTACTAATTCCTACAAGATGCTGATGACGAAAATCAAATCTTTCTGTTTTGCCTTCTATGGGAATAGATATTCCACCCGCTTTAATTCTTTTTTCAACAGCATCAGTAAAGGAACTATCAACTGATCCTCCCAAAGGACCTTTGATTTTTAGACCCAACCACTCAGGTGGATTATGACTAGCTGTTATAACCAATGCTCCTAGAGCATTGTTCTCTACCACTCCCCAACTGCACGCTGGCGTTGGCAAAGCAGAGGAGGCCAAAACAGGTGTAAGTTCCAATCCTCTAACGGCAGAGGCCACTGCTTCTGCCATCTCTTCAGCAATAAAACGACGATCAAAACCAATAATTATTTGCTTAGCTCTTTTTTTATCTGAATAAGCTAGCTCCTGGGCGGAAGCTGAAGCCACTAACAATAATCTTGCGAGAGTAAAATCCACTCCCAATATTCCTCTCCATCCATCTGTTCCAAAAGAAATTGGCTGGTTGGTAAGATTCAACTTATTTTTTTTCATCTTTTATTTAGGAGAAAATTTGATCTACAAGAAATACACATTATTCTCGTTATATGAATTGGAATAAATCAACAGGAATTAATGATCATCTTCTAAGAAGTTGGATTCGATGCAGAAGAAAAGCCTGGCTTGAAATTCATGGTGAAAAACAAAAAAAAATTTGGACCGCTCACTATACACTTCAATTAAATCATCAAAAAGACTGTTTTTCTTTTCTATATCAAAAAAGTCATGGGATAGGAATCCAAGCCTGCAAAGATGGAAAAAATATTGCTTATGGCTTAAGGATTAAATACCCTTTCCCCTTAAATCAAACTCTTAAGACAAATTTACCTCTTATAAAAAAAACTACTGGAGAAAGTATTTGGGGAGAATTCTCCTACCTTCCTATTTTTGCTCGTCAAGGGAAGAAGTTAACACGTGAACATAGATTAACACTTGCGCTGAGAGGAAAATTACTTTCAGAATTACAAAAATCACCTGTCTCAAAAGGCTTAATCCTTTATAAAAATAATAAGTCTATAAATATTCAGAAGGTAAGAATTCAAGAAGAAGTCAAAAAGGATCTTATGGAATCAATAATTAGAATAAGTAAAGATCTTGAATTAAAAAACCCTCCACCTATAACTTCTAATCGTAAAAAATGTACAATTTGTGCATGGAAAAAAGAATGTGACAAAGTCGCTATTGATGAAGGCCACCTAAGTGAAGTAAGTGGAATAGGTGCTAAACGAAAACTTTTCTTGATGAAACTAGGTATTAATAATATAAAAGAATTATCCAAAATTGATCATAATGATTTGAGACAAGGTCTCAACAGGTTTGGTGTACAACATGGTGATATTTCTAAACAAATAATTTTACAATCAAATTCTCAAATAAGTAAGGAACCACAAAGAATAAATCCGCAAAAAATAATCAATCAATTTAAAGATGCTCCAGGCTTTCTTATCTATGATATAGAGTCTGATCCGGATATTAATCATGACTTTTTACATGGATTTATTAGATTTCCCAAAAGTATTGATAACCAAATAAAAATTGAAAAAATCAAATACCAACCCTTACTAAATATTCAAAAGGACTCTGAGAATTTTTTATGGAAAAGACTACAAAAGAAAATAAATAGAGACAATCGATTAGCAATACTTCATTATGGAGAAACAGAGCCAATTTCATTATTAAAACTAGCAAAAAATCAAGGGGCTAATTTAAAAGAGCTAGAAGCTTTAAAAAATCGATTTATTGATATCCATCTATTAATTAAAGAATATTGGTGTCTTCCAGTGAGAAATTATAGTCTCAAGTCAGTTGCTGAATTTATAGGTTTTAAATGGAATCAAGAAGGAGCAGATGGCGCAAGAGCACTTTTATGGTGGAGGCAATGGAAAGAATCACGAAAACAGACTAAGTTGTTTTCTAAAAACTTAAATTCAATTTTCCAATATAACCGTGATGATTGTTTAGCAACCTTAATGATTGCAAAATGGCTAATTAATCATGACTAAATAGCCTCCCCTCAAGCATTAAGGATCACTAAAAGAAATTGGTTTTTTTAACTTTACATAATCACCATTCATCGAAAATATATGATCTTTATGCAAAGAATGATTCCTAATCAAAGCGAGTCCTTTAAAGTGATTTTCTTTTATTTTTATTGAAGATGTAATTATACCTGAGTTTTTTTGTTTTCCATCATCTTTATTTATATCTTTGAATCTTTTCCCAACTTTAAAATCATTAGAATTTCCATTAGCCTCCCAGACTCGAAGTTGATGTTTAAAAGAATTTGCCCTTAAAAACCTAGCAATCGCTTCTTGCCCTAAATAACAACCTTTATTTTCTTCCACAAAGTCTCCTAGTCCTAATTCATAAGGATTAGTTTCTCCATTTATCTCTCTATCTAATGATGGAATTCCTTGTCTTATTTTCCATATTTCCAACTCATTGAAACTTATTTTTTTATATTTATCAATCCCAGGAAAGCATACATCGTCTGATTTTAACCAATCAAATTCTGATTCCTTCCATGACTCCTCTTCAGATATTATCTGAACTCTTCTACATTCATTAATTTCTTCTAAATTAACTTTATCAGCTGGAAAAATAACTGAGTCGAATCCATCTTTAATAGAATTAATTTCACCGCTAAGAATAATTAATTCTGCCATGTCATCCATTAATCTAATTTCTAATAAAGCTTTTAATTTCCCCTTAGTTGATAAATAACAACTTCTAAAAATTTTTTCCTTTTGCTCAGAAATAACATCTGTAGTTGTTTGACCATGGAGAAAAGCACGAGTTCCCTCACCTTTTAAAGTTAAGGAAGGAAAAGTTTCGTCCCAAAGAAATAATTCTTTTTTAATCATTACAAACTTTTAGCCCTCTCGACAATTTCATCAAGTTTGAAAAGACTAACCAAGTCCAAATCAGCTTCTTTCATAGCAGACTCGCCTCCTTCTTTTCTATCTACTATGGTTACTACTTTTTCAACCAAATAGCCTTCTTTTCTAAGTTGAGTAACCGCTTTCAACGAAGAGCCTCCGGTTGTCACGACATCTTCAAGTACCGTAACAAGAGAGCCTTTTGGAGGTAACGGACCTTCCATCCAAGCTCCTGTTCCATGTCCTTTTGCTTCTTTTCTCACAATTAAGCCACTTAGTTCTCTCTTTTGCTGAGCTGCCAGCACTACAACTCCACTTACTAAGGGATCAGCCCCTAAGGTTAAACCAGCCACCGCTAAAGTATCTAAATCTATATGACTTAGAAGTAATGAACTAATTGAGACAAGTCCTCTTCCAGAAAGACTTACTGGCTTGCAGTTGACATAATGAGAACTCTTTTTACCTGATGACAAAGAGAAATCCCCAAACTTATAAGATTTTTGAGCAAGAAAAGTCAAAAGATCTTCTCTTATTCCCTCGTATGAAATAGTCAATTCGTTCATATCCTTATATACAAGCTTAATTATTAAACATCTTGGTGGTATCAGGAATATATTTACTTATAGCAAACCAATTAACTATCATCATAAAAGCTTTGGTTCTGCTCTCTTGGGGGTCTAGCGATCTGGTGAACGCACCAAACTCATAATTTGGCTCAGGCGAGTTCGATCCTCGCGACCCCCATAGAAAAATTCTTAATGAATTTATTACTTCTTTGCATTTTGCTTGTACTACCAGCATTTTTCAATGCAGCGGAAGTAGCAATATTACGTCTACGTCCTACTAAAGCTCAAAGGCTGGCAGAGGAAGGTCTTTCTGGTTCAAATTCTATTCTGCGTCTTCAGAAAAAGTTAAGGCGCACTCTCTCAATCTCTCAACTAGGAATAACCCTATCTTTGATTTCCTTAGGTTGGGTTTGTAAAGGTTTAACAAGTTATTGGTGGACAGGAAAAGCTTTATTAGTGAGCCGTTTTTTTAATTTATCATTTTTAATAAGTATTGTTTTATTAGCAACTGTTATAGCTGGGCTGGTTCCAAAAGCTTTAGTTCTAAATCAACCAGAACCATCAGCCCTAAAGCTATCCCCACTTTTAGAGTCAGCAATAAGATGGATGACTCCATTACTTTCATTATTAGAAAAAATTACATCTTTAATACTGAGAGTGGTCGGCCTAAATTCTCAATCAGACACTTTTGTTAATCCCTTTTCAGCAGCAGAATTGGAAAAATTAATAGAGACAGGTGGGGTAACAGGTTTAAAACCTGACGAAAGAAATATTCTCGAAGGTGTTTTCGCCTTGCGAGATACTCAAGTTAGAGAGGTTATGGTCCCAAGATCAGGGATGGTAACTCTCCCAAGAGAGGTGCGCTTCGCACAAATGATGGAAGAAGTTCATAAAACTAAGCATGCGAGATTTCTAGTTATTGATAACTCCCTTGACAAAGTTCTTGGGGTTCTTGACCTAAGGCAACTTGCTGATCCCATAGCCAAAGGGGAAATGCAAGCCAATACATCGTTAGAACCATATATAAAACCTGTTGCTCGTGTTTTGGAAACCTCTACTTTGGCAGAGCTCCTACCTTTAATTAAGAAAGGAAATCCCCTTTTGCTAGTTGTTGATGAATATGGAGGTACAGAAGGTTTAATCACATCAGCTGATCTAACAGGCGAAATTGTTGGGGATGAAATTCAGTCTGACAATAAAGAATCTGAACTTAGGCCAATTGATGAGCGTAGAAAAATTTGGCTTACTTCAGGTGATATCGAAATAATTGACCTTAATAAGCAACTAACATTAGATTTACCGGAGGCTGATGATCATTACACTCTTGCTGGCTTTTTATTAGAAAAGCTTCAAGAAGTACCAATCTCAGGAGAAACTCTTCTTCACAACGAAATTCAATTTGAAATCATCTCAATGAAAGGTCCAAGAATTAACCAAGTGAAAATAATTCTTCCTAACAATCCCATACGAGACCTTTCTTGAATAATTATCCAATGCTATCTAAAAACAATTTCTAATATGACTAAAAATATCACTCCAGTAAAGGTTGGGGTTATCGGAATTGGGAATATGGGATGGCACCATGCAAGAGTTCTAAGTCTTCTAAAAGATGCTGAACTTATTGGAGTTGCGGATCCAGATAGTAAGCGTGGTGATTTGGCTATGGAACAATTTAGTTGCAAATGGTACAAAAACTATAAGGATTTATTAAAGGAAGTCGAAGCAGTATGCATTGCTGTACCAACGTTATTACATCATGCAGTAGGTCTTGAATGTCTAAATTCTGGAAAGCATGTATTAATTGAAAAGCCTATAGCTGCCAGCAAAGAAGAAGCATCATCTTTAATTAATGCCTCAAATAAAACAAACAAACTATTACAAGTTGGGCACATTGAAAGATTTAACCCAGCTTTTAGAGAGTTAACAAAAGTAGTTGCAAATGAAAAAGTAGTAGTTCTTGAAGCCAGAAGACATAGTCCTCATTCTGAACGAGCTAATGATGTTTCTGTTGTATTAGATTTAATGATTCATGATCTTGATTTAGTAATTGAACTTGCCAATTCCAAAGTTATAAGACTTGCAGCTGTTGGCGGATGTACAGGGAAAGGGCCCATGGATTATGTCAATGCAACACTTGGTTTTGAAAATGGTGTAGTAGCAAGTCTTACGGCCAGCAAAATGAGTCATAGAAAGATTAGGAACTTAAGTGCTCATTGCAAAGAAAGTCTTATAGAAACTGATTTCTTGAATCACAATATTCATATTCATAGACAAGCTCATGAATGGTATTCAGCTGACCATGGAGAATTACTTTATAGAAATGATGGTTTTATCGAAGAAGTTAGCACAACATCTATTGAGCCTTTATATGCTGAGTTGGAACATTTTCTTCAGTGCGTTAGAGGTAAAGAGAAACCAGCAGTAGATGGTCTTCAAGCATCACGGGCCTTACATCTTGCAAATTTAATAGAAAAAGCTGTTGATAACCCAAGCCAAGGCATTTCAATGAATGAAGGGATTTAGTACAAATACACCTTTTTATCTATTAAAAAATATCCCATAAAGAAATGCGACAGTGGGGCTGAGCATCTGCCGCATTTTTGGTTTTCAATAAAACCTCTTACCTTTTCTTATATTTTAGAATCTAAAATAAAAAATTTCAGTCCCTAACGGAACCCAACTGCCGCTTGCCAAACAAATACAAGCAGAAAAAAGAAAAGAGGTATTAGTGGAAGAACATCCACAGTTGGAGCAAAAGCCTGATAAGCAGTAGGAAGTTCAGCAAACAAGCTGAGATTAAACAGTGCCATCCCTAAGAAATAATGGACGTATTAAGCACGCACGCTACCACGTATGACGCGCTTTAGACGCACTCTGCCATGGAGCGAAATCCTCTGAAAAACAACCTTCTTCTATCGCCCGCCGCATTGCACTAGTAAAACGAATCAAATGAGTGAGATTATGCAAGCTTAAGAGAGTAAGACCTAGTAATTCTTTGTTACGAATTAAATGATGAATATATGACCTTGAATAACTAGTACAAGCTTCACAAGGACAAGATGAATCCAATGGTTTGTAATCATCTTTAAAACGAGAGTTCCTCAAATTCCATGTCTCTCCTCGAATCAAAGCACTACCGTGCCTACCTAAACGCGTTGGGATAACACAGTCAAAAAGATCAACACCATTTGCTACGGCAATTGCCATTTCTTGGAAGGTTCCAATTCCCATTAAATATCTAGGACGATCTTCAGGTAATAAAGGACAAACTTGTCTAACAATTTTATGCATTTGGGAAATTGGCTCACCAACACTTACTCCACCAATTGCAATTCCAGGCAAATCAAATTCTGAAACAATTTTTGCACTCAATTCTCTCAAGTTACTAAAACAACCACCTTGAACTATTCCAAAAAGTGCTTGATCATTTTTCGAGTGAGCATTAATGCATCTCTCTAACCAAAGATGAGTTCTATTGCAAGCCTCCTCAACTTCTACTTCGCTGGCAGGGAAAGGAGGACATTGATCAAAAGCCATTGCGATATTCGAACCTAATGACATTTGTATTTGAGTAGCCTTTTCTGGTGTTAGATAAATTTGCCTACCATCCCTAGGATTTTGAAAAGAAACTCCGTCATTATCGATTTTATTTAACTTAGCCAAACTAAATACCTGAAATCCTCCTGAATCTGTGAGTATTGGTTTTGGCCAATTCATAAATTTGTGTAGTCCTCCTGAAGCTTGAACAATTTCTTCACCTGGCTGAAGATGAAGATGAAAAGTATTAGCTAGAATCATCTCAGCTCCTGTTTCTTCTAATTGCTGTGAGGTAACTCCCTTAACAGTCCCTAAAGTCCCTACTGGCATAAATCTAGGCGTTTTGACTATCCCATTTGTTGTCTTCAAAGAACCAACTCGAGCTAAAGTCGAATTGCATCTACTTTTAATTTCAAAAGAGATCAAGGGTTTTTTGCAAGTATTTCAGATACCAAAAAGGTATCAATTTAATTATCTAACTAAATTTGAAATCTAAAAAGCACTTGAGGTTGGAATCCTGATTTGTACCAAATGGCTAAATGATCTTGCTGGCGCATGGATGTTCTACACCCTTTTGCCTAAGTGGCCAATCATAAAGCCTAGATTTAATAGAATTGCACGATTTTCTCCCCTAATTGGCATTTTTATTGGCCTCATTCAATCATTAACTTGGCTTTTTTTGAACTTCTTAGACTGGCCTTATATTTCAGTATCTTTAGTCACCCTAATAATTCCTATTTGCATTACTGGTGGGCTTCATGTAGATGGATTGATGGATACAGCCGACGGGGTTGGAGCAGGGATTTCCAAACGCTATAAGGCAATGAAAGACAGCAGAGTTGGTGCAATGGGTGTACAAAGCTTATTAATTATTTTAATTCTCCAATTAGCTGCAATAATAAACCTTGGTTTATATGCACCATTAGTATTTCCGTTAATTTCATTCTGGGGGAGATTTTCACAAATTATTGCAATAGGAAATTACACATATATTGGAGAAAAAGGATCTGAATCCTTTCACCAAAAATATTGGACAAGTACTTTAAATGAAATTAAACCATCATTACTTATTCTATTATCGAGCATAATTCTTTTTTTGATTTTAATTGATTTAAATATATATAATGTTTTATCACTAATTTACTGCTTATCATCTGGATTATTAACTTCAATAATAATACCTTATATTATAAATAGACTAATTGAAGGGCATAGCGGGGATAGTTATGGAGCCACTATTTTAACTGTAGAAACAACAACTCTACTATTAGTAAGTTTTATTTTTCATCCCAAATAAAAATAAAAGCATTTCCGATCTCAGGCAAAGAAGAATGAAATTGGTTTGGGTTTGTTATTAACTTTAATTCTCCACCAACTTGTCTTGCTAAATCTCTTCCTAATGCTAGACCTATTCCACTTCCATCCAATTCTGAACTTTTCTTACCTCTAAACCCTTTCTCAAAAATCTTTTCTCTTTCATCTTTATTTATAGGTGAGCCCTCATCCCAAATGCATATTCCTTTTTCTGTTATTTCTATACCTAAAGAAGAAAGAGGAGGACTATAGCGAAATGCATTCTCTAAAAGATTCGCCACTATTTCGGCAATAACTCCCTCTGAAACTGATCTAGTCTTTTCTATCCAATCTGGCCATTTTGTCGGGCCAAACCATTTTCTACCTAGCAAATTAGCCCTTGCTTGAGCTCTTTGAATCAGGGGTTCAATCAAAGTTCTTAAACTAACTAAAGTCTCAGTAGGTAACAGAGGAGGCAATAGTAAACGATTTGATCCATCAGCAGATTTAGGCAATTTAACCTGACTAAGTTCATCTAAAGCAGACAAATACTTATTTACTTGAGCCTGCTCTGTCATAAGCCCCTTAACAAGGTTCTTATGCTCACTTTCAGGCCCCAATTTCTTTAAAAGTAGTTTTGCATAAGTCCCTAGAGCCGCAAGGGGATTCCTTAACTGATGAACCATAAGGGATATTTGTTCTTTCTGATCATCTAATTGATCTAATAATCTTTTCCTCTCCAGTTCAGAAGCAAGTGAATTTGCAACAGCTATTGAAGTAACTTGTAAACGTTGGTCTAGAGACTCAGGCCATTTCTTCTCTGAAGGAACTCTTTCTGCCCGAATTACACCCAACAAAATAGAACCTTCTTGAAGCGGGTACCATCTCCTGTTAGAGGAAGGAGTACGAAGAGCAACATCAGTCTCTACTGGTTGTAAAACCTTCTCAGATTCTGGGAACTGCCCCACTACTTCCAAAGTAGGAGACCCGCTATCACCAGAACTCGCAACGTAAACCACTAAATGTTCAATATCTAGATCAGATTTAAAGCTCATCAACTGCTGTTGAACGAAATTCAAAAAGCGTTCCGAATACTGCGTATATTTCATTCTTGAGTGTTAGAAGCCAAGGAGGAAGTGATCAAAACTTGTAAAATTAGAAAAAAGTATTAAGATATTAATAAAAGAAGAAACGCAACTTACTAGGAGGTTATCTCAAAATTGATTCAAAAGTGAGCAGTTAGCCTGCTTGCAAGACTAAAACAGCGATTAATTGGGGAGCCTGTTTAGTTGAATTTGTTTTTTTGAGAAATTATTCTGGAATCATTTGTGCCAAGACTAAACTTCCTTGTTCTTCTTTAATAAATAAACTCTTGCTTTAGCTAGAGCTAAAGCAAAAACCTCTCAACTGTTCACTTTCCTCTCCTTCAAATAGTTTTTTCATGTCTAAGAAGCGTAAAAGAATTAGCAGGCGTAGACTTGCAGGCCAAAGAGTAATGGCTCATGTTTCAATCTTTCATCTAGAAACAGGGCAACACAAGCCAGTAACTGCAGCAAGACGCTTTATTGCTGAAGAAGGTCTTAATTCCCCAGCAATACTTAACGTACGCCGCAATGAACACACGACTGATCGTTTTTTCTGGGGAGAGAAAGGACTTTTCAGTGCACAATATGCAGAAGAAAATCATTTTCTGTTCCCTTCATTACGAGTAATTGTTGACCATCTAGGAGAAGATAAAATTTTTGCTGGTTTAGAGCTAACTGCTGATGATTGGGAAGAAATTGAAGAATACGAATATGCTTTTGTTTAATCACTAAATTCATTTTTAATTATTCTTCTCAAATGGCTAATGAGATCATTTGTGATTTCATGACCTCCATTAAAAGAATATAATTCTGATCGAATTCCATAATTCTTTAAAAGAGAAAAAGTTTTTTCTGATTCAGATATTGAAACTACACTGTCCAGATTTCCGTGGCTTAGAAAAACAGGGGGCATATTTTGTTTTGGTGACCAATCAGGATGGGAATATGAACTTAACGCAAAAACCCCTCCTAGTTTAAGACTTTTAGCAATTTCCAAAGCCATTGCTCCACCTTGAGAAAAGCCCATAAGTAAAGTTTTTTCTAAGGGGATTTGATCAGTAGCAAGATTGTTCACACGCCTTTCAAGATTTAAAACTGCATTTGGGACCGCACCCCAGTCATGAGGATATAAAGCGTACCATTGCCTTCCAGAGCCATTAGGATGATATTGAGTAGCGGAAAGTGATACTATTTCAAACTTAATATCAAGAGAATCAGTTAGCAATCTTCCCACTGGAATCAAATCATCTGCATCTGCTCCCCACCCATGAAGCAAAACTAATCTATTTGTTGCGGATTCAGAATTTAAAGAGATAAGTTCATTCTTCATGGGTGCAATTTGCATCTTTGATGCGTAGGTTGTCGATTAAAATCAATTTAAACCTCTTTGATATGTCACCTATAGCCCTAATTAGTGTTTCAAATAAAACTGGATTAATCCCTCTAGCAAAATCATTAATATATGACCTTGGTTTCAAAATCATCTCAAGCGGAGGTACTGCAAAATTACTAAAGGCTGAAAATCTCCCTGTTACTAAAGTAGCTGATTACACAGGTTTCCCTGAAATACTAGGAGGAAGAGTTAAGACACTTCATCCTAAAATACATGGAGGAATACTGGCAAAAAGAGATGAGCCATCTCATCAAAATGATTTAACTTCAGAAAGTATTAATCCAATAGATTTGGTAGTTGTGAACTTATATCCATTTAAGGAAACAATTGAAAAAGAAAATGTCACATGGGAAGAAGCTATTGAAAATATTGATATAGGTGGACCAGCAATGGTTAGAGCAGCAGCTAAAAACCACAAAGATGTTCTTATATTAACTAACCCAGATCAATACTTAACCATAATTGATGCATATAAATCAAAAAATATCACTGAAGAATTACGTAAAAAGTATGCTCAACAGGCTTTCGAGCATACTGCAATTTACGATATGGCCATTAGCAAATGGATTTCCTCCAAAATCTCAACTAAAAAATCTTCTTGGATGCAGGCTATACCATTAAAACAATCCTTAAGATATGGAGAAAATCCTCATCAAAATGCTTCCTGGTTTGGTGAACCAGGAAGCGGCTGGAGTGGGGCAAATCAATTGCAAGGTAAAGAGTTAAGTACAAATAATCTTCTTGATTTGGAGGCTGCTCTATCTACACTTCGTGAATTTGGATATGAAAATTCCTTAAATAATAATCATTTCCAAAAAGCTGCTGTTGTTATTAAACATACAAATCCTTGCGGAGTTGCAATTGGCGAAACTTCGGATTCAGCGATTAAGAGAGCATTAGATGCAGATAGAATAAGTTCTTTTGGCGGCATTATTGCAATAAATTCTTTAGTAGATGAACCTACAGCAAAAGAGCTTGAAGATATATTTATAGAATGTATTGTTGCACCAGATTTTGATAAGAATGCTAAAGAAATACTCTCTAAAAAGAAAAACCTAAGGCTTTTAGAATTAAAGGCGGAATGTATTAATGCCGCAAACAAAAATCATATTAGGAGCATACTTGGTGGTCTATTAGTTCAAGATGTTGATGAACCTCAAACTGATCAAAAAAGCTGGAAAATGGTTACTAAACTAAGTCCAACAGATAATGAAATAAAGGATATGGCTTTCGCTTGGAAAATAGTAAAACATATACGCTCAAACGCAATAGCTATTGCATCTAATGGACAAAGTTTAGGTATTGGAGCTGGACAAATGAATAGAGTAGGTTCAGCAAGGATTGCATTAGAGGCTGCTGGGACTAAATCAAAAGGTGCTGTTTTAGCTAGTGATGGTTTCTTTCCATTCGACGATACGGTAAAGATGGCAGCAGATTATGGTATTAGTTCAATCATCCAACCAGGGGGTAGTATTCGAGACAAGGATTCTATCAATGCTTGTAACGACTTAGGAATAAAAATGGTACTGACAGGTAGACGACACTTTCTACATTGATATTAATCCCAAATAATATTATTAGAAAAATATATTTTTTTAAATATTAAAACTTCTCATTTAATTATTCACCTTTTGGATAATATGTTATTTTATTTGTCTTTCTAAAAAGTGATAATCTTCCAGGCCCTGCACATAAAAAATAAAATGATATAGCTGCATAAATAGCAGACAATTCAAAGATATAATTATGATTTTCTACTACTGCGAAAGGAAATCCCTCTAAACCAGTATCTATAAAATGGAAATACAAAGCAAATACCATAGTTGATAGAAGACCTAAAGAAGATAGTCGTGCAAATACTCCAGTTGCTAATCCAATTGGACATATTATTTGGGTTATTGCAGCAATGTATGTCCAAATAACAGGATCGCCAGGAAGAAAACTGAAGTACTTGCCGACGACAAATTCAGCGAATCCACCTGGATCGTTTAATTTTTCCAAGCCATGATGAACCATCATCAAACTAAAACTAACTCTGAGTACAAATATTGAAAGTTCTCCAAGAATATTGACCTCACCTTCAGGGCTCTGAACAACCACTTCAACCTTTTGTGAGTCAGGATCTTTAATACTAGAGTTTCTTGATTGAGCCATCTTCTCCTAAAATCAATAACCCATCTTACGAGAAATCGGGGCAAAATTGTGATTTGCCCTTATCAGCTTTTTTCACTTATCTTCATCAACTTCTGAATAACATGCTCAACTACTCGGTCTGGAGTAGAAGCGCCGGAAGTAATACCCACATTTATATTTCCAACTGGCAGAAAGTCTTTCTCAGTCAATAATTCACCTCCAAGTGGCATATGCGTAATAGTATTTGTCTCCTCTCCAATTCGTTCAGGTGTATCAATATGAAATGAGCGAATGCCCCTACTAACTGCTATTTCTTGAAGATGAGTAGTATTAGAAGAGTTATAACCGCCAATAACAACCATAAGGTCAAGGGGTTCATCAACAAGGGAAAACATGGCGCCTTGTCTTTCCTCCGTAGCATCACAAATAGTATTAAAAGCTAAAAAATGTTCATTCAATTCTGCAGGACCATATTTTTTTAACATCGTTTTTTCAAATAATCTTCCTATCTCTTCTGTTTCACTTTTTAGCATTGTTGTCTGATTAGCAACCCCAATGTTTTGCAAGTCCTTCTCTGGATCAAACCCTTTAGAGGATGCTTTGGAAAACAGCTTTAAAAATTCCTCTCTATTTCCTTTTCCAAGAATGTAATTCGCAACATACTTAGCTTCATTAAGGTCAAAAACAACTAGATACGTTCCTGCAAAAGAACTTGTAGCTAATGTTTCTTCATGTTTATATTTTCCATGAATAATTGAAGTAAATGTATGTTTTTTATGCTTTTCAACCGTATGCCAAACCTTTGAGACCCATGGACAAGTGGTATCAATAATATGGCAACCTCTATCGTGTAATAGTTTCATATCTTGTACTGTTGCTCCAAATGCCGGGAGAATTACGACATCCCCATCTTTAACTCCTGAAAAATCTTTTATACCTTTTTCCTCAGCAATAAAAAGAACATCCATTTTTCGCAAATGATCATTTACTGAGGGGTTATGAATAATTTCATTAGTGATCCATATCCTTTCATTGGGATAGTGCTTTCTAGTCTCATAAGCCATAGCTACAGCTCTTTCGACTCCCCAGCAAAAGCCAAAAGCTTCTGCAATTTTGACTTTCAGTCGACCATGATCCAATTGATTTCCATTATCTCTAATAGATCCAATCAATCCACTTTGATAAGCCTCTGCAAGTGCCTGAGCACGTTTGTTTGCAGAGCCAAATCCTCTTCGGTTATAACGATCTGATTTATGAAGTGTTTGCTTGAAAGCTTGAGTATCCATATCAATTATTGAGTAAAAAACACATTGAGAAGATTAATAAATTCATACTAAAACATAATAAAAAAGCCCAGAAGATTTCTGGGCTTTTTCATTAGAAAGTTCAGGATAATTAACTAATTGAACTAGCTAGAAGCAAAATCAGGATAAGCTTCCATTCCATGCTCACCTATATCAAGACCTTGAGTTTCTTCCTCTTCACTAACTCGGATGCCTCCGAAGAATCCTCCGATGACTGACCAAGCAATCCAACAGGTAAATACAGTCCAGATAGCATAAGCTCCAGCTCCTAAAGCTTGAATACCCAACTGATTGATACCTCCTCCATTGAGAAGACCAATTCCTGCCATACCTGGATCCATACCATCAACGCCCCAAAGGCCAATAACGACAGTTCCCCAAACTCCACAAACTCCGTGAACTGAGAAAGCACCAACCGGATCATCGATACCTGCTGCATCTAAAGCAGCAACTGAGAATACAACAATAATTCCTCCTACAGCACCAGCCAACCAAGCTCCCGCAAAAGTCATATTGCCACAACCAGCAGTGATGCTGACCAGTCCAGCAAGGATGCCATTAATGATCATGGTGAGATCAGGCTTGCCAGAAGTAATTGTAGATATAACTGTAGCTGCAATTGCACCACCAGCCGCAGCCAAAGTTGTTGTTACTGCAACGTATGCAACGTATTGATCCATTGCCAATTCTGAGCCTGGATTAAATCCATACCAACCAATCCAAAGGATTAGTGCTCCTAAAGTGGCAATAGCCATATTGTGCCCAGGCATAGCTTGTGCTTTGCCGTCTACAAATTTGCCAATACGGGGGCCGAGAAGCACTGCTCCAACAAGACCTGCCCATCCACCAACGGAGTGAACAATGGATGACCCAGCAAAATCTATGAACTCTTTCTCACCAACACTGTTCAACCAACCACTATTCCATTCCCAGCTGCCAGCAATGGGGTAAATAAAAGCAGTTAGGACTAATGAGAAAACGACAAATTCTCCAAATTTGACTCTTTCCGCAACCAATCCAGAAACAATCGTTGCAGCAGTTCCTGCAAAAGCAGCTTGGAAAAGAAAATCGACAGCAGGAACAAGACAACCCGAACCTCCATCTGCAGCACATGCAATTGCATCTGACGGATCAGGATTGACAAAGATTTGATTAAAATAAAGCCAACCATTGATCACACCATCGCCATACATTAGGGAATATCCAATTACCCAATAAGCTGTTACAGCAAGAGCGAATACAAATAAATTTTTTGCAAGAATGTTAACCGCATTTTTTTGGCGGCACATGCCCGCTTCGACCATTGCAAATCCTGCGTTCATGAAAATGACAAGGATGGCGGCAATAAGTAACCAAAGATTATCGGCCAAGAATTGAGCTGCCTGAGGCCCAGTCAACTCTGAAAAAGCCACTTCAGCTCTAGCGGAGAAAGTGAAAATACCTAATCCAAGAAGAGCCAAAGGAACAGTAGCCAGCCAAATCAAGGACTGGCTTCTTCTAAAACCACGAATGCTCCTAAGAAGAAGCATTGGACCATTCAAAAGACTTGCGTCTTGAAGACGAGAAGTACTTCTTCGTGGAGGCGATTGCAATGCAGTCGTCATAAAATAAGAATTACTGCGAGAAAATAAATGGATTTTTAATCCAAGTTTTATACACTCTTAAATACTCATGCAAGCAAAGTTGATTAGATGTATGTGTTGATACGGAATTTCAAGTTAGTCTGTTCGATTTGTTCTTTACAACAAATAAAAAATGATATTAAAGAAAACTTATCGACCTTTTCGAAGCAATTGAATTATGCGTTTATTCATTGAATACAAGCTTTCTAATGCTGAGTAAAAAAATTTTATTACTGCGAATTCCTAAAAGGTCTAATCCCTTCCCATGTTATGTGATCAGCAAAAAAGCCAAAAGCACAGGGGATTACCTCTAAGTCTTTAGAAAGCGCCTCTCTAAACAACTTCCCATACAAAGGATCTGCAGAATCAGCAGGTGCAAAAAGTTTAAGGTCATTTCTACTGATGCAAGGGATCAATATCGCTTTACACGTTGGACTTATACTCATAAGTTCTATCAAGTGTTTCTGACCTCTTTTAGTTATTGTGTCTGGGAATAGAGCCAATGATCGATTACACCAAGTTGTGTTTTTGACTTCTATATATATATTTCGACTATCTTTATTAATTTCTTTAGGCTTGAGCATTAAATCGATTCGGCTTTTTCCTTCAGCCCCATAAACCACTTCTGGATGAATACTGGCAATTGGACCTAATTGATTTTCAAGGCAATCTTCTTCTATCAAGGATCTGATTAATTTATTTGGTAAAGCAGTATTAATTCCAACCCAGCAACTATTGTCTTTCCCCTCACTGGGCACCTCTGCCTGCTCCCAAGACCAATCTAATTTACGCTTAGGAGAAGGTGCATACTTAACCCTGACCCTGCCGCCTGGGAACAAAACCCCCTTCATAGGCCCAGTATTGGCACAATGGGCTGTAATAATTTGCCCATTATCCAATTTTATTTCTGCCAAAAATCTCTTGTACCTTTTTATTAATATCCCCTCAACAAGAGGAGGAAACTCAACAAGTGGCTTTCCTATCTCAATCACAATATCAACATTCCAATAAAGATTTTAAATACATCATAAATAGATCAATGAAAGTTATTTTTTTTCATACATAACATGACGAA
Source organism: Prochlorococcus sp. AG-315-C08 (assembly GCA_003284185.1). GTDB lineage: Bacteria > Cyanobacteriota > Cyanobacteriia > PCC-6307 > Cyanobiaceae > Prochlorococcus_B. The sequence goes on from QBWB01000017.1 coordinate 19,805, forward strand.
ATCAATAACAAAAATTGCTTTTATTGTGACTATTGGAACAGTAGCAAGCAAATTTGGAGGCATGATAAGGCAATTAGTGATTGCAGGTGCATTTGGAATCAGCTCTGCTTATGATGCCTACAATTATGCTTACATCTTTCCTGGATTTTTCTTAGTTCTTTTAGGCGGGATAAACGGACCATTGCACAATTCAATGGTTACACTTCTAGCAGATAAAAATAAGTCCGAAAGCAAATTAA
>QBWB01000018.1 GCA_003284185.1 Prochlorococcus sp. AG-315-C08
TTGGTGGTGGGGTGTAACTGATAACGTCAGTTACTGGTACCCTTCATTAAAAATCTTTAGACAAAATCAACAAGGACAATGGGATCAATCTTTAAAGCAAATCAAAGAACAAATTCAGCAACTTTCAAAGAAACATAAACAATAGAGATCAACAAAAAATTATTATATCTCTTAATAGAATTAGATATAAACTTAATTACTCATTACATATGTAATTTCATTTACAGAAAATTTTGAATTAGTAGCATATTTAAAAGCAATCGCCGCTTGCATAAGATTCATATCGACACCATTAGAATAAACAATATTTTTCGACTTAGCCCAAAGAAGCAACTTGCTTAAGGAAGGGGTATGAATAACATCATAGACTCCAAATAACGTAGACTTTTCATTCATCAAATCCAAAGAAATAGGAGACTCATTTAGATTCTGATAATCACCTAAACATGTACAATTTATTACCAATGTTCTATTGCTCAGGTAATCATATCGATCATTCCATTCAACGAAATGAACTTTATTAAATACCGAAAAGAATGCAATATCTTTTTTCCTTGAAGATGCAAATAATTCTATATTTGGATAGAATCTTAGTAACATATCAGATATAAAAGCTATAACAGCTTTTCCAACACCGCCAACACCTAAAACAAGTATTTTTTGAGGTTTGATCTTCTCACTAAAAAATTTATTTTGTATACAGCGTAATGCAGCTATTCCATCAGTATTTGCAGCACAGAGATCACCACGATCATTTCTATAAAGTGAGTTTATAGTTCCTAATCTCGAGGTTGCTTCATCACGCAGAGAGTTATGGAGAATTTGTGCAACTTTTTCTTTATACGGAAAAGTAACACTTCCACCTTGAAATTTTTTATCAGTTTTCAACTCATTCATTAAATCAATTAATTGCTTTTCATTGGCAATATCACAAGCACGCATCTCACAATCTATTTTATATTCGTTATATGCTTTATTCCATAATTTGGGTGATCTTGCTCCTTTACTTGGAGAGATACCTATTATTAGAGAATACATTTAATTTAATTTATCTTTACTACCAACTTTAACCTCACACGCCTCACCTATACGTGTAAGTTGCTCCATTAATTGATTAAATTCTTGATAATCAATTGCTTGCAAAGGATCAACAGCCGCCATGCTTGGATCAGGATGAACTTCAATCATCAAACCATTTGCACCCACAGCTACCGATGCTTTTGCTAAATTAGGAACCCATGGTCTCCAAAAACATGCATGTGATGGATCTGTAATCACTGGTAGATGAGTAACTTCCTGAGCAGCTGGTACAACTTGCAAATCAAGTAAAAATCTTGAAGTAGATCGATGAGTATGCGGGGCTACAATTCCTCTTTCACAAAGTATTACCCGGTCATTCCCCTCAACTAATAAATATTCAGCAGCCCCAAGCCAATCTCTCAAAGAGCAGCCAAAACCACGTTTGAGCATGATTGGCTTGCCAGATTTTGCACATGCAGTTAATAAAGGATAATTCTGCATATTTCTTGCACCGATCTGAAGAATATCGGAGACTTCTGAAATTAATGGAAGATATCTCTCTTCCATAATCTCAGTAATTATAGGAATTTGAGCAACAGATTTTGCTTTTGCTAGCCATCCTATTCCGTTCTCTCGTGTTTCTGTATATTTTTTTGATCGATAGGGAAAGGTTAAAGGCTTGAATGCACCACCTCGAAGAAAAGATGCTCCACTGTTCTTGATATTTAAAGCTACATCGATAATCAATTCTTCCGATTCAACCATATTGGGTCCAGCAAAGACTGGACATAATCCAGGTCCAAATTGAACATCAGCAATTTGAAATTCCGAGAAATGTGAGCTTTTTTGTTTTGCCACTAAAGGGAACTTCGATTGAATATCCTCTAATGAGATATCCTTTCCTGGACTACTATTTTCCATTAATTTCCTAAACGAGATGAAATAGAATTCTTTTCTACATTAACCCAACTTCCTAACTCGCAGCTTTTGTAAATTGAATGAATTGCACGAACTGTGTTGATAGTTGAAGAAGCTGCAATCGCAGGAATTGTATTAGATTTTATTGAATCAATAAAATCATAAATAACTTTTTTGTGAGATTCACCATAGCCAGAAGAAACATTCCGAGATGAATTAACCAATCGATCTTTTAAACTCTTATCTAATTCCGGCAATTCATAATCCTCTATCTTATTCAAAGCAACTCCTCCAACTTTTATAAATCCCTTAGTTCCAGAAATGAAAATAGAAGCCTCCTTATCTAATGGCCTTATCGCTGTGGATGCCTCAATAGTGCCAACTGAACCAGATTTAAACTCTACTAAAGCTGTCATTGTATCCTCTGCTTCTAATTGATTAATTTGATTCGTTGCAAATGCTGATACCTTTTGGAATGGTCCATTTATCCACTGCATTGCATCTATATGATGAATAGCCTGTTGATTTATAACTCCACCATCTTGCTTCCATGTTCCATGCCATCCATCATTATAATAATTTTGATAACGGCACCAATGAAGTCGAATAGAGCAAATCCTAATATCCCCCAAATAATTATTTTTAACTAATTCCTTAGCAATCTGCATCGATGGATTTAATCTATTTTGAAAAATGACTCCATATTTTAATGAAAATCTATTTGAAATTTCGATTAATTCCAACAACTCTGATTCTTTCATTGTTGCTGGTTTTTCAGTTAAAACATGTACTCTTGCTTGTAAAAGTTCCTTAGATATCTGATAATGTGTACCAGATATTGTTGCTACAATTGTAAAATCAATGCCAGCATCTATCACCTGAGAAAGAGAGGATACTCTTACTACATTTTGATGTAAAATTAATAATTGATCATGATCTTTACTTGAGTCAATATCATATAAATAGATAATATGACCATCATCCAATAGTGATGAAATGAAATTTTTAGTATAATGCTTATAAACCCTACCTAAACCTATTATGCCAATCTTCATGGGAGTATTATCCTAAATATTTATTCTATACTACTAATAATGAGATCGGATAATTCCTTATAATCATTTTGATTACGACATACAACTGAAGAATTCCTATTAAATAATGAATGAGTTTTAATTTGACCTTGAAAAACAGTTTTATTTCTAACATTCACTGGTCTAGTTATTGTAAAATAGCCTATTAAAGATGTAATGATTTGTCCATGCCTTTCTGGAGAAGGGATTGCCCAAGATGTCCCTCCAAGCATAGTCAAGTCCCCCTCTTCACCAAACCATGTAGCTCTAGATTCTCTCCAGCTTGCAAATATAGTATCCAATGATTCATCGATCATTATCTTAATCATTGCATCAATTTCATCAGACTCACGAAATGGGTAAATGATTTCAGCTACTGATATAGAGTCGCAATAATCTCCCGTAGATTCAATAGACTTTAATGTATATTGAAGGACATCTTCTAATGAAGACTCGGGTGAGGATAAGTCACTTGGTCGGATAATTGTTTCTAAATTAAATAAATTACCAAGATCCATTGTATTTGTATCATCAATAGATAAAATTATCTTATTAATCAACTTGCATTTCTTAAGACAATGAATAGTCCTTTGAATTAAAGGTAAATTTTCAAGGCTTACGTCAGCTCCCTTAATAGGAACAATACAATAAGAATTATGTTTAACTTTCTTAAAGTTATTTACAGTCTTCAATCTATTAATCTTATCTAAAATTCTCACAATCTTTTTAGCACGCTCCGGATTTAATTGATGATGAATTCCATGCCAATGAAGGACACTAGCTTCGGCAACATAAGCCAATTTATACCCATTACTTATTATTTCTTCTCCCCAAATCCTATCCTCTATATTTGTAGAAGTATCAGAAAAAGGAAATTCATTCCATATTTGCTTCCTGAAGGCACTATTTGCATTATGAAAAAAAGAATCTTTCGACTGAATATAACTATCAAGACCAAAGACTAAAAGAAGATCTCTTTTATCTACGTCTGTACTATTATCCGTAGGCTCTTGCCTACCATAAGCTCCAGCAATAGATTTATCCTGCAATGGCTCTAAAAGATTCTCAAGCCAGATATTATTTGTAGGAACACAATGAGCACTTAAGCAACATAGCAACTCTCCCTGTGAAGAAGCTATACCTAAATTAATAGCTTTACCAGGAAGAAACTGATTAATTGTGATTATTTTAACTGGGTATTTCTTACATCTTGCTATAGTTGTATCAGTTGAACAATTATCAACGATAATAACTTCTATATTTTTATATGTCTGACTGTAGACAGCTTCTAAACATTTACTTATCCATTGCTCTTCATTTTTTGTTCTTATAATTATCGAACACAGAGGCTCAACCATCACTCACTGTTCATTAAACTAACTTTTCTACTATAGTAGAAAATAAAGTAACTGTATATATGTGCTAGCAATAAACAAAAAAAGTTATCTAAGACTATTCACGATAAGATCTTATATCTATAAGTTTCATTAAAGACAAATGTATAATTTAGATATTAAGAGAGTCAATATTTATCTGCAAAGCATTTAAAAACTAATACTTTTTAGCAATCTTTAACTAAGAAACTTTATAGATAAACATGAGGGAATTTACTTTGATCTAATATATTTTCTTTTGATTGCATTATTAATTTAAGAATTTCAAGATCTTGCATAGTATCAATATCATAAGCCTCTAAATTATTGATCTCATAGCCAAGAGAACTCTCGAAATTAAATGTTGGTCCAGAACAAATCTCAGGCTTAATTTGATGATTTATATATTTTTCAATGAAATATTTTGACTCAGTAATCTTACATGCAGGGGAGTTAGCATAGGATAATGGACGATCCTGACTCCTTTCTATATCGTATAATCTAACTCCTTCGATATCATATATTTGAGTCTTTATTTTTTCGTCAGCCGAAGAGTACGAAAGAAAATTCAAAGCACTTACCCTAGGGATATGTATACTCATTATAGAATCAATGTCTCTGTTATTCCTCTTCATTTCAAGCATATTACGTATAGAGAATGAAGTTAAAAGTGGGTTAGTAGGAGGCTTGAATAAGATAATCTCTGGTATTTCTAAATTAGATTCTATTAATTCATATAATATATGAACTATAACACTAATAGAACTACTAGTGGCTGTAGACAGATTTGCAGGCCTAAGAAAAGGTACTTTCAATCCTAAGGACTCTGAATATTTCGCAATAGAGGGACAATCAGTACTCACTATTATTTCTACATCATCTATTAGAGAAGCAGCCTGAATAGAATAATAAATAAGTGGCTTACCATTCAACAAAGCAAGGTTTTTATTAGGAACTCTTGTAGATCCTCCTCTCGCAGGGATTATGACAAGTGATTTCATTTACCAAGAATGACTTTTGGGATTATCATTACCAAATTTTATACTAATTAGAGGTAAAATGATAATTTTACTGCATTGTAGAATTAATATAGAAATATTATTTATTGACAGATTCACTAACTTTTTTTATTCAACTTAAAAAACTAAGTAAAAATAAAAAGATGGTAAATCCTTTGTACATAGTCAAAAAGAAATAATAAATATCAAAAAAATAAAATTTCTTATTTCTAAGCAACAAAGAGAATTAATTAAAAATTTTCAATATAATTCCATAAAATCAAATCTTAAACAATCAAGGTTATAGAAAGCGGATGAAGAGATTCGAACTCTCGACCCTCTCCTTGGCAAGGAGATGCTCTACCACTGAGCTACATCCGCAATTAAATGATTATTGCAAATCAACAACTAGCATGCCTTAAAACAGGGACACAGGTCAATTCAAAAAATACATTGACAAGATTATTCAATTCATACATTTCATTAGTGAGCCCATTTCTAGTGCTTGCAAAGCATAACTCCATCCCAAATTATTTTTAATGCCAGCTCGCTCTAAAGCTTGTTGCATGGTGTCTGTAGTAAGAACACCAAATATAATTGGCACGCCTGTTTCTCGTGAAACTGAGGCAATTCCTTTACTTACCTCAGAGACAACAACGTCAAAGTGAGGCGTATCTCCTCGAATGACGGCTCCAAGAGTAATTACTACATCATAAGTACCTTTTCTAGCCAATGTTTGAGAAACAATAGGCAGTTCAAATGAACCAGGAACCCATGCAATATCTAATTGAGAGCTTGTCTCTGATACATCAATTCCATGCCTAGATAAACAATCAAGGCAACCACTCAATATTTTATTAGTAATCAGATCATTAAATCTAGCTACAACTATAGCTATTCGTAAATTTGATGAACTTGTAAAATTACCTTCAATTGTGGACATTTTCAAATTCTTGATAATACTACTAACACTAACCTCTCAAGAGCAACTTAAACCATCTATCAGATAGATAATTTGAAGTTATTCAATTTAAACTAAATGGAATTTAAGTCTAAATATTCATCTGATGAGTTATATATTCACCCACTAATGCCTGAAGAAGTACCAAATGAAACCAAACCCCTGCAAGGATTTCAATCTTTTTAATATTTGAATTTCTATTGTCCTCTGGATTAGTTTGGGTCATATAAAAGACCGGTACACCAATTACCAAAAGTAGTGAAGAGAATAAAAGTGCGTTCGCGACGATGGAATTAATAGCCAGCATGAGGTGTGAAGCTGCAGAACAACTGCTCAATATTTAATAATTCTCCCATGTAAGTGTGTTTTCACGTGGCAACTGTTTATTTTTGTAGCGAGGCTTCACATGCAAAAAAAAAATAACTCTTCTACTATGGAGGCCTTCATATAGGTCAAATCAATGGCTGCCAGCCAAAAACAATTGCAAGGCAGTCTGTTTGAAGAAGAAGATCAACAAGAATTATGTAATGATAGCCCAACAAAATCCTTCGAAGCATCTCAAGAGAATCTTACAAATCAACAACTTAAAGAAGATGCATCTTTAAGACCTCGGATCAAAAAATCATCTACAAATACAATTGATACTGAAATACAAGAATTAGAAAAATTCATAGTTGAAAAAAGTGATGAGCCCAAATGGTCTCACCATAGTTTGCCTGAAATGAATGATCTCACTCCTGCATTACGACACTATGCGGAGCTAAAGGTTTCTGACCCTGAAAGAGTTTTACTCTATCGACTTGGTGATTTTTTTGAATGCTTTTTTGAAGATGCAATAACACTTTCCAAGCTTTTAGAGATCACACTCACAAGTAAAGAAGGTGGGAAAAAAATTGGTCGAGTGCCGATGGCTGGCATACCTCATCATGCAGCAGATCGTTATTGCACTGAACTAATAAAAAAAGGTCTATCTATTGCTATTTGCGATCAACTGGAAACCGCACCCTCCAAGGGCAATAAATTAATAAAAAGAGGAATCACCAGATTAATAACCCCAGGAACTATTTTAGAAGAAGGAATGCTTGAAGCAAGAAAAAATAATTGGCTGGCTACTATTTTAATTGAACAATCTTCTCCTGAGAAGTTAATCAACTGGTCACTTGCAAAAGTTGATGTTAGTACAGGAGAGTTTATCGTTGAAGAAGGGGAAGAAATGAATAATCTTCGACAAGAATTAATAAAGCTTGAAGCAGCAGAAATAATCTCAGAAAAAGATTCTATATCAAATACTGCTTGGCACCCAAAATCAACAAATATAACTGAATTTAACCAAACATCATTTACATATATAGAAGCAGAGACATCTATCAAAAATCACTATGATCTAACTAATATTAATGGATTAGGAATACATTCATACCCATTATCTCTTAGAGCAATTGGAGGCTTAATTGCTTATTTAAATAAAACACACCCTAATCTTTCTAATAATGAGAAAAGCAATAAAAAAACTCATATAGCTCTTAATTATCCTCAAATTAAACCTAAAAAATCTGGACTAATTATAGATACACAAACAAGAAGGAATTTAGAGATTACTTCTACTCAAAGGGATGGTCAATTCCATGGCTCTCTTTTATGGGCGATTGATAAAACCCTAACTGCTATGGGAGGTCGCTGTATTAGAAGATGGCTTGAAGAACCATTAATCAACATTGAATCAATTCAATTTAGGCAAGAGATTATTGGTTTATTAGTTAAAGCTTCATCTTTGAGAAAAGATATCAGAAAAGTCCTTAGAACTATGGGGGATCTAGAACGGCTAGCTGGAAGGGCAGGCGCGCAACAAGCCACTGCTCGAGATTTAGTGGCAATTGCAGAAGGAATTCACCGATTACCTTTGCTATCCCAATATTTAAATGACTCGATATTTATAAAACCTAAGTATTTCGAGGCAATTACTAACCCCGATAGAGATTTAATGGAGATAGCATCAAAAGTTAATTCAGAAATAATAGATAATCCGCCCTTAAGTATTACTGAAGGTGGATTAATTCATGATGGTGTAGATCCCTTACTTGATGGCCTTCGTAACCAACTCGATGATCAAAATGAATGGCTGAATAATCAAGAAATGAAAGAAAGAAAGATAAGTCAAATTAAGAACCTAAGACTTCAATATCACCGTACATTCGGTTATTTTTTATCTGTTAGCAAAGCAAAATCTATAGGTGTGCCAGATCATTGGATTAGAAGACAAACTCTAACAAATGAAGAACGTTTTATAACTCCAGAACTAAAAGAAAGAGAAGGTAAGATTTTCCAATTAAAAGCACGTTTATCTCAACGAGAATACGAACTTTTTTGTAATCTAAGATTACTTATTGGGAATAAAGCCCAGAGAATCAGACAAGCAGCACAAGCGATATCATACTTAGATGTATTAGCAGGTTTAGCAGAATTAGCAGCAACAAATTCATATGTTAAGCCTGAAATAGTAAGTTGTAAAAACAGCTCAATGAATAGAGAGCTATCTATTACAGGTGGTCGTCATCCAGTAGTAGAGCAAATACTTGTTAACAAAATCTTCACCCCTAATGATATTAATCTTGGCACAAAGACAGATTTGATAATTCTCTCAGGACCTAATGCAAGTGGTAAAAGCTGTTATTTAAGACAAGTAGGACTCTTACAAATTTTGACTCAGATTGGCAGTTGGATTCCTGCCGAATCCGCTACTATTGGGATTGCGGATCAAATCTTCACACGCGTTGGTGCCGTAGATGATTTAGCAGCCGGTCAATCAACTTTCATGGTAGAAATGATAGAAACTGCATTTATTCTTAATCAAGCAACAGATAAATCATTAGTTCTTTTAGATGAAATAGGAAGAGGCACCTCTACTTTTGACGGATTATCCATTGCATGGTCAGTCAGCGAGTTTTTAGCAACTAATATCAAAAGCCGTTCAATTTTTGCAACTCATTATCATGAATTAAATCAAATTTCAGAATACTTTCAAAATGTAGAAAACTATCAAGTTCTTGTTGAGCACAAGAAAAATACACTTAAATTCCTTCATAAAGTTAGTAAAGGAGGTTCTGTTAAAAGCTATGGTATAGAGGCAGCACGTCTCGCTGGCGTACCAAAAGCAGTCATAAATAATGCAACCAAAGTATTAAATCGACTTGAAAAAAATAGTTCTAAAAGTCATTCAAATGAAGCACAATTAAAGAAATAAGTTGTTTCTAGTCAACTTCTCTTTCAGCAACTCTTAACAGCGCATTAATGGCAGCTGCAGCTAAAGAGGCCCCTCCTTTAGATCCTTGAAGCACAATATGTGGAATAGCACTCTGTAGTAAGCGTTTTTTACTTTCAGAAACTCCAATAAAACCAACTGGCATCCCAATAATTAAACTAGGCATTTCACTTCCTTCTTTAATTAGATCTAGTAAAGCCATTAAAGCTGTCGGCGCACTCCCTATAACCACAATTGGTCTATCCCATAATTCGTCTTTCTCTAATAATTCACCCCAGGCATTTCTCATGCCAATGGAACTTCTTGTAACTGAAGTTACATCCACATTAAGACTCTCAGGGGCCCATTCTAAAATGCACCTAACCTCTGAATTCATAGTTCTTTTCGCCATTGAAGAAATAGCGGCCTTTGCCATCAAAGTGTCAGTAAGAATTTTACTTCCTGTTTTCAAAGCGGAGATACCTTTTTCACAAGCACCTGAACTAAAATGCACTTGCGATTGCAAGCTTAAATCTCCACTTGCATGAATCATGCGTTCTAAAACTGATTGACAAGTCGAATCAAGTCCCGTAAACCCTAAGTGAGATTTTATGTATTCAATACTTTCAAGAAAAATCGGATGCTCTTTTTTTTTCACTGATTTAATAACAAGGGGCTAATTTAGGTTCAGAACCTTTTCATAAAATTTCTCCAAGTAATGCCAATTCATCTAGTATGGGGAGATGACTATGCTTCTAGCATTAGAGAGATAGAGAATATTATCCAAACATATATTGACCCTGCTTGGCTTAGTTTCAATATCAGTCGTTTAGATGGAAGTGATGCAAACCAAAGTTTGAGAGCATTAGAAGAAGTGAAAAATGCTCCATTAGGAAAAGGAAGTAGAATTGTTCTGTTAAAAAGAAGTCTATTTTGCAATGGTTGCTCTATTGAATTAGCTAATAAGTTAGAGCAAGCAATAAATTTAATGCCTGAGAAAACGCATCTAATTTTAAATAATTCAAATAAACCTGATAAAAGACTTAAAACAACCAAATTAATAAAAAAGAATATCCAATCCAATCCTTTATCGAGTGAAAAAAGTTTTGTTCTTCCACTCCCATGGGACATTAATGGACAAAGAAATTTAGTGCAAAATATTGCTCGTGAATTAAATCTAAAAATAAATAACCAAACAATTAATTTACTTGTTGAAAGTATTGGAAATGATAGTTCTTTAATTTATACAGAATTAAACAAACTTTCATTACTCTCCGAGGCAAGAGAAGCAATAATCACTCAAGATGGAAACAAAGAAATTACAATAGAAGTAGTCAATGCCTTAATCCAAAATCATTCCACCAATGCCCTTGAAATCGCCAATCATATAATCAAGGAAAATACAGTAGTTGCACTAGAAAAAATTAATTATCTAATGCAAAATGGTGAGCCAGCATTAAGGTTGGTTTCTACTTTGACTGGGCAAGTGAGAGGATGGCTTTGGGTTAAACTTTTGGATTCAAAAGGTAACCAGGACATCAACGAGATTGCTAAACTTGCTGGGATTGCCAATCCCAAACGTATTTTTATTATTCGAAAACAAATTCAAGGTAAATCCACAGAAATGTTTCTTGATTTGATGAAAAAACTGCTAAACATTGAAGCCTCAATCAAATTAGGACTTAAACCAATCGATGCTTTTAAAGATAATCTGCTAACACAAAGTAAAAATTAGACTAACAACTGAAATAATTAAGAAGTTAAAAAGAGTTAAATGACTTTGCTGGTTCAAAAGTTTGGCGGTACCTCCTTAGGAAGTATTGAGCGTATTCAATCAGTAGCAAAGAGGATCCAGTCAAGCAAAGATGAAGGACATGACCTGGTTATTGTTGTCTCAGCAATGGGGAACGCGACAGATGAACTAACAAATTTAGCCTCACATATCACTAATGATCCTCCTAGCAGAGAGATGGACATGCTCCTTTCAACAGGAGAGCAAGTGTCCATCTCTTTATTAGCTATGGCACTATATAAATTAGGGCTACCAGCTATCTCAATGACTGGGAATCAAGCTGGGATCATTACTGAGTCTGCACATGGACGAGCAAGAATATTAGAAATAAGAACAGAGAGAATCAAAACGCTATTAGATCAAGGCCAAATAGTAGTTATTGCCGGATTCCAAGGAACTAGTCTTGGAAGAGGAGGTATTCCTGAAATAACAACTTTAGGCAGAGGAGGTTCAGATACCTCTGCAGTAGCTTTGGCAGCAGCTCTAAAAGCTAAAGCATGTGAAATTTATACCGACGTTCCTGGCGTTTTAACAACAGATCCGCGAATTGTGGAAGATGCCCAACTGATGCCCAAGATTAGTTGTGATGAAATGTTAGAACTGGCAAGTCTAGGAGCATCTGTTTTACACCCACGTGCTGTTGAAATCGCAAGAAATTATGGCGTGACTCTTTTAGTCAAATCAAGTTGGGAGAATCTTTCTGGAACACTTCTCACTAGTAAAAAAACTAATGTTTTAACAAAAAGTGGAATTGAGCACCGTAGTCCAGTAGATGGATTAGAACTTATAGAAGATCAGGCTGTAATAGCACTATCAAATATTCCAGATCGTCCAGGAATAGCAGCCGATCTATTCGAAACTCTTTCAAAAGGAGGAGTCAATGTAGATTTAATTATTCAAGCAACACATCAAGTTAACAAAAATGATATTACTTTTACTGTGAACAAAAATGAATTAGAGAATGCACATTTTCAATGTCAAAACCTTATTCAATCGATTGGTGGTGAAATATCAACACAAAGCAATATGACCAAACTAAGTATTAATGGAGCTGGAATAATGGGTAGAGCTGGTATTGCTTCTTCTCTTTTCGAGACTCTTTCGAATTCTGGTATAAACATACGACTTATAGCAACAAGTGAAGTTAAAGTCAGTTGTGTTATTGACGCCGATTTAGGAACAAAAGCTGTACGTGCTGTTGGAGATTTTTTTAAATTAAGTAATAAGCAAATTAGTCTTAATTTAACTTCAGCAAACAACCATGAACCAGAAGTCAGAGGTGTTGCCTTAGATAAAGATCAAATCCAAATTAGTGTGAAGAATGTTCCTGACAGGCCAGGAACGGCTTCTAATATTTGTTCTATTTTAGCTGATAGTAATATTATATTAGATACAATAGTTCAATCTGAAAGAAAGCATAAAGATAGTACTAAAGATATAAGTTTTACTTTAAAGAAAAATGATAGAAAAGAAGCAAAGTGTGCTTTAGAAGCACTTATATCTAATTGGAAAGGAGCATCAATAGAAGAGGGAAAGGCAATAGCAAAAGTAAGTGCTGTTGGATCTGGAATGCCTTTCACAAGAGGTACAGCAGGAAAAATGTTTAGAGCATTAGCAAATAAAAAAATAAATATAGAAATGATTGCTACTAGTGAAATAAGAACAACTTGTATTATTCCTGAAACAGATGGTGAGGAAGCATTAAATGAAATTCATTCTTGTTTTAATTTAGGAAAAAAATAGAGTTAATTTTTTATTTTCCTACGAGTCTATGACGTAATTTTTTGATCTTGTCTCTTAATATTGCCGCCTTTTCAAAATCTAAATCTTTCGCAGCACTTTTCATTTTAGATTCAAGTTTATCAATTACTTCTGGTAACGAATCTAAAGATAATCCACCATCTTTATCTGATGAATATTCATCTACTAATTTATTTGCAATTTCAACAAGATCATCATTATTTCCATCTTTATTTAACCGCCTAGATAATTCTAAAAATGACAGAATTGAATTATTTGCTTTTTTGCCTGCAGGAGTAGGAACTATTCCGTTTTTTTTATTATATTGATCTTGAATTTCACGACGTCTTTCAGTTTTACTAATTGCTTTGGACATTGAATCAGTCATCTTATCTGCATAAAGCAATGCCTGACCTTCTACATGTCTCGCAGCTCTTCCAATAGTTTGTACTAAAGATCTTTCAGCTCTTAAGAATCCTTCTTTATCAGCATCAAGAATGACTACTAGGGACACCTCAGGCAAATCTAAGCCCTCTCTCAAAAGATTAACACCAACCAAAACGTCATATTCTCCAAGACGTAAATCTTGAATAATTTCAATACGCTCTATTGAGTGAATTTCTGAATGTAAATAGCGAACTCTGATTCTATGTTCTGACAAATAATCAGTCAGATCTTCTGCCATTCTTTTGGTAAGAGTAGTCACCAATATTCTTTGATTCTTACTTGCTCTTTTTCTAATCTCAAAAAGTAAATCCTCAACTTGCCCTTCAGTTGGGCGAACTTCAACTATTGGATCTAAAACACCAGTTGGTCTAATTACTTGCTCAACTATATTGTCTTGACTTTTAGATAGTTCCCAATCACCAGGAGTTGCACTTATAAATACAGTCTGTTGGGCTTTGCTCCAAAATTCTAAATCTTTTAAAGGACGATTATCTGCTGCGCTAGGTAATCTAAACCCATGATCTATTAAGACTTTTTTTCTAGCTTGATCTCCATTATACATTGCTCTCAATTGTGGACATGTAACATGACTCTCATCAATAAATAACAGCCAATTCTTAGGAAAGTAATCAATTAAACATTCAGGAGGTGTTCCTTCTTCTCGACCAGAAAGATGCCGCGCATAATTCTCTACGCCATTGCAATAGCCAACTTCTTTTAACATTTCCAAATCATATTTAGTTCTTTGCTCTAACCTCTGAGCCTCGAGCAATTTGCCCTCCTCATTAAAAAAATCTAATCTTTCTTTTAATTCTTTATTTATTTCCTTGACAGCAGTATCTAACCTTTCTTTCGGAGTTACAAAATGCTTTGCTGGATATATATTAATAGAATCTAATTTATCTAATATTTCTCCAGTTGTTGGATCGACTTGACTGATACTTTCAATCTCATCACCAAACAATTCAAGTCTAACTAACCTATCATCATAAGCTGGTCCTATTTCTAAAACATCTCCTCTAACTCTGAATCTACCTCGATTTATTTCTATATCATTACGAGTATATTGATTTGATACTAATGCTCTAAGACATAATCTTAAATCTATATTATTTCCTACTTGAAATTTTATAGAAGCCTTTAAATATTCACTTGGAATACCTAGTCCATAAATACAACTAATTGAAGCGACAACTATTACATCATCTCGTTCAAATAAAGATCTAGTTGCAGAATGCCGCAACATATCTATTTCTTCATTAATTGATGAAGTCTTTGCGATATAAGTATCGCTAACAGGTACATATGCTTCTGGCTGATAATAATCATAATAAGAAATAAAATATTCAACGGCATTATTAGGAAAAAATTCCCTAAGCTCATTACATAACTGAGCAGCAAGAGTTTTATTATGAGCTAAAACGAGAGAAGGTCTTCCCGTTTTCGCTATTAAATTAGCTATGGTAAATGTTTTACCTGTACCAGTTGCTCCTAATAAAGTTTGAAACTTCTCACCATCATTTACCCCTGCAAAAAGCCCTTCAATAGCGGCAGGTTGATCACCTTTTGGGACATAAGGAGCTTGAAGATGATATTCAGGCATATTTTTAATCGCTCTTAAGATAATACAAATTTATTACTTGGAAAATAATCACTTAGTTATCAAATAAAAATTGATTTCACCTTATAGGAACTTATTGATTCTTCGTCGAAACCAATTCAAAAGATCTAAGGGCTTGGCGAATAGATTTAATAGCCGCAATCATTCCCAATTCATCATTTAATTTATTGATAGCAGAACCTATTCCAACACCAGAAGCTCCACCAGCTATAGCCATTGCAACAGTAACCTCAGAAAGACCAGAAGCACAAATCAATGGGACTTTCTTATTACTCTCTTCCATAGCACAAGCAATAGTATAAGTAGCAGCCATCGTTGGAGCTGCCTTCTCAATCAAGCCTAAAGTTCCTGCACTTTTTGGTTTAGAACTAGTACCACCTTCTGTTTGAATTATATCGACTCCGCTATCGATAAGATCTAATGCCAATTTAGATTGACTATCTAAAGGCAATATATGAGGAACCGTTACCGACAAAACCACCTCAGGTAAAAGAGATCTCGTTTTAGAAGCTAATTCAAGCACTTCATCAGCAAAGAAAAAACGCCCTTTAGGATAAAAGGAATCAAAATTACCAATCTCAATAATTGAAGCTCCTGCTTTAACAGCCTCTGGAAAAAGACTTGGTTCCACAGAACTTACGCAAATAGGAATACCTGAGGCCTCTTTAGCTAATCGAACTAATTCTGGATCGCACGCTATATCCAACAAATCAGCTCCTCCATAACCTGCCGCTTTAGAAACTTGAGTTACTAATTTTGGATTGAAATTATTTAAACCAGAAATTACTTTAAATAAAGACCTATTCTTAAAACTCTTTTGAAGCGAAGCAGGTAAAGAATGTAAGAGTGTCATAAAAACAGCAACAATCCATCCAATCTTGACACTGACTCTGCAAAAGAACTAACAAAATGAGAATAGGCAGCTAAAACCAAAGCAAATGTCACAATCTGCCCAAAATCAAAAGTCTTGGAGTCAATGGCATGCTCGTTTACACAAAAGACTCAAAAAAAATGAATCTCTACTTCCTAATAAATCAACACTTTTATTAGCAGTCTCTGGTGGGCAGGATTCCATGGCGCTTTTAAAATTAATTTTTGATTTAAGGAGGCTTTATCAATGGCGTATTGAGGTTTGGCATGGAGATCACCAATGGCATAATTCATCCAATAAGTTCGCAGAAGAATTAAAAACTTGGTGTACTCAAAATAAAATAAATTTTTATTATATCAAAGCTGACAAAGAAGAAGTAAATAATGAAAACAAAGCAAGAAATTGGAGATATAAGCATTTAGGAATGAGAGCTAAATATTTATCATCCAATAATCTAAAATTTCCTTGTAAAAGAGTATTAACTGGGCATACAGCTACTGATCGTGCAGAAACAATTCTTATGAATTTAGCAAGAGGCACTGATCTTAACGGACTAAGCACACTTAAAGAAACTAGAGAACTAGAAAAGAATATTGATTTAGTACGTCCTCTAATAGCATTTAGTCGAATTGAGACGAGACAAATTTGTGAAGAGTTCAACTTACCAGTTTGGATTGATCCATCTAATGCGAATTTAAATTTAACAAGAAATAGAATCAGAGAAGAAGTATTTCCAGTTTTAAATTTAATACATAAAGGGGCAGATTTAAGAATAGCTGCATTGGGAAATAGATTTGAAAACTACAGCAAAGATGAAATTATCTTCGCAACAATGTCATTAGAACATTGTAAAGAAAAAGAAAGTAATACTTTATCTAGAAATAAAATTCTTAATTTTCCAAATTCAGCAAGGAAAACACTACTTGCTACTTGGTTGAAACAAATTGGAATCAATAAATTTACTAAATTGCAAATAGAAGAATTAAATTACAAAATTTCCATTGGTCAAATTCCAGGAGCTTGTAATCTCCATGGTGGGTTCATTGTGAGCTGGAACAAAAAAACTATTAAAATTGAGTTAAAGAAAAAGAACTAGATTCATAAATTAAATTATGAACTAATTGCAGATCTGCGTCTTCTTGTCCTACCTGAAGGCATTTCATCGGGATTAGATTCATTATTAATTGTGGGTTCCGTTTTGGAATTTGTTTCTTTCATTGAGGTAGAAGAATTAGTAGGTAGTTGAGATTTATCTGCGGTTTTTTTAATTACTTTCCTTGAATCTGTTTTTTCTTCAAGTTGAGGCTTATAAGCGCGCGTCCCACCTGGTGCAGGCTGAACAAGACAAAGTATTAAAGGCTCAGCTTGAACCTCACGTCTCAATCTGCGTGATAAGCCTGACTCTACCTCTCGCTGCAAACCAATCCAGTCAACCTCTACAGACTTACCGCCTGTTTTGAGTACAAGCTGTTTCCACCGATTTTCTAACACCCAGTTAATTTCACGTTCAGTCCAATTGCACATGGTCTTAACGTCAACACTGGTAATAACGCCGCGAAGATTAACCCTAGGTGGTGCAACCATTACGCCATCAGTGCTAACAGCCGCAAGCACTGTAATCACGCCATCATCTGCGAGTTGCTGACGCTCTTTCAATGCTCGAGTATCTACAATTCCAGTCCTTGATGAATCAAGCAATTCAACGCCTGATTTAACTGGAGAGCCTTGTATTAAAGAATCAGGCCTGACCTCAGCAACATCCCCATTTTCCATTACCAATACATTTTCAGGAGCTACTCCCATTGATACAGCTGTTTTCCCGTGAAGAACCTGCATTCTGTATTCCCCATGAACTGGAATAAAATATTTTGGTTTAGTTAAGGCAAGCATCCATTTCTGATCTTCCTGACAACCATGTCCTGAAACATGAATACCTTTATCTTTTCCGTAAATAACTTTTGCTCCAAGTTTGACAAGTTTGTCTATTGTATGCATCACAGAAATTGTGTTACCTGGAATAGGACTCGCTGAGAAAATAACAGTATCGCTAGTTTTCAACTGAACATGTTGATGTTCGCCTCTTGCAATTCGACTCAACGCAGCCATTGACTCACCTTGACTCCCAGTCATCAACAAAAAGGTTTCTCTATCTGGTAAATCCCTGATTTGTTTAATTGGGAAAAACAAGTCATCTGGAAAACGCATATATCCTAATTCTCTTGCTTTTCCAACTACATTCAACATCGAGCGTCCTAATAATCCAACTTTTCTTCCATTCTTCATAGCTAACTCTAAAAGCATTGAAACGCGATGAGTTGAGCTAGCAAAAGTAGTTACCATTACTCTTCCTTCAGCAGTAGCTATATATCTATCTAGATTTGGGAAAACAGAATATTCAGAAGGGGTAAATCCTGATACTTCTGAGTTAGTTGAATCTGATAAAAGACATAAAACTCCTTTCTCACCATAATCAGCCATTCTAGCCAAGTCGGCAGGCTGACCATCAGGTGGGGTTTGATCAAATTTGAAATCACCAGTGAAAAAGATTACTCCTACTGGTGTCGTCACAGCAAAGCAATAACTATCAGAGATTGAGTGTGTATTCCTGACAAACTCTACTGAAAAATGTTGTCCAACTTTGATTACTTCTCTTGGACCGCATACTTGAATTGTCGTCCTATCAGCCACTCCTGCTTCTTCCATCTTTCCCCGAAGCATGGACATCGCAAGGGGAGGGCCATAAATAATAGGGATATTGAAGTTTTTTAAATGATGAGAAATACCCCCTATATGGTCTTCATGTCCATGAGTTACAACCATGCCACGTATACGATTTTGATTCTCCCGTAAATATGTTGTATCTGGCATTACAACATTTACTCCATGCATCCCATCAGTGGGGAAAGCAAGACCAGCATCAAGAATCATGATGTCATCACCATATTCAAAAACGCAGGTATTTTTACCAATCTCACCAAGACCTCCAAGAGGAATAATCCTCAAACATGAATCTTTTGATTGATTATTTTTGGACCTTTGAGAATTCATTGAACTTGATGTCATGGAAAAGTATGCGAAAAATTTGTTTTAACTTGAATGAAGGACCTACCTATCAACTCGAAACGAGGATAAGAATCAAATCAATCTCAAAGAAGCAAGTATCTTCAAGAGTTCTTCTTTCATTTCGTTGCTCAACGAAACCAGAGGACTACGAGGAGGGCCAACAGACCAGCTAATTGCTTCAAGTGCCGCCTTAATGGGAATAGGATTAGTAGTTGCGAAAAGAGCTTTAAAAAGAGGTTGTAATTGCTCGTGCAAATAAAGAGCATCACTATATTTTCCTTTTAAATAA
>QBWB01000019.1 GCA_003284185.1 Prochlorococcus sp. AG-315-C08
ACACTTTTTTTCAGAGATTTGATCTTCTCCTTTTGATTTACACCAAATCTCTGTTCTTCATCAATAACTAATAAACCTAAATCTTTGTAAGACAGTTTTTTATTTAAAAGTTGATGAGTGCCAATTACAGCATCAATTTGCCCATTTTTAAGTCCATTAACTACTTCTTTCTTTTCACTAGTTGTTCTGAATCTATTTAATAATGAAACTTTAATAGGATATGGCGCGAAACGATCTGTAATAGTTCTCCAATGTTGTTGTGAAAGGACTGTTGTGGGAGCTAGAAATGCTATTTGTTTTCCAGAAGTAATAGCCTTAAATATTGCTCTTATTGCTACTTCTGTCTTGCCGAACCCTACATCTCCACAAACCAATCGATCCATTGGCTTTTCAGTCTCCATATCTGCTTTAACTTCTTTCGTAGCTTTTAATTGATCTGGTGTTAATTCATATGGGAAGGAGTCTTCTAATTCATTTTGCCAAGGACCATCAGTTGGATATTTATGACCTTTCTCTTTACTTCTTTCAGCATATAACTTGATTAAATCAATTGCTATCTTTTTAACTGATCTTTTTGCCTTTTCTTTTGTTTTATTCCAATTGCTACCACCTAATTTATTTATCTTTGGGTTTTTCGAATTTGAATTCCTATATCGACCTAGACTCCCAAGCTGATCAGCTGCAACACTTAATTTACCGTCTAAATATTTTATTACCAAATAATCTCTTGATTCTCCATTTAGATTGAGCTTTTCAATCTTTTGGAATAATCCAATACCATGATTTCTGTGTACTACATAATCTCCTGGTTTCATTTTATTAGGATCTATCTTCCTACTTGAAGATTGTCTTCTTCTTCTTATATAGCCTGTCCTGATAATATTACTTTGCCCGAAGAACTCTTTATCTGTTATTACAGCTATTTTCCATGCAGGTAGTATAAAACCTTCAATCTCTCCTTCATTGTTATTTTTTATTGCTACTGGAGTCCGATCATCTATAACATTATTTATTGCATTAATATCATTATAATTTGGAATGAATTTTGAAACACATTCATGTTCTTCTAATAAAGAAACTGCTCGACTTGGCTGTGCAGAAATCATCCAGACTGAAACCTTATCTTTAATGAATTCCCTTATTGAATGACTTATCTTACCAAATTGATTAGGCAGCCATTTATGAACTTTGCTGGAGATATCGAATATATTTTTATTGCCAGTTTGAGATATTAATTCACTAGTATCAATGCCTTGAAAACTATTTAAAAGTGGATAAAGTTCATCAATTTTCTTATGTAGATTATCAGGATAAAAATTATTATTTGGGTTTAAACTAATTAATTTACTTTTTACCTCAAGATGCGATTCGTCTGATATTTCATACCAAGCATTAGAATGAGATGTAGCTTGATGTCTCTCATCTATGACAACAAATGCATTTTTATCTATATAGTCAATTATACTTGCAGGCTTTTCCCATGCAACACCTAAGAATTTCTTTAATCCAATAGTTTCTTCTGAGCTTATTAATAGTTCGTAGTCTTGATCTGATAGTAATTGTTTGATTTGCTCCGATTTAGTATTAATTAATTTCTCTGCTATTAATGGATTGAAACCTGTTGGTGTTATATATATATCATTGATTTTATCTAATGATCTTTGTGTTATCGGATCAAATTCCTTGATTTTTTCTAATTCATTACCAAATAACTCCAGCCTTATAGGTAATTCACTACTTACTGGATAAATATCTAGTATGTCTCCTCTTCTTGACCATGTACCTTCTTGATCAATATTGTTAGATTTAACATAACCGCTTGTTGTTAATTTGATAGATAATTCTTCAAGATCTATTTCATCACCAACATGAATTTGAATGCATTTTGACTTGAGATATTCTAGAGGTGGTAAATGTGGTTGTAATGATCTTTCTGTTGCTACAACAGCGATACTATTATTTGTTTTATTATCTAAAAGCTCACTTATTACTTGTAATTGTCCCCATACTATCTCCGAGGATGTTTGTATCGAATCATACGGTGATCCTTCACTAGTTGGATATATACATGATTTGTTCCATCCAAGGTTTCTTAATACTGAATACCATCTTGATGCATCTTCTAATGTAGCTACGATTACTAACATTTTATTTGCTACATTCTTTGCCATTGCTGTTGTTATTAAAGCCTTTGCCGTCCTTGAGGTACCTTTTAATATCAATCTCTCTTCTCTCGTTGTTCTCTCAACTAATTCTTTAGTTAAGGGATGATCTTCTAACCTTTGTGCAATAGACTTTAGTGGCATTATCTAACTAAGTTTTTTTAATAGTATCTATAATAACTATTTTTTTAGTGAATTATCTCTAATTAGAGACATTATTTGTACTATTTTTGATTGATTTAAGTTTATTCACAAACAAAATCAACTGATCATATGTTAGATCTTTTCTCGTTGAGACATTAAATTCCTTTTGTAAATATTCTCTGCCTTTTGTATAATCCCATGATAACTCATTAAGTATCTTATCTGATTCGGATATCAATGATTCGTTCGAATTATCAGCTAGTTTATTCGTAGTTTGCTTATTTAATTCCCTTAATTTTTCTAAATAAGAAATTAGTTCCTTGTAGCTAGTTATCTTTTGCCTATTACTATATCCAAGTTCTTTTGAAATATATAATGACTCATTTTCTCTTGTCCAATTAAGTTTCTTAATCTCAATATCTATTTCTGCAAGCTCTTTGCTCCAATCATTTGGGTCAGTATTTTGAACACTAATTAAATCTATATCTTTTTTGTCTGATTTGTAATTTACATTGTTTGTTATATTCTCGGTTTTGATTATTTTAGAATTTTTATCTATAAAATTAGGTTTATCTAATCTGTGCATTAATCTAGCTATAGCATTATCTTCTGCTTTCTCTACATTTTCGGCTTGACCCAGCGCACTTCCTATTTTTTCTTCATTAATCCAGCCATATGCACATACTACAGCATTTGTTTCTGATATATGGCAAAGATTAGATTCTATTCTCATGAGCTGTTTAAAGTCTTAACTCATTTAGTTTTTATCTGATTAACATAAACGAATAGTTCAAAAAAACATAGTAACTTTTTTTTAATTTAATGGATTCAGCATCTCTTCGATCATTAACACCAATACTTGATGGGATTGATAGGTGGGTTGAGTTGGCTCCACTTTTACCAGTTTTAGTTTCTCTGGAGTTGGTTTTGTCAGCCGATAATGCTGTAGCACTAGCCTCAATTACCAAGAATTTAAATAATTTAGAACTTCAGAAGAAAGCACTAAATATTGGCATTTTTATTGCATTGATTTTAAGGATATTGGTAATTTTAACCGCTCAATTTGTTCTATCTTTTTGGCCTGTAAAACTTATTGGTGGTGTTTACTTGTTGTTTTTATCATTTTTGAAGCTATATAGTTTTCAAGACTCAAATAAAATTGAAACTAATAGGACTGAAAATATTGAAAAGACATCATTATTAAAAGTTATTCTTTTACTTGCTGTTACTGATCTAGCATTCTCCATAGATAGTGTAACTGCGGCAGTTGCTATAAGTGATCAATTCCTTCTTGTTATCGCTGGAGCTATTATCGGTGTTGTAGCTTTAAGATTCACTTCTGGTCTATTTATTAAATGGTTAGAAATATATTCAAATCTTGAAAAGGCAGGCTACATTGCAGTTGGTTTGATTGGTTTAAAACTTATACTACAATTAATTTTGTATAAATTAGTCATACCTGAATATATTTTTTTCCTGGTAATGCTATTTCTTTTTCTATGGGGCTTTTCATCTAAAAAGAAAACTAATTAGTTTCTATTTACCTAATCTGTCATTAATTTTAAGCTTTAATTGTAATGACAATGTATAAGCATCTTTTAGCTTCTTCCCCTCAACTTGACCTGATATTATATTTACTTGCCCATTATTAGTCTTTATTATTATTCCCTTTTCTTTGTTTATCTCAATTATTGTTCCTGGTTCTGTCTTGTGATGAGAAACGTTTGTCTCACTTTTCTTTAATTCTTTATTTATATTTAATTCATTACTATTTATAATATCTATTTCTGTTATTTTAATTCTTTTACTTTTGAAAATAGTATAGGCATTTGGATAAAGTCCACGCACTAAATTGTATAGTTCTTTTGAATTGCTTTCCCATTCAATTAAGTAATCCTCTTTATTTATTTGTCTTGCATAACTTGGCTTATTTTCAAATTTTGATTGACTAATTGCCTGCAATTCAGTTAACTTTTGATTTATATCTGAACCCTTAGTTAGCTCAATTTCTTCTATAGATCTGACTAATAGTTTACTTGATATATCACTAAGTTTCTGAGTAAGTGTTTCTAGATTATCTCTCTGATTTATTTTTATTGATTCTTTATTGATAACTGGACCTGTATCTAATCCTTCTTCCATAGACATTATACAAACCCCAGTATCAGTATTACCTTTGATAAGGCTCCATTGTATTGGAGCAGCTCCTCTCCAAGCAGGAAGAAGGGATGCATGGCTATTCCAACATCCATATAGTGGCTTTGATAATATTTCCTTTGGTAGAATTTGTCCAAAAGCCACAACTATATATATTTCTGCATATAGACTTAATACTTTTTCCCTTGTAGTTTCGTCCTTTTTTATAGAAAAAGTTGTATAAACAGGAATTTCGTTGTTTAACGCTAACTCCTTTACGGGGGATGGCGTTAATTTTTTCCCGCGACCTCTTTTTCTGTCTGGTTGAGTTATTACTGCAACAATTTCATGACCAGCCTTAATTATGCTCTTTAAGCTTTCTGCTGCATATTTTGGTGTCCCCCAAAATATAACCTTCACGCTTCACCAGTGATTGAAATATTTTCTACCCAAATATGAGGACTTATTCCTTGATAAGTAACGATTTGCTCGTCTTCTATTTTTACTATACTTTTAAGCACATTGATAATGTCTCCGGCTATTGTTGCTGCTTCTATTGATTTCTTTTCACCATTCTTAACTAGCCATCCATCAAAAGGTAATGAAAATGATCCTTGACTAGCTTTCACACCTGAATGCAAAGCAGAAAGTTCTTCAATTAAAATGTAATCTTTTTGAGTTGTCTTAATATTTAAATCTAATTCCTTATCAGGGGAATCATTGCTTTTCCCAATTACCAGCCAATCTGGAGAAACTGATACTTTCGCTCCTAGTCCTGCATGGCCAGTTGGTTTTACTCCGAACTTTCTAGCAGTTGCTTCTGAGTGTAATAAGTTTGTAAGGGTTCCTGATTCAATTAAATTTATATTTTGAGTTGGTGTTCCCTCTCCATCAAAACTAAAGGCACCAACATTTTCAGGGTGCAGTCCCTCATCACTAATGTTTAGGTTCTTTACAGCTATTTCTGTTCCTATTGATTCTTTATTCATTAAACTTATGCCATCGAGGATTGAACGAGCATTAAACATTGAGCTAAATGAACTAATTAGTTGAATAAAGGCTTCAGGTGTAAAACATATTAAATATTTGTTTGTTTCTATTGCTTCGTAATTTAGATGACTGATTAATTTTTTTGATGTCTCATTAATACAAGAATTAATATCAAGTTTTTCAATGCTATCATTTATCTTAACTGTTCCAGAACTTCTGGGTTTCTTATTCTCTTCTTGAGACTTTGCATATAAATATAATGTAGCTTGTGATAATTCCATATATCTTTTTGCACCATCACTATTAACATATAACCTTTCCATATAGCTTTCACTTAATCCATTATATGGTACTGAATCTATTGCTTTATGTGCTTCTAATAACTTTTTTTCTGCTTTCTGAAGAATGGATAGTAAGTGATTAATTCCATGTTCTTTAGAGATATTGCTTTTTATCTCATTTAATGGTTCTTTTGCTAATGAAGAAAATTCAGGTGACTCCTCTTTATTCCCAAATTTACTTGCTTCTATTGCTCCCCTTATAGCCTTTTTTATTCCTTCATTAGTCATATCTGAAGTGCTTGTTATTCCTACCTTATTGTCACTGTCCCAAACTCTTAAGGTTATTGAGTTTCTTTGAGATGCCTTTAATTGTTTTGGTTCACCTTGTTGTACTTGGACAGATAAATCATTACTCGACGAAGCCCCTAAATCCCATTTATATATACTAAACTCATCGCCATATTTAGAAAGTAAATCAAAAAGATGTTGAGGTTTTAACGTACTTTTGCTTGTAATGCTCATTTATCTTCCACCTACAGTGATTGAATCTACTTTGATATGTGGTTGGCCTACAGTAACATTTACACTTCCGCTTACAGAACCACAAAATCCAGCTGCAAGATCTAAATCATTTGCGCACATAGATATCCTGGGTAAAATTTCTTTTGCTTCTCCAATTAGAGTTGCACCTTTAACTGGTTTAGTTAGTTCTCCATTCTTTATTATATAGCCTTCTTCTACAGAGAAATTAAACTGACCTGTTGGTCCTACACTTCCACCACCCATGGATTTACAATACAATCCATTATTCACACTTTCTATTAGTTGCTCAGGTGCAAAATCTCCTGATTTAATATAAGTATTTCTCATTCGACTTGCTGCTGCAAAAGAATAATTTTGTCTTCTTCCGCTTCCAGTTCTTGGATGACCAGTTCTTAGTGAACCAGCTCTATCTGAAAGGAATTTTCGAAGAATCCCATTTTCTATTAACAATGTATTTTGTGGTTCCATTCCCTCGTCGTCCATTGAAAGTGATCCAAATGCAAAATTAGATAATCCTTCATCAACAGCACTTACTGAGGGATGAGCTATTTGTTGGTTCACTTTGTCAGCAAAAGGTGAGGTGCCTCTCTCTAGTTGAGTTGTTTCTAATAAATGTCCGCATGCTTCATGGAATATCACTCCACCGAATTTATTAGCTAAAACAACGGGCATCTGACCTGCTTCAACATATTCGGCATTGAGCATATTTTGGGCACTTTCATTTAATTCATTAGCGCTTTTATCGATGTGCCAATTTCTTAAATCGTTTGGATTATCAGAGCTTCCATATCTTCGTGCAGCGTTTGATCTGTTTTTATCTTTTATTGCGATAACATTTATTCCCACTGTTTGATGAAGACGAATATCTCTTGCAAATGTTCCATCGCTAGCTGCTATGAGTACTTCCTGCCAGTTTCTAGAATAACTTGCTCTTCTTACATTCAAATTCTTGTTTTTTACTGATAAAAGATTCGTGGCTTCAAGTAATTTATTAGTACTTTCATTTAAATCAGGACACAACTTTAACCAATCATTTTTTCGAGTTCCATAATCTTTTATTTTACTTAGACCTTCAAATTTGTATTTATTATATTTAGTTTGCATTAAACCAAGCATTCCTAATGCTTGGTTTAATGCAAACATTAAGCCCTCTCTTGATAAATTATTAGTACTTACAAATCCATCCTTATCTCCTAGAAATACCCTGATTCCTGCTCCGATTCCAAATGAGGGACTGACATTGGAAATTTTTTCCTGTTCAGCCAGTAATGAGATATTGTCAGATTTCTCTAAAAATATCTCTACAAGATCTGCACCAGCTGCTTTCCCTAAAGATAATATTTCCTCTAGCTGAGTTCTTAAATCGTCACCAAAAGATTGAAAAATCAATTGATTGCTTTGTCGTTTTACTACAGATTGAGTCAATTTCTTTTTCTCTTTATTATGGCATTTTATAGCTTTTTCTGTGACTAATATTTATGAATATACTTATTTTATTTAAATTTTTATTGCTAGTATCAAATTAAATTAATTTAGACTTCTGTATGTATAAGTGTTTGTATTAGTTAGCCCCAAGCCATTTTTGACCATTTAGTCTTTGTAAGACTCTTGATATTAACAATGGTAATGTTGTTTTCTTCTCATCAATAAGAAATGATTCCGCAATACTAGGCTGAGAGTCTGATTCGGCTAACAAAATAGTTTTATCAGAAGTTATTTCCTCTTCACTAAAACAAAGCCAGAATCTTCTTTGTTCTGATAATTCACCAAAAACCATCCAACATGATCCACCAACCACAGGTCGATTACCTTTTATTAATTTTATACATTTGATATTTATTCCTTTGTTTTTTATGCCAGCTTCCAGCCCGGGTATAAAGTGTGCAGTTATAAATTCATTAAAAGGCTTATCCTCTAATTTAGGAGGTTTTGGTGGTTTCTTTTGTATTACTGGTTTTTCACCATTACTTATATCATCTCTTATTTTAGTAACGCTGGGAGGATTAGCTTTTTCCATTAGATTTAGTTAGCGAATAAACTAATTATATTAGTATATATTTATCTTACACAATAGTTTGAGAATAATTTAAGTTACCAATTTTCAAAAGATAGATTTTCCCAATCGTTATGATTATTTCTGTACATATCTCTGAAATCATCATCGTTATAATCCTTTGTTTCATATTCATTTTCATTGTCATGAATAGAGTCATATGTAAGATTGGATTCATATTCAGGTGGATTTATATTGATTTTTTCTACATTCCCGATAACTCTAAATTCGGCTTTCATTGTTGGAGATGGGTCTCTATAGTTTCTTTCAATTAAAGTTTGCTCATAAGGTATATCTTTCTGGATTGTCTGTGATGAGGAATACTTTTCATCTTTCCCTTCGACTCTATATTTAACTACGCGTTTTAAGTTAGATTTCGGGTTGTATGCAATGTTATTCGTTAACAAATAAGATAAAAGAAAACCAGATACTGTTGATATAGCGATGTATGTACCAACAGATGATTCTGGAGTTCCCCAAATCAAGAGAGTTAATTTTGTTTTTTCTCTTTGATTATTTAAACTAATAAGTATTACAAGTATTAAGGTAAATAATACTGGAATAGTTTTAAAAATATTATTTGCTTTCATTCTTTTGGACCAGACCATCGATCTATTTTACCGAAATTTTCACCTAAGGAATCAAATAATCTGACTACTATAAAATCAATTAAATCTTCAACAGTTTTAGGATTTGTATACCAGGCAGGTATTGGTGGAATAATTAAAGCTCCTGCTGAGGCAAGTTTCTTCATATTTTCTATGTGTATTAAATTTAATGGTGTCTCTCTTGGAGATATAAGTAATGGTCTACTTTCTTTTAAATGTACATCTGCACATCTTTCAATTAGATCTAATGAGAATCCCGAAGCAATTCTTCCTAGCTTTCCCATTGAACAAGGAACTATTACCATTCCCTTCGTTTTATAACTTCCACTGGCAATTGACGCTGCGTGGTCATTCCAACGATGGCAAAGTAATTCACCTTTTTGAACGTTGAGTCTTTCTCTCCAGAAATGATTTTGTGCTTTTGATTCTACTGGAATATTAAGTTTTCGCTCACTCTTTGCAACTTCATATGCACCCTTGCTGAGGATTAAATCAACTTTTCTATTGTTTGCTAATAATAATTGAAGTGACCTTTCTCCTAGTTGAATGGCAGAAGCCCCTGTTATAGCAAGAACAATACTTTCCATTTATTCTTTATTAATTGATTGAGTGATGTTTTTATCCTCATTATCGTTTGATTGTTCCATTTTATTTGTGTGGACTAGTTCAAGGTCAATTTGATTTTTTAGTAAATCTACTTTTAAGACCCTTACATTAATTTTCTGAGCAAGTTGATATGTTTTTTTATTCTTTCGACCAACTAATAAATTTTGTCTAGATCTATACTCATACCAATCATCTCCAAGAGTACTAACATGAACTAATCCTTCAGCAGGAACTTCTTGTATCTCTGCGAAGAAACCATAGCTTTGAACGCCTGTTATTACGGCCTCGACATCTTTTCCAATAATTTTTTGTGCTTCTCTTGATTGAGCTATTGAAATTATATTATTCCTAAATGATTTAGAACGTGCCCTAGTTTCATTTAATTGTTGAACTAATGGATTAGTTGCAATATATAATAAACCATCTTTAGTTTTACTGGTTAACAATTCCCAATCTATTTCTTTCCAGCTATTCTTTTTGCCTAAGTCTAATGATACTTTGCTTCTACTGAAAGGCTTTGATTTACCTTCAGAGAGAAGAGTCAATAGGATGTACTGATTAAATAAATTCCAGTAGTTTAATGTGGGACAGCACCATGGCGCTTGAATATTATGATATTCTTCTGATTGAAGGTTTTGATTACTAACTAAATCTATATTACCTGAGTAAATTTTGAGGTTAATTCCAGGAATTATATGTTTAAATAGTTTATGAAGTATCTTTTTGTCTGGACTTTGTTCAAAGGATTTTAGTAATTGATTTATAGTTATATTTCCATCTGTATTTAATTTTATATTTGTATCTAAGGCAAATGCTGATTTCGTAATTTCATTTAGTGAGGATGAATCAATCTCCTCTTGCTCCTTAAAAATAAATGGCAATTTATATGCTGCTAAATGTTTGTAAAGAATGTTATTAGCAATCGAAATGAAAACATTTAGGATTGATTGCGGATCATTAATGTCATGCACTTTACTCCAACCGTGAAAATCTCTACTTGGATATACTTTTTGAATATCACTAAGCCTTTCTAATTGTGGGATTCCTGACTCTAATTGAATACTATCATTATTAATTTCTTTATCATTTATTATTTTAGATGTATGAATTAAAGTATATATAATTTCCAGGCTATCTTTGATTGGCTTTATAACAATTGGTATTGACTTGGTGGTACGCTTGCGTTTGTTAATAGCCTCAATATGTTTAGTTGTTATTATATTAGTAGGCTTTATTTTACTTAACGAAAAACTCCAATCTAATATATTTCCCTCACTATTTAGATCAAATATTATTGTAATTGCTTCATTTTCTTCATTTAGCTTGAAATTTGATTTGTGTTTTACTGATTCACTTAAAAAGTCTATCCAATCATTACCCAGGCATATTGCTTCTCCCCTTTCTTTGAGATAGTCGTCTAATTTACTACCAATATTAATTCTTTCAGCAACTGTTGGGGTGTGAATCCATATCCTAGTCCCACCTTGATGTGGTTTTGCATAAATAGCAGGTAATGATGGAGAATTCTTACTCTCCCAGCTTCTTAATAATAATGAGGGTTGATCAGTAAAATCTTGTCTTTTTTTATCAGATATTTTTTTTGGTGATATTTTGGGTATTGATAATTCCTTGATAATATTATTTTTAGCTAGAGAGATATCTATATCACCATTAATACCTCCATTCAAAGGAAGTTGTCTAATAATTCTTGCATTTGCAATATATTGAGCAATTGGAAATTTATCTATTTTTAATTCAAAAATATTCTCAGTTAATGAAGAATCAGAAAAATCACCATTTATATTTAATAGTTTAATATCAGAAGGTATTCGATCATCTAAAGGATATGCTTTTAATTGATCTTCTGAATCATTTAGTTCAAGCCTAGCTAAAATATTTAAATTATATCTATTAAGTATGCACTGGACAGAACCCTCTGGGGCCCTTCTTCTAAGACCTTCTTTAGTGATTTTAATCATTACTGAATCACCATGCCATGCATGATTTAAATTTATTTCTCGTATATATATATCTTCACCTTCATCATCTCTAACCAAAAAACAATAACCTTTGCTACTGCAACGAATTTTGCCAGTTATGTAATTATGCCCTTCATTAATAAATAACAAATCACTTTCATCTATTTTTATGATTCCAAGCTTTTTAAGAGCACTTATTCCAATACTTAAGTTATCCCGATCTTGTTTTTTTGTTAGCTTTAGAGATTTTTCTAGGATATTAAGAGGAATACCTTTTTCATATTCGAGGTTTTTAAGTATATTTGAAACCGATGTCATAGTAGAAACTGATAAAAGTTTAGTTTTAATGAATTGAAGGGATTTATTAAGAGCTAGTTAGTTTTCAAGCATCATAAAAAAATTGGCTAACTAGTTTTCCTTTATTTCATCGCATGATCTTTGTTTTAGGAGTGTACTCCCTATATATAAGAATACTATTCCAGCAAGCAATTTCAATAAAAAAGCAGGAATCAAGTTTGCAATTGATCCACCGGCTAAAGCACCTAATAATGTGGCTAAAATAAGAGCAGAGGAAGAGCCAATAAAAACAGCTAATGGTTTATTTGTTGTGCTACTTAAGGCAATTGTTGTTAATTGTGTTTTGTCTCCCATTTCGGCCAAAAACACAGTGAAAAATGTTGTTATTAAAAGTGTTAGTGTCATTAATTTATTTGTTGATATTGTATATAGCCATAAATCCCTTGGACTGCTAATAATGATCCTAAACCTAACATAAGTATTCCAGCACCAAGTGTAAAGCGCTGTCTAGGTAAATTATTAGAAATCCATCTTCCAATAATTACTCCTAGTAGAGTTGTAAAAATGAGTGCAAGGGCCGCACCAAAGAAAATCAAATATGGCTTCCCAGACTGTGCAGACAACATTAGTGTCGCGACTTGAGTCTTGTCAGCTAATTCAGCTAAGAAAATTGTGCTAAAGGATGAAATTAAAATACTAATAAATGAAGAGTCATTTGTGTCACTAATTATTTCTTTTGAATTGGGTTGTGATTTGCCCATTATAAATTTCATAGAGCCGCATTAACTGTATTGCAGGCTATTACAATCAAATTATAACTTACATACTTATAATTTTTTACATCTAATGACTCATATACCATCAGTTTTTTTAAGAAGTTCTTAGGAATGTTTAAAATATATAAATTTGTGCTTTCTCTGATTTCTATATAAATCAAAGTTTTTGTAAAGAGTATTAGTGATTATTATGCTTCTTCCTGACGTCCTGATAGTAGTAAAAAGCAGTGATGAAGTGGATTATTCGCGATTTGAGTTTGAGAAATGTTGATCTTCATTTTGTAATTATTTTGAAACGCAACGGTTATTCTGTAGAATCAATAAAGTTATAAATTCATCATGGGAAATCTTTTGCCTTTCGTAGCGGTCTTTCTTGCAGGTCCAGCTATTGTAGCTTTGATATTTTACAGAAGAGGCGTCTAAGTAAATTAAGCGGCAACACCCAGCGCAATTTCTGCAAATGAAAAAAGTTTAGTGAAAAATATTTTATGTGTCTTATTTCTTTTTAAATGTTTTAAGTCGTTAGAGGTTATAAATTCACCTTTCTCATTACTAATTTTAATTTTTTGATCATCTAATAGACAACATTTGTATAATTTCTCATGTAATACTAAATCAATTACATCATTATATTTCTTGATAGCTAGTATATTTATTTGAAGTTTAGTTTTTTGTTTCCATCTATTGATTTCTAAATAATAGGCAATATCAATTTTATCTTTTATATTTATAATATCTAGATTGTTCCATTTTATAGCTTCTATAATTGTAGATTTTTGATCTAATTTTAATTTAATGTGAGTTCCTTTTAGTTTATATATTTCTAATATAGTACAATTCCTTGTCCAGAATACAGGTCTGGGATTTTTGATTCCATAAGGACCAATTGATTCTAATTGATTGTAGAAATCATAATTTATATTGTCAAAATCTAAATGTGCATCTGGATATATAGATTTTGAGTTATCTAATCTGACAAGATCACGCATAGCTATTTTATTTAATGTATCATTTAATATTGGTATATTCTCTTCTTTTATACTAAAACCGCCTGCTGCAGAATGACCACCATATGACTCGAGTAAGTCTGAACATTCTTTCAATGCTTCGTTAACTTTTAATAGATTGTTAGATCTCACAGATCCTCTATATAAGCCATCTTCTTTTCCACCTAGTATTGCTGTTGGAGTGTTAAACTTTTCCAATAGTCTTGCGGCTACGATTCCTATTATTCCTCCATGCCAATTATCCTTAGAAATAACTAGGAAATTTGGTTGAGTTTCAATATTGTTCTCAATATAATTAATTGCCTCTTTTACAGTTTCATCAGTTATTCGTCTTCTTTCTTTATTTGTTTCCATACATATATTTGTCAACTCTTTACAAAGAATCTCTGATTTGGACGTTAATAACTTTATTGCTAATTGAGGCTCACCTATTCTTCCTACTGCATTAATTAATGGAGCAATTTTATAACCAATTTCTTCTGTAGTTATTGAAGATTGACTAATTCCTAGTTTCTTAATTATTGCTATAAGTCCTTTATTTTTTGTAGATTTAAATTTTGTTAAACCATCTTTTAACCACATTCTATTGGCGCCTACTAATGGAGCCATATCTGCTACTGTGCCAATACAAAAAAGCTCTATTGCAGAGCTGTTTTCTATGTTTACGTTAGTCTTTTTACATATTGACTTGGCAAT
Organism: Prochlorococcus sp. AG-315-C08; assembly: GCA_003284185.1. GTDB lineage: Bacteria > Cyanobacteriota > Cyanobacteriia > PCC-6307 > Cyanobiaceae > Prochlorococcus_B. The sequence goes on from QBWB01000019.1 coordinate 14,279, forward strand.
CATATATGCAATCCCAACCCCAGCTAAATATTTATATGGTGAATTAACAGGTGTCATTTCTGGATGAACTAAAGCAAATATCTTTGGTTTGTTAATAGGGATTTTATGATGGTCTGTAATTATCAGGTCAATATTAAATTCATTTGCTTTTTCTATCGCTTTAATAGCTGAGATTCCATTATCAACGGTTATTATTAATTTTATATTATTTATATTAATGGCATTAATCATCTTAATATTTAAGCCATACCCATCTTCTTTTCTTGATGGTATATATGGTATAATATCCCCTCCTAATATTGATAATACTTCTACTAGGAGTACTGTGCTAGTCATACCATCTGCATCATAATCTCCACAAACTGCGATTTTCTGTTTCTTCTTACATGCTTCAATTATACGATTACTAGCTTTGTCTAATTCCGGAAAATGTTGTTCCGCCTTAGGTAGAAATGATGGCTTTATAAAAATATCTAACTCTTCCTCTAAATCTATACCTCTTCTGATTAGTACTCTTTGCAATATATAATCTATATTAATATTAGAATTATATTTTTTATCTATTGGTTCTGGTAATATCCAGCTTTTTATTAAAGAATTAATTATTTTCAATTCATTCTCCTATATTGCTTGATGTCTTAATAGTATTAGATTAACCATAATATGGTATAAAATGCATGAATTACAGGCTGTATTCTGGGATGTTGACGGAACAATTGCAGATACAGAGCTTGATGGACATAGGATTGCATTTAATCGTGCGTTTTCAGACTTTGATTTAGAATGGAATTGGGATAAGAATACCTACGTTGACCTTTTGAAAATATCAGGAGGTGTTGACAGAATAAAGTTTTATAATTTATCAAGCAAACAAAATATAAGTAGTGATTTTTGTACTAAAATACATTTAAGAAAATGTTTTCATTATAAGCAAATAATTAATTCAGGATTAATTAAGCCTCGAGAGGGAGTTTTAAGATTGATGAATGAATTAAATTCTCAAAATGTTTCTCAATACATTGTAACTACTAGTGGTCGCGGTTCTTTAGAACCTCTTCTTAACACTGTCTTAGATTCTTCTCAGAAGTGTTTATCAGGGACAGTTACATATGAAGACGTTGTTTATCATAAACCACATCCAGAGGCTTATCTAAAGGCTATTACTTATAGTGATTGTCCGGTTGAAAATTGTCTAGCTATTGAAGATTCCCTTAATGGTGTTATGTCTGCGAAGGCTGCAGATATAAATTGTCTGATGACACCAGCAGAATGGTGTAAAGGAGATGATATTAATTGTAAAATAGCTAATGCATGTGTTGATAGTCTAGGCTCTCTAATCAATCCCACAAATCTTATTTATGGCCCTCCTATCATAAATAAGATTATTGATTTTAATTACCTTTCACGTTTAATTAACTAAAATGCAAAAAACTAGGTTAAAGAAATATACAGATTCTATTCTAATTTATCTTACTCCTTTGATAACAGATACTTGGAGAAGAAGAAGTCTATTATTAATTTCATTATTAGCTGGCTTTTATCTTACAAATAGTTTTATTTCCTATTTTCTTGATATACCTATTAATACAATATTTATAGCAGTATTGACTGTGATAATTATGGAATTGGCTATTCGAATAATTTTTTTTACTAATAAAAGATTGACGATATTTAAACTCATTTTAAATAATTTGAGAATTGGCTCAACTTATGCGCTCATTCTTGAGGCTTTTAAACTTGGATCATGATTTGAAATCTTTTTTTAATCAGTTTCATCCTCTGGAGCATCATTCATAGGATAAACAAAACCTTGAGCTCGCCCAGTTAAAACTGATTTACCTATAGATAATGCTTTTTGTGCTGCAATTGCTGCTTTCCCTTTCCATGTAGCCTGTCTGTGATTCCTTTTGCTTCTAGATTTCTTCTTCTTTGGTACGGCCATGTCTAATTGGTTTCTTGCCAATGATAGTTTATAACGTCAGACACCTGAAATCCATAAATCGGTTCAAGAAAGAAGATATAGTGTTTTTTTAGAAATTATCTTTATTATTTATTCCTAGATACTATAGTAATTATATAATCTTTTTATTTTTAGTACTACTAAATTCATTTGTCTAATGAACAACAGTTATAGTCAGTTGCTAAAAAATATTGAAAATGGTGAAATTAGATCTATTATTTTTATTCCAAGTAGACGTGAAGTTATAGTTGAATTTATCAATGGCGGAAGAGAAAATATACCAATATTTTATAATGATCAAAAAATACTAAGAACTTCTGAAGAATTTAATGTTCCATTAACCGTAAGTGATCTAAGATCAGAACAGAGATTAGCTGATTTGGTAAGTGGTTTTGGTCTTGCATTCTTATTCATATTATCACTATCTTTCATATTAAGAAGATCTGCAAAGTTATTAAATAATGTACAAAGCTTTGGACGTAAATCATCACAGGTCACCTCGGATGAACTAGGGAAGGTAACTTTCGATGATGTCGCTGGATTAAATGAAGAGTCTGAAGAGTTGAGTGAATTAGTTACTTTTTTAAAAAAACCTCAAAGCCTTATAAATCTTGGTGCAATTACTCCTAAAGGAGTCCTATTAGTTGGTCCTCCAGGAACGGGAAAGACTTTACTTGCTAGAGCAATTGCAGGGGAAGCAGATGTCCCATTCTTTTCTATCTCTGCATCAGAATTTGTAGAGTTGTTTGTAGGAGTTGGAGCTGGGCGAGTCAGAGATCTCTTTAAAAATGCTAAGGCTAAATCTCCTTGCATAGTTTTTATAGATGAGATTGATTCAATTGGTCGTCAAAGAGGCACAGGGTTTGGTGGTGGAAATGATGAAAGAGAGCAAACCCTTAATCAATTATTAACTGAAATGGATGGTTTTGTACCAAATAGTGGAGTAATAGTAATAGCTGCTACTAATAGGCCTGATGTTCTTGATGCTGCATTAATAAGGCCTGGAAGATTTGATAGAAGAATTAATATTTCTCTCCCAGATAGGAAAGCAAGGTATGAAATTTTATCTGTTCATGCGCGTACAAAGCCCTTATCTGAATCTATAAATCTTAAACAATGGGCCTCTCGTACTCCAGGCTTCTCTGGAGCAGATTTGCAAAATTTACTTAACGAGGCAGCTATATTAACAGCAAGGAATAATAATAAAATAATTAGCAACTTAGAGATTGAAAATGCTCTAGAAAAAGCAACATTTGGTTTAACAACAAAACCTCTTTCAGATATGACGAAGAAAAGACAAATTGCCTATCAAATAATAGGTAGAACACTTGTAGCTTTATCAATACCATCAAAAGATAAACTGGAAAAAATATCTATCTTAAAATCAGCTGGTTTAGTCTCAGGTCTAACTTACTTCACACCTCATGAAGAAACTATAGATAGTGGCCTATTTACTCGTAGTTATTTATATCAAAAGATCGTTATATCCCTTGGGGCTAGAGCAGCTGAACTTGTTATCTTTGGTCAGAATGAAATCACTCAAGGATCTCAAAGAGAATTAGATAATGTTTACTATTGGGCAAAACAAATGGTCACTAATTATGGATTCTCTGATTTAGGACCTATCTCATATGAATCCTCAAATAAACCAGTTTTTCTTGGGAAAGACCTCATCGCCAATAAGAAAGAGTTTTCACAGAAAACTCGTAAAGAAATTGATCACCAAATTATATTAATTGCTAATAGGGCAATTAAATATGCTATTGAACTATTAACTGATAAAATTAGTCTAATGGATAGCTTAGTTGACGAATTGATTGAAAAGGAGACATTAGACGCTGAATATATTATAAATTCTCTTGAAAATTATCTAACCCCATAATTTATTATTTGACTAATTTACTAATATTTTATCTATAATGTAGAAAAATATTCTTTACTACCTTTTGGATCTTCTTTCATTGTTTTAGCACCAGGAGTCCAGCCTGCTGGACATACTTCATCTGGATGAGATTCGACATATTGATAAGCCTGGAGGACTCTTAGAGTTTCATCAATATTTCTTCCAACAGGAGCCTTGTTTATTGTTGAGTGCATAATGACTCCTTTAGGATTAATAATAAATAACCCTCTATCCGCTTCTCCATCATCATTTAAAACATTATATGCTTGACATATTTCACGCTTTAGATCTGAGACTAATGGGTAATTTATATCACCAATTCCTCCTTCATTCCTTGGTGTTTGTATCCATGCCAAATGTGTAAACTTACTATCAACTGAAACACCTAATACTTCAGTATTTATACCTTTAAAATCATTATACCTATCACTGAATGCTGTGATTTCAGTGGGACATACAAATGTAAAATCTAATGGATAGAAAAATAGAACTACATACTTTCCTCTATATTGAGAAAGTGTTATATCCTTGAATTCCTGATCAAAAACTGCAGTCGATGTAAAATCAGGCGCCTGCATTCCTACTCTAAGGCATTCATTACTTGTCATGGATAAACGATGTTTTGAGTGATTTTGGGTTAGGTGGGAAGTGTTTCACTTTCTCCTTTTACTAATTTATCATGTAAGCCTTAGCTATTCTTATTTTATTAGTTTATTATTATGCTTATTTTTCCATGAGTGAAAAATTTCAATGGGACTCAGCCTTAGTTAAAAAATTTGGTTCTTCTAACCATATAAAGTTATTGACTCAGTTGAGAACTGAAATCAAAGCATATCCACTTAAGAAGAGAAATACAAATAGTAAAAATGCTATCAATGAAAATACTAATAAGAATAGTCATCTCTCAACTTACTCTAAAATTGAAGAAACAAAACATTCCACTCAAGTTGAAGGGGTCTCAAATCAGAATCTAATAAACCAAACTCAATCAATATTTAAGTCAAAACATAACTCATATAATAATACATATTCAATTATTAATAATTTAGGTAACACCAATACTA
>QBWB01000020.1 GCA_003284185.1 Prochlorococcus sp. AG-315-C08
CCAACGAATCCTCCAAACTCGTCTACCACTACTCTTACACCATTCTTGTTATCATCAAATCCAAGAAGTAGCCTGTCAACCCTTATCATTTCTGGGACAAATTCTACATTTTCACATAGATTTGAAGGTGTTAGATGAGAGTCTCCTTGTACCAAAGCTGTCAATAATTTCTCACGATTAGCTACACCAAGTACCTTATCTACTTCTTCCCCTAAGACTACCCACCAAGTTGAATTATTTTCTATTAAAGTTTTCTTGACTGTTTCAAGAGGAATTTTACCCGCTAGTGTTGGTGCAGCAACTCTTGGGGTCATAAGATCTTTTGCTGTTAGATCATTTAATTGAAAAACCTTTGATATCATTGCAGCTTCATCTGCTTCAATTCGTCCTATTTGTGAGCCAAGTTTGACCATCTGTCTAATTTCCTCTTCATTAGTAGTGATCTCACTCTCGGCGGTAATTATAGGAAGTAGACGTTCGAGAAATATCAGCAATGGCTTCATGATTATACTTGAGAAATGAAGTATAGGAGCGCTTGCTAGACTGATTTGTAGAGCAAGTCTAGTTCCAAGTGCCTTGGGTACTATTTCACCTAGTAGTAAAACAAGGAGAGTCATTCCAATAGAAAAAATCGGCATTAAGAAGCCTATTTTTTCTTGAAATATGTAACTTGCGTAGCTTCCGACCATCAAGCTTCCAAAAATATTGAAAGTGTTATTAGCAATTGTTACTACAGTTAAAGTTCTTCCAAGGCGATGACGGAGTTTTTCTAATCTTTTTGCACCTAAGACCTTTGGATTCCTTCTTGCAAGTTCGTGAACTCTTAATGGATTGACCGCCAGTAAGGCTGCCTCAGTGCCTGAACACATTGCAGAACCTATTAAAACAACCAAAAAAAGAGTTATTAGAATCAGAAGGTCTTGGCTCATGCCTTGGGGATTTTTTTAGTGGTAAGGATCTTTTCCTTTTATTTTTCCACTAAGTTAGTTCTCTTGCCATCCTTAAGAGTAATAAGTGGTATTTTTTAGTGGCTGATTTAAGTGTATTTTGTCGAAGAAGAGACAAATTTTTTTCTGATTTAGGGGATTATGCCGCTATTATTCCTGCTGCTCAATTGGTTACTCATCATGCTGATTGTGACTACCCTTTCAGGCAAAACAGTGACTTTTGGTATCTAACTGGTTTTGATGAGCCTAATGCAGTGGCTTTGTTTTTGCCTTATAGGCCAATAGGTGAGAGATACATTCTTTTTGTATTACCTAAAGAGTCAGGTGCCGAAGTCTGGAATGGTTTCAGGTGGGGTACGAAGGGAGTCTTAAGCAATTTTGATGTCGATATAGCTCATCCTTTGAATGAATTGCCTAAGCGTTTGTCTCATTACCTTGAAGGAGCAGAAGGAATTGCTTTTCGTATTGGAAAGCATTCTCATCTAGAACCTTTAATTTTAAGGACTTGGTCTGAGCATTTACAAAAACTTCCAAGAAGTGGTCTTGCGCCATTGTCAATGATTGCTCCATGTCCAATACTTCACAATATGAGACTTCGTAAAGATGATTTTGAGATAGACAGGATTAGATTGGCTTCAAAGATTTCTGCTGAAGCTCATGAATTAGCCAGAGATTATGCTTGTCCAGGAATGAATGAAAGAACTTTACAGGCTGCTATAGAAAAATATTTTCTAGACAAGGGAGCTAGGGGGCCTGCTTACGGTTCAATTGTTGCATCAGGTGATAATGCATGTGTGCTTCATTATGTATCGAACAATTCAATTATGAAAAATGGAGATCTTGTGTTGATAGATGCAGGGTGCTCCTTAGATGACTATTACAACGGTGATATTACAAGAACCTTTCCTGTTAATGGTCAATTTTCGGGGGAACAAAAAGCTTTATATGAAATTGTTTTAGAATCACAATTGGCAGCTATAAAATCTGTTCGACCAGGGAGTAATGCCGAGGATGTTCATTTAACTGCTTTAAAATATTTAATTGATGGGTTGATTGACATTGGGTTACTAGTTGGGGAAGTTGACTCGATTATTGAACAGCAATCATATTCTCATTTATATATGCATCGGACAGGACATTGGTTAGGGCTTGATGTTCATGATGTTGGAGCTTATCGGTTAGGTGATTATCATCTGAATCTTGAGCCTGGTATGGTTTTGACTGTTGAACCAGGAATTTATATTAGTGATCGATTGCCAGTATCAGAAGGTCAGCCTGAAATTGGAGAAAGATGGAAAGGTATTGGAATTCGAATAGAAGATGATGTCTTGGTTTCCAAAGAAGGTGTAGAGGTCTTAAGTGAGCGAGCTGCTAAAAAAGTGATTGATATGGAAGATTAGTTATGTTTTTTAAACGCTAACTCTTCTTTGAAAACGAAAAAAGTCCTAATTGCTGTTAAGTTAGTCTCTTGTTAATTAGTTGAATGCTGTAAATGATGGTTTCTGAAGAAGCTGGTACCGTGCAAGAAGAGGTGGCAGCCAGTAGTAATGACGCAAGTGGACAATCAGATAATCAAGAAAAGGCAGTTTCGGATGTAACCAAGTCTGGACGTCCAAGTGCTTTAGGAGGAGCTGCTGCGCTTGCAACAGCAACTATTGATGCTGACGGTGTTCCTTCCGGACACACTCCAAAGGCAGACGAAGGTAGATTCCTTTTGAAAATTCTTTGGTTGCCAGATAACGTAGCTCTAGCAGTTGATCAAATTGTTGGGGGTGGTCCTAGTCCTCTAACAGCATATTTCTTTTGGCCAAGGGAGGATGCTTGGGAAACTTTAAAATCTCAGTTAGAAGAAAAGAGCTGGATAACGGATAATGAAAGGGTTGAGGTTCTTAATAAAGCGACAGAAGTTATCAATTTTTGGCAAGAAGAGGGGAAAGGAAAAACGTTAGAAGAAGCGAAACTTAAGTTTCCTGATGTTACATTCTGCGGTACAGCATAATTCTTTAAAGTTTAAAAAATATTTCTAGTAAGATTTTTAATCTATTAAAGTTTAATTTTCTTTTGTGGCTTGAAACCACGCCCTTGCTTTATTAAAGGTTTCTTGAGCTTTTACCTTCTCGGTAGAATTCTTTTGTCCCTCAAATTGAGTAAGTTGATTCTTAGCTTTTTCTAATTCAGCCTCTGCTTTAGTTGAATCAATATTTGAACCCATTTCAGCACCATTCACAAGAATTGTAACCTCATCAGACTCAACTTCTGCAAAACCTCCCATGAGAGCAATTGAGTCCCAATTCCCATTCTTTAAAACTTTTAATACCCCAATATCAATAGCCGTAACCATTGAGATATGCCCAGGTAATACTCCCAGAAGCCCTGTAGTGCTTGGAAGTATTATTTCTTCTGCTGTACCATCAAATACGCTCTGGTCAGGTGCCAGTACTCTAAGGGTGAGAGACATTTTTTGAGGGCTTGAGTTGAATGGTTTTTGAAAGGAAAATTAATTTGTAAGCAGTAAATAATTTAATTCTTTGCTTCAGATTCTATTTTCTCAGCTTTAGCTTTGACTTCATCTATATTTCCTACAAGGTAAAAGGCTTGTTCAGGGAGGTGATCAAGCTCACCAGCAAGGATCATATTGAAACCTTTAATCGTATCTTCTAATTTGACGTACTTCCCAGACATGCCAGTAAATATTTCAGCAACAAAAAATGGTTGAGATAAGAATTTTTCAATTTTACGAGCACGATCAACTGTCTTTCTGTCATCTTCTGACAGTTCGTCTAAGCCAAGAATTGCAATTATATCCTGCAACTCCTTATATCTTTGCAGTGTAGATTGGACTGCTCGTGCTGTGCGGTAATGCTCATCTCCAACTACAGAGGGTTGAAGCATAGTGCTTGTTGAGTCAAGTGGATCAACAGCGGGATAAATACCTTTTGCAGCAAGAGCCCTTGCTAATACAGTAGTTGCGTCTAAGTGAGCAAAAGTGGTAGCAGGTGCTGGGTCTGTTAAATCATCGGCTGGAACATATACTGCCTGAATGGAAGTAATTGAACCCTCAAGTGTGGAGGTGATCCTTTCTTGGAGCGCACCAACATCTGTGCCTAAAGTTGGCTGATAGCCAACTGCTGAAGGCATACGACCTAACAGCGCTGATACTTCAGAACCTGCTTGAACAAATCTGAAAATATTATCGATAAATAAAAGAACGTCTTGATTATTAACATCTCTAAAATGCTCGGCCATTGTTAAGGCAGAAAGCCCCACTCTCATTCTTGCTCCAGGGGGCTCATTCATTTGCCCAAAGCATAAAGCAACTTTAGATTTGCTTAAATCATCAGCATTAATAACACCAGATTCTTTGAATTCTTCATAAAGATCATTCCCTTCTCTGGTTCTCTCTCCAACCCCTCCAAAAACTGAAACACCGCCATGCTCTTTAGCAATGTTGTTAATTAGTTCTTGAATTAAAACTGTTTTACCTACGCCTGCTCCTCCAAATAATCCGACTTTTCCTCCTTGACGATACGGTGCAAGTAAATCAACAACTTTAATACCGGTCTCAAATACTTTTGGTTTGGTTTCTAAGTCTGTGAGGCTCGGAGCAGGACGGTGTATTGGCATTGTGGTCACGCCTTTCAGAGGACCTTGCTCATCAACAGGCTCTCCAAGAACATTGAAGATTCTACCTAATGTTGCTTCTCCTACAGGTACTGAAATAGGAGAACCTAAGTCAAGGGCTTCCATCCCTCTAACCAATCCATCAGTGCTACTCATAGCAACTGCTCGAACGCGATGATCACCTAATAATTGTTGTACTTCAGCTGTAAGAGCAACGTCTTGTCCTGCTGGGTTTTTCCCTTCTATTCTTAATGCATTAAGAATAGAAGGGAGTTTGCCGGCTGGAAACTCCACATCTAAAACAGGGCCAATTACCTGGCGGACAATTCCCTTCGTTCCAACGGAAGCAGTAGCAGAAGCGGCCATAAGATCATTAGAAACTTTGTGAGTATGCTCTGATTTGCATACTCTCTTTCAGCGGCTCAGACTACCACTTCGCAGGCAAATTTTTAACGTGTTCGGTCAACCGCACAGAAAAGCTGTGGTCTAGGGCCTACTTCAGCGAATAAATTAGTTGTGTTCGGTGACGAGTCATACTCTTTAACCGTTGGCGCAAAGCGCTTTATTTTTTATTGCTCCTGCATTATCCATGGCAGCTGTATCACTCAGCGTCTCCACTGTTAAGCCTCTTGGAGATCGTATCTTTATAAAAATCTCTGAATCTGAAGAGAAAACTGCGGGGGGCATCTTACTTCCCGATACCGCAAAAGAAAAACCTCAAATTGGCGAAGTCGCCCAAGTTGGTCCTGGTAAACGAAATGAGGACGGCTCTCGCCAGTCACCTGAGGTTAGTGTGGGTGATAAAGTTCTCTACAGTAAATACGCCGGAACTGATATCAAACTTGGCGGTGACGAATATGTTCTTTTGTCTGAGAAAGACATTCTTGCAGTCGTTAATTAATTACTAAACCGTCAATTAATTTCTAGAATTACTCTACTTTTTTAAAGTTTGAGTACCAAACCAAATCATCTTTTCAATTAAAGGAAATCGCCTCCTATGGCTAAGCGCATTATTTACAACGAGCAAGCCCGCCGGGCTCTTGAGCGAGGTATTGACATCCTTGCTGAATCAGTGGCCGTAACTCTTGGTCCTAAAGGTCGAAATGTTGTTTTAGAGAAAAAATTTGGGGCACCTCAAATTATTAATGATGGTGTAACCATTGCAAAAGAAATAGAACTTGAGGATCACATTGAAAACACTGGTGTGGCCCTCATTCGTCAAGCTGCTTCCAAAACGAATGATGCAGCTGGAGATGGAACTACAACTGCTACTGTTCTTGCTCATGCAATGGTCAAAGCAGGATTGAGAAATGTTGCTGCAGGAGCAAATGCAATTACTTTGAAAAAGGGGATTGATAAAGCTACTGAGTTTTTAGTTCAAAAAATACAAGATCATTCAAAACCTATAAGCGATAGCAATGCTATAGCCCAATGCGGAACTATTGCTGCTGGCAATGATGATGAAGTGGGCAAAATGATTGCGGATGCAATGGATAAAGTTGGAAAAGAAGGTGTTATTTCTCTTGAAGAAGGAAAATCAATGACTACCGAACTGGAAGTTACTGAAGGAATGCGTTTTGATAAAGGTTATATCTCTCCTTATTTTGCAACTGATACAGAAAGAATGGAAGCGGTTTTGGATGAGCCTTTTATTTTATTGACTGATAAAAAAATAGGTTTAGTTCAAGACCTTGTTCCAGTTCTTGAACAAATTGCAAAAACTGGTAAGCCTCTTTTGATCGTTGCTGAAGATATAGAGAAAGAGGCTTTGGCTACTTTGGTAGTTAATAGGCTCCGAGGTGTTCTGAATGTTGCCGCTGTTAAAGCTCCAGGTTTTGGTGATCGGAGAAAAGCGATGCTTGAGGATATGGCTGTTTTAACTAATGGTCAGTTGATCACAGAGGATGCAGGCTTGAAATTAGAAAATGCATCTCTTGAAATGTTAGGAACATCACGTCGAGTGACCATTAACAAAGATTCAACGACAATTGTTGCAGAAGGAAACGAAGTTGCAGTAAACGCAAGATGTGAACAGATTAAGAAGCAAATGGATGAGACAGATTCTACTTACGACAAAGAAAAACTTCAGGAAAGATTAGCCAAGCTTGCAGGGGGAGTTGCCGTTGTAAAGGTTGGGGCTGCTACTGAAACTGAAATGAAAGATAAAAAACTTCGTCTTGAGGATGCAATCAATGCAACTAAAGCCGCTGTGGAAGAAGGAATTGTTCCAGGAGGTGGGACCACATTGGCTCATTTGGCTCCAGCTTTGAACGATTGGTCTTCAACTAATCTTTCAGGTGAGGAATTAATAGGTGCAAACATTGTTGAGGCTGCACTTACTGCTCCATTAATGCGAATAGCAGAAAATGCTGGAGCGAATGGTGCGGTAGTAGCAGAAAATGTTAAATCTAAACCAGTTAATGATGGTTACAATGCTGCTACTGGAGACTATGTAGATATGCTTGCCGCAGGGATTGTTGATCCTGCCAAAGTTACACGCTCAGGCCTACAAAATGCTGCTTCAATAGCAGGGATGGTTCTCACAACAGAATGTATAGTTGCCGATTTGCCTGAGAAGAAAGATGCAGCTCCTGCCTCTGGTGGTGCTGGAATGGGTGGTGATTTTGATTATTGATGAATTCTTATCATCAATAATCAAAATTAAAAAAAGGACTGGGTGAAAACCCAGTCCTTTTTTATTAATTCCAAAAAAGATAAATTAATTAAAAAATAAATATATTTTTGAGTGACTAAAATTTACTTGAAAAATTTTTTTACTTTAACCAGCCAGCGCTAAGAATAACTGCAAGGCTTAAAAATATTGCTAGACATGTCCAAGTAGCTTGATTTAAGGAAGCTTCGGCACTGCTAGCACTGCTGAACATTGAACTCCCACTGGCGGCTAGGCCACCCATGCCATCGCCTTTTGGACTATGAAGAAGAACTAAAACTATCAAAAGAATTCCTGAAAGTATCCAGGCCCAAGATAGAAGTGAAATAATCATTAAGCTTTTTTAAGCGGGTTGAGGAAGAAGAGGAGATTTCTTGGGAGAATTTACTGGCTCAATGAGTGTAGAACCTGTCATTGCTGTTGGCTTTGGTAAATCTAATAATTGTAGAAGAGTAGGCGCTAAGTCAGATAAGCCGCCTCCGGTCTCTCTAAGTTTTATATCATTGCCATACCCTGTTAATTTGCGTTTTTCTCCCTCTATCAGTATTACGGGAACTGGATTTGTTGTATGAGCTGTCCATGGTTGGCCATCTGGCCCCTGCATCATTTCAGCATTACCATGATCAGCTGTTATTAATAAAGTTCCACCCATTTTTCCAATTGAATTTACTAATTGGCCAACACAGCTATCAATTTTTTCAATAGCTTTAATAGCTGCATGCATTATTCCAGAGTGACCAACCATATCTGGATTAGCAAAATTAATTACTACTAAGGAATACATCCCACTATTTATTGCCTTTATGCAGCTTTCTGTAAGCTCATCTGAAGACATTTCTGGCTGAAGATCATATGTGGCCACTCTGGGTGAGGGGACAAGGTGTCTAACTTCTCCTCTTAAAGGTTTTTCGATCCCACCATTTAAAAAATAAGTTACATGGGGATATTTTTCTGTCTCGGCTGTTCGATATTGATTTAACCCATGAGAAGAGACCACTTCTCCTAATAAATTATTTAGTGGTTCAGGAGGAAAAGCGACAGATACAGGAAGACCTGCTTCGTATTGAGTAAAAGTTAGTACATCGATGTTTCTTTCATTCTTTCGTTTAAATCCTTGAAAATCTTTAATTTTAAGGGCCTTTACTAATTGTCTAGCTCTATCAGGGCGGAAATTAAAAACTATTAGACCATCACCATCTCTTAGATACGAGGAAGTGAGTCTAATAGGCTCTAAGAACTCATCTGTTATGCCTTTCTTATAACTATTTTCAATAATTTCTTCAGGTGATAAATCACTTTTTATAAAATCAGGATTAGTTAGTAATTCATATGCTTTGGAGGTTCTTTCCCATCTATTATCTCTATCCATAGCCCAATATCTTCCACATATAGATGCGATTTCTCCTACACCGGAGGTGTTAATTGTTTTTTGAATTTGTTTCAGATATTTTGCGGCACTTTTTGCAGAGGTATCTCTTCCATCGGTGAATGCATGTAATGAAACATTTTTTAGATCTTTTTCAGCGGCCCATTCAATTAATCCACACAAATGTTTGATATGACTATGCACTCCTCCATCAGAGCAAAGTCCCATAATATGAAGAGTCCCTCCACTCTCTTTTAAGGTTTCTGAAAAATCATTTAGTGCTGAATTGATATTTAATTTTTTTTCTTTAACTGTATTACTTATTCGCACCAATTCTTGTTGAATTATTCGTCCTGCTCCAATAGTTAAATGACCAACTTCTGAGTTGCCCATTTGATTATCGGGAAGTCCAACATCTGAACCACTTGCTTCAATAAGAGTATGGGGATAGGCATGCCATAAGGCATCCATTATGGGCGTGGAAGCTTGTTTTATTGCATTATGATTTTTTTCTTCTCTATGCCCCCATCCATCAAGTATCGCTAGTACCACTGGCGCTACTTTTGGTGAGTTTTTTGAAATGGCTGGGTTACTTATTCCCATTCTAAGTAATGGATTTACTGTTAGTTGGGTTGCCTTCGTATCAAATTACTTCCTAATAGGTAATCAGGCTAATACTTCAAGTTTTGGTTAGCTTTTCCCAATTAGATTAAATAAGTGTTTCAGTGATTCCTAAGAAAAAATGAAATTTTTTAGGAATTTATAAAATGAAAGATCAAGGCATGCAAAAAGAGATCGAAATCCTCTCGAAAAAAGAATTTGAAAGAACTCTTAAAAGATTGGCATCTCAAATATTTGAAAAGGTCCCAAGTAATAGTTCTTTGTTACTTGTAGGGATACCAACAAGAGGAGTTTATTTATCTAAATTACTGGCGCTTTATCTAGAAGAATTATGTGGTCAGCCCATAGAATATGGATGCTTGGATCCAACTTTTCATAGAGATGATCTTTCAAGAGTTGGTACTCGAATTGGCCAAGGAACTGACTTACCCTCAAGTGTTGAAGATAGAGAAGTGGTTTTAATTGACGATGTGATTTTCACAGGAAGAACTATAAGAGCTGCTCTTGAAGCTCTTCAATCTTGGGGTAGAGCTAAAAGAGTAATGCTTTTGACAATGGTTGATAGAGGACATAGAGAATTGCCTATTCAGCCAGATTTTTGTGGACGAGTTGTGCCAACAAGTCAAGATGAGTCTATTGATCTTAGATTGACAGAAGTAGATGGTGAAGAGGGTGTATTTTTATGCAAGAAGATATCAAATAATTAATCAAATAAGGTTTAGTATATTTATTTAATACTACCTAAATTCATAGTTTTGATTTCATTTTCATTTCTCAAATCCATACCATCAATTTGAAGTTCGCAATTATCATTAATAATAAATCTCAACTTAATACAATCTTTTCCAATCTCTCCGGGTGGATTAAGAGGAATAGAAATAATAGTATTACTTAATTGTGTTATTTTGTCTTCAGATTTAATCTCATCAAGTTTAGGTAATCCATTTACATAAACTATTTCATGGGATCCTTTTTCTTCAGGTTCTCCAATTATCAAGTCTATATTTAATTGATTATCTATGCTTGCCGCTAAAATTATCTCAAGGGGTTGTATTGTTGGCCATGGCTGACCAGCAAAGAAGAGAGGATGCCATATATATTTTTCATTTCTCTTATTCCAACATTTTAAAGAAACACCTTTATTCAGTACATCTTTAATTCTTACTCCAGGGGTTAACATTAATGCTCCTAATGCAATAGCTTCTACAGGAGGAGGTGTTATAAGAGGGATGTTTTGGCAGAGATTGCTTAAAAACTTTTGTATTATAGGTATTTGAGCTCCTCCACCTACTAAAACAACACTATCAAGATGTTCTAATTGGCAAGAATTACGTCTTGCTGCATTAATTGTTTTATTAAAAAGACTTTCAATACTTTCAAGAAGTCCTTTTTCTATCAGTAAGTCTTCGAGTCCTTTTTTAGAGAGTTTTAGAAATTTATCTTCTTTGACTTCAAATTTAAGCTTTTTTGAAATAACGCTTGTTTCTTTTAAATTTACGTTGCTCAATTCGCATTTGAGTTCTTCAGCAACATTTAAGATAAGATTTGTTTGTTTAGTCTCAGGTAATAAATGATGAGCAATCCATCTATCTATATCTCTTCCTCCTAATCGAATTCCTGCTTTCCCAAGAACTTTTGCAGTGCGAAGAACTTGTGTACTTTTACCTTCTAAATCATTTCCATCGAATCTAACTAGTTGAGCTATTGGGGAAGCTCTTCCTTCTCCCCCTTCTAAAGCAACAATTGACATGTCAATTGTACTTCCTCCTATATCAACAACAAGCAACTTTGAACCTGGAGGTAGACCAGCACCCATGGCTGCAGCAGTAGGTTCATCAACTAGCGCGATTTCTTTTACTTCTAAAGAATTGCATACATTAGTTAACCAATTTCTATATGTGCGATATGTGTCGACAGGAGCAGTTAAAACTAATCTTTTTATTTTTATTTTTTTTGAGACTTGTTCCCAAATTTTATGAATTAGAATCTCTCCAGATTTCTCTGGGGAAATGCTCGAATTGTAAATATGATTAACTTTGGGAGCCCCTATCCATCTCTTAAAATCTTGACTAAGATTTTCTTCTCTTTCTTCTAGATTTAAGTTTAAGTCAATAATTTGCTGCCCTACTAAAAAATCTTTTGCTTTATTTGATGATTGCCAAATTAAACTAGGTATTTCGCCAGATCGTTTACTGATGGGTGGTAAATCTAAAAGTTGAGGCTTTTCACCATTTTCTTTTTGAAAGACAACAACCGTGGTAGAACTCCCTAAATCAATTGCCAATGTTCCTATCTCTTTTTTATTCTGTTCAATTTGTGAGGGATTCTCTAATTGATTAAATTTATGGGGTTCCATTTTCTTTAGGATTCCTAAATAAGGGTTATTAAAATAAGCAAGGTGTAATTACTTGATAGTTTAGGAAGTTAGGGAGCAATAATTATTTTTTTAATTATATGGAATTGAACGATTCTCTCCTATTATGACTTTATATTATGAATTTTCGGTGTGCTCAAGTCAGACTCAGGTATGAATTCTAAGGATTTAGCTAAACGAGGTGAAAGCCTAGTTAGACACTCCACTAACCGCTATCTCACAACGGTTCGTATAGCTTTTCGAGCTAAGCAAAGAAGATTTGATGACTTTGATGGATTGCTGGAAGAATCAACTGTTAAACCAGTTCAAAGGGCAATAATTGAGTTAAGCGATGAGCAAGATCAACCTGATTTATTGCCCGGGTAGGTGATAAAAAAAGAGGGCTGTGGGTGGAGATTGATTAGAGATCCATCAAGGGGCAATTTCTCTACACTTATAGGTGGCAAAAACTGGGCAATAGAATTAAATGATTCTGAATGGAATTCTTTTATTCAAGTAGTGTTTGATTTAAACAAACAATACCTTGCTGTTCAAGATCAACTAATGGGTGATGAAGATATAACTCTTGAAATTGAACATAATCCTTGGTTCGCAATTTTGAAAGGTGATAAAAATGGGTGGAGTCTTAAATGTATTCTCAGTCAGAGTGAACCCTTTAGTCGAGGTGCAGAGATCTTTTGGCCAAAGAACGTTACTAAATCATTGACTAATGCGATGAAAATAATTTTAGATTCTTCCTATTTCTAACTGGGATTAATTAAGTCTTTTTTCTTTTTTCTATAATAGATTAATTAACCTTAAGGCTTATTTATTTAGACATTTCTGAGTTTTAATAGAAGATCATTTGCAATTACTTTATTTATTGGCATTATTGAAAGCCTATTACCTTTTTTTACAACTGTTAGCTGATCTGGAGTATATATTTCTGATAGTTCTTTTAGTGTAATCATATTATTAAATTCACATATGAATTTAGTTTTTACACAGTCCCAGCGAGGATTGTCATGTTTTGATCTCTTGTCATAATATTTAGATTTAATATCAAATTGAAATGGATCAATTAGACCCGTTTCTATTACTTCCATTAGTCCAACTATTCCAGGTGGTTTTGTATTTGAATGGTAAAAAAAAGCTTGATCACCAATTTTCATTGATCTCATGAAGTTTCTAGCTTGATAATTACGTATTCCATCCCAGAGTGTTTCTCTTTCATTTCTCAAGTCGGAAATACTGTAAGCATCAGGCTCACTTTTCATTAGCCAATAGTTAATTTCCTTTGGAGCCATGGGATTTCAGCGATATTGCGATGTGTGGATGGTGTGTGGATGGCTTAACATTTTCACTCCTATTTCTTTATTCTATTTTAATCAGGTTTTTATTAGTATATAGCTAGCAGATTAAAAACCAGATGAAAAATATCTCTGTACTTAAGAGGGCAAAAAGTATTTTTTTGGAATGACTTGAGAATGTATAGATGTTTTTATTTAAGTAAGCTTTATTTCCCTTAGGACTCTTTGGGAAAATTTTATATGAAAGACTTCCTACAGAAACTTATTGAATCTCTAAAGGAACTTTTCCAAAAACTTTCTGAATTCCTACAAGGAATGTTCTCTGAAGAAGAAGAGAAGCCTGTTGAGGAAGAGAAGCCTACAGGGGGAAATTGATTAAGTTCATGATTCTCTTCTGAGCCCTCTCAATAATTCAAGGCTCACACTGCATAGCCAGTAGTTGATTCCCTTCTTCCATTGGTCAGTGGTTGGCTTCCTGCTTTCCTTGCTCTATTAATAGATCCTGTCAATGGAATGGGGTAATGCTTGCAAGATCTGTAGATTTCTTATCACTTGCAGCGATTCCACGGATGAGAACTTAAATGCCAAACAAGGACCTTGGTAAAAGCTGTTGGGTTCTTTCCATGCATAGATGCTTTTTGACTTAATTGTTGAAACGCATCCAAAAACTGATCTATTTTTAGAAGTTCCACAAAAATTATTAAAACGCCAGGCACTTATTCGAATTCATTACCTCTCACATAAAAACCTAAAAGGTATTGGCCATCTACAATTGCACGTTCATTACCATTACATACAGAACCATATGTTGAACAACTCTTAAGGTTCGATGTTACATTTTTTACCAAATTCTGACCACCAATTCGGCCATCTTCCATTCAGCATCCAATGTATTTTTGCGGCTTTAAGTGCTTGATCAACATATGTAATAGCAGCAGCTTGACGTGTACTTAATATATATCCCGAAAAAATTGGAATAGCTATAGCAGACAATATTCCGACAATTGACATTACAACTATTAATTCAATAAGAGTGAAGCCTTCCTCTCTTTCCCTAATCGATTTTCTTATTTTCTTTTTAATTGCTTTTACATCCCTCATTTTGTTTGTAGTGAGTTGACAAAACGAACTCAAAGTTGGAATGAAACTTCATGCTTCCCTCTCTTTTCTTTACTCTATCTAATCCGTATTGGAAGAGAATAAGAATTGAACGAATTAACTTTTGAGATCTATTCACTCTGATGCCTTAAACCTCTTTTGCTTACAGGTTTGCTCGCTATTAGTTAAGTCGTTGGATGTCAATCTGGGCAGGAATTCGAGTACGGGCCTAGAGGCTAAACGGACAATGGTAGTATATTTGTTCTATGCCTGGAGCGGCTGGATGAAGCGTGATGGATGGCTTAAGGAGCCAAATGGAGTTTGGATAGTGAAATTCAGATATGATTGGGAGAGTTGGGAGTTAAATCCAAAGGTCTTAGTCGATAAGGGTAGGTTTGAGGAAAACGGTCTACCTCTTCTTAAGAGTCGTAAGAGGATGAGAAGAGGCCTAGCTATAGAATTGTGGAAGAATCTTTTAGCTGATGGATGGATACGAGTCAATCCACAGTGGTAGTTCCAATATAAGAATCTTGTAATTACTCAATTAATTTACCTTTAAAATCAATAACTTTGTTAGTTTTGCTAATAATATTTTGAAGAGTCTTGCTCAAAGGGGCAATATTTTTCTTTGAAATATCTAAATCAAAAGTCTGTTTATTCAGCTTGACGTGATAATTGCATTGTTCACAATTATTTAATTTCGGGTAATCACTCCTTTGATGCGAGCCTCTACTCTCTTTTCTATTTAATGCTGAAAGCATTGTTGCTTGTGCAGAAATGACTGATGATTCTAAATCAAATATTTGAATAAGATCATCACAACTTTGATAGTCAATCCTAACGTCTATGTCTTTAATAATATCTTTAATTTCTTTAACTTTTCTGAGGCCTGACTCCAGTAACTCTTTGTCTTTTATTACACCACAATGCTCCCACATGATATTACTTAATTGATATTGTAACGGCTTTGCTAATTCTGTGCCTTTAGTTAAGAATTTATTGATATTATCATGAGCATTTTTGATGGATATATCAGATCTTAGTTGTGCCTTTAATTGCTTTGAATAATTAACACTAGCTAGCCCTGTTCTTTTCCCAAAAATTAAAATTTCGGCAAGTGAATTCCCTCCTAGACGATTTGCGCCATGTAGTCCACCGGCTACTTCTCCTGCAGCATATAAACCTTGTATTGATGTGCAATGCTCTTTAGGACTTATTACAATGCCACCCATCGAATAGTGCGCAGTTGGAGCTACCTCCATAGGCTCTTTTGAAATATCAAGCATTTGTGCATCTAAAAACTGCCTATAAATACTTGGTATTTTCTGCATGATAAATTCTTTGCTCATATGACTTATATCTAGATAAACCCCTCCGTTAGGAGTCCCTCGACCTTCAACTATTTCTGTGAAGTTTGCTATAGCAACCCTATCTCTAGTTGAAAGCTCCATCCTTTCCTTATCATAATTAATCATGAAGCGTTCTCCGTTGTTATTTATAAGTTTCCCTCCTTCTCCTCTAACGGCTTCTGTTACTAATGTTCCTGCAATTTCTTCTGGGAAAAGCATTCCTGAGGGATGAAATTGAACCATGTCCATATCTTTCAACTCGCAACCTGCCTTTAGGCTTAAGTAATATCCATCGCCTGTATTTTCTTTCTTTCTAGAAGAACTTTTCTTCCATATTTTTGTATGTCCTCCTGTGCAAAGAATAACAGCGTCAGCTAAATGAACTGTTCTTTCGGCTGTATTGATATCGAATGACATTGCCCCGAAGCACATCTCGTCTTTTATAAGTAGCTCAGTGACGTATTGGGTATCATGAATTGGAATTTTTAAAAACTCTGCCTTATTAATCAGTGTTTTTAAAATTGATAAACCTGTGAAATCACCTGAGTAACAAGTTCTTCTATATGTATGAGCCCCAAAAAATCTTTGATCTAAAGTTCCATTTTTTAATTTTGCGAAATTTGCTCCCCATGTATCGATTTCTTTAACAATGGAAGGAGATTCTTTAGCCATTATTTCAATTTGGGATGAGTCTCCAAGTCCATACCCTTCTATATAAGTATCCGCAAAATGCTGTTCCCAGGAGTCTTCGGGATCTACATTCCCAAATGCTGCATTAATTCCTCCTGCAGCTAAAACAGTATGCGAATCTGTTTTGATTCGCTTCCCTAGAACTGAGACTTGAAGTCCCGCTAGTTTGACTTCTATCGCTGCTCTTAACCCGGCACCTCCACATCCAATTACCAGTACATTTGAAATTTGAGTTATGTGGTCGTAATTTGTCATTGAACTCATAGAAAAAAATTACAAGTAGTAATGAAGTTGGAATAGAAATGGCTAACTTCTTTGAATCTCTGACCCTTTCTTAAGGTTAGCTTTTTATTAGCCAATAGTTTATATTCTTTGTTGCTCTTGGATCTCAGCAAAATAGCAATGTGTGGATGGTCTGTGGAT